>CAZNDN010000171.1:0-7556 GCA_964571815.1 uncultured Fibrobacterota bacterium | reverse complement strand
TTGAAATTCTCGGGACGCTGGTCTACAAATGTAACGGGATCCTGGAGTCCGACTGGGACCCGGTTGGCGACACGTTTTCGGTCGACTACTGGACGGAGCTGGATACCTGCGACGACAGCCTGGTGGTTGAGAACGGGATTTCCCTGAAGCGCGACTCTCTGTACAAGGCGCGCTTCGGCGACGGCTGGCCGCCGCGACCGGGAAGGATCGCACCTCGCTACGCTCGAGGGTTCAAGAGCTTCCAGTTCGAATTCCTTCATCGCTCGCTCCCCGAACCCCCGGGCGCCGGCAGGACGCTGGTGTCGAAGGGTATCTACAAGCGGTAGTTTGCGGAGCAACGACCTGTCGTAGATCGGGCGAACCATGCGTCGTCGTACCGGCTCCCCGGATGACGACGTGAAGGGAGGGCTGTTGCCCTCGGTGCGTGGCGGAAAGGGGCTTACGCCACGTGTTCGGCGGCCGGGCACGGCAAGGTTAAGCCCGGCCGAATCCGAAGTGACGGGTATGACAGGTCCTGCGAGGTCGTCAGCAGCACCGTATCCAGGTACCTGACCTGGTGATTTCATTGAACAGCTCAGGATGCGCCCCCTGAAAGGCTCATCATGAGTCCCTCGATGTCGGTCGGGATGATGCTCAGGACAGCCCTGAGGACTACCGGGTGTGGCCTGATAGTTACTATTTTTCCGACGGGTACGGATGCTGTGCTCGAGGCAGCATTGCATACAGGCCGTTGAAACGGATGGGGAAGTATTGCTGGAAGATTGGGAGCTGATTCAGGCAGGACGTCCGGCGAACAAGATCGCCCCACTGGAGTAGTGTCATGATACCAAGAGTTATTGAGGCGCGGTACAGGAACGGGTTTGTTGTTCACATTCGGTTTGACGATGGAACTCAGGGGGATGTGGATCCGGCCGATGAACTCTACGGCGAGATGTTCGAACCGCTGAGGGATCCTGCCGTGTTCAAGGCTGTGGCTGTGCATCCGGAATTTCACACTCTCTGCCGGCCCAATGGAGCTGACATCGCTCCCGAATTCCTTTACGAGAAGCTGCGGATTCCAGCCTGAGAAGCATGGGGGAACACGCATCGTTCGTAGACGGGGGGATTATGGTCCGGGCGTATTGCGGGTAGCGCTCTACCGATACGAAAGATAAACGTAATGTGTGCGTTGCAGGCGTAATTTAATCGTTTCAAATGGAGGGGGTTGCGGTAAATAAGGTCCTGAAACAGCAATCGTTAGGTGAGGTCCGACCCCTCGTTTATTAAGTGGTCCCCCGCTCCAGCACCAAAGCTTTCATCCGCAGATACCCCTGGCTGGTCCGCTCCACCGGGATGTCGTCCAGGAGCGCGTGGGCAAGATTGTAGCCGATCGTCTCCTTGTCCAGGATTACCGACGTGATCCCGTGCTGCAAATACGCGGGAGCATTCTCAAAGCTTATCAGGCCGCAATCCTCCGGGACGCGTATGCCGTTCGCGGCGCACCACGTGAGCGCCTCTACCGCATCGGCGTCATTGGAAAAAAGCCACACCCCGCGGCCACGTTGTGAATCGAACGCGATATCGAATCGCTCCACCAGGGATACTTCGTTGAGAAACCGCTCCAGGGGAACCGGTCCGTATTTGTCAAGGCACACATGGAGATACTCCAGGCCGGTTCCGGGGTAGTGGGCCTGGAGCCGTTCCAGAAATGATTCCATATCCGGCTTGCCCTCCGTCTTCACCACATACCGCAGGTCAAAACCCTCGTACCGATGACACACCTCGGCCCGGAGGCGAACATGGTCGAAAAACCGTCGGTTCCCCAGCCTTTCCTCGTTGAAAAAGAAGCACGCGCGGGTGTGGCGGCCGTTGACGAGGAACCGGGCGGTTTCGCGCGCTATGGTAGTGGGGGAAGTGCCCGCCAGTGCTTTCACCGGCGGCGTCATCTCCCGGTATGAGGTCGGTCCGGCAATGACCATGGACGGAGGACGCCGGACAGTGCGCCTTCCGAAGTAGCGACGAACCAGGTGGTCCACCAGCCTGAAATCGCGGTAGGCCTCCCGAGACGTCATCCCGGCAAGCAGCAGCCCGTGTGGGAATTCCTTTCGGCCATGCCATCGTTCCATCAGGGACTCGAACGACTCGAACCCCCCGTAGAACACGCGGAACCCCCGCGTTGTTACAATGTGTTCGGCCTTGCGGTACATATCGCCGTAAATCTCGTCGTCGAACAGTTCATCCCACCCCGCTCCCCTGCAGTCGAAGAAGAACATGTCGCGGCTCATCCCGGTCTTCATCAGTGTCGAAAAATTCCCCACCCAGAACCGTCGTCCGATATTGATAACCAGATTCTCCCGCACGAGTTGTTCATACGCCCCGGAAACAGCCCTGGATTCTACACCGAACTGCAGACGGAATCTCTTGCGCGGGGGAAGCGGGTCGCCGGTTTTGAGCGTGCCGTTGAAAATGTCACGCTTGATCGTCCTGACAATGGAGCCTTCGGCCGACAGTGCAGGCGAGGGGGCCGGTACCTCGATGTTCGCCTGCCCGGGAATCCGGGTGCCTTTGCCGGGGATCCGCTCGATCCTGCCCTCCCGCGCAAACGGCTCCATCACCGTGCACACCGTGCGCTGCGACAGTCCGAACGAACGGGCGAGAACCGCCCCCGAGGGAAGGAACTCGCCGGGGTTCATGGTCGACAGTTTCTCTTCAAGCCACTGTTTCAATCGATCCGATGCTTTCACGGGCCGTCCCCGCCGCGGTCAGGCGGCTTCGCTTTCCTCTGTTTTCATAAATTGCATATTCACCATAAATATACCACCTTTTTCTTCTGCTCGCCATGACATTTGTGCGTATCTTGAGATTCATACCTTGTGCGTCAGCACCGAGAGTGGCCGTCCGGCTTCGCCTCAACGGCTACATCCGTTCACTTTACATCCTTACACAAGGAGGCATGATGAAGCGGCCTTTTTTCTGTTGTCTTGCGGGAGTCCTTTTCGTTGCGCTCTGTGCTCAGGGCGCGGAAATGGACAAAGTGGGCACGCTCTTCACCCCGGTTCTGGAGTGGAGCGTTGACAATCCCGATTGGGACGGCAACCCGTTCGACGTGATCGCGTCGGCGACATTCACCCATACCGCAAGCGGTGAGCAGCGGCGTGTGGGTATGTTCTACGACGGCGGGACGACCTGGAAATTCCGCTTCTCCGGCACGCGGCTCGGGGAGTGGACATTCACCACCGGCGGCGACGATCCCGACCTGAGCGGGCACACCGGGACGGTGACGATCAAACCCAATCCCGACCCCGATGCATACGGATTTGTAACAACCGTTCCTTCAGGGGGCCTGGCAAAGCGCACTCAGTCTCCCGGTGAAGGCGGTGTCTGGCACGTGGGCAACAAGTGGGCACGATACAATTCATCCGGGGACCTCGAGACCTTTATACCTCATTTCAGGATGGGATTCGAGAAGAGCAATTTCAACTGGGGCTCTTCGGAGATCGACGGATGGCTCAACAAGTGGATGGGCGATGAAGGGTTCAATGGGGTGCACGTGTTCATGGCCGGCTACTGGGTCAATCGTGACGGTGGGTCGACCTTTGAGAACAAGGACCCGGATAACCGCTCCTTCGACATTCTCGAAAACATGATCAAGAAGATCCACAACCGCGGCGGCGTTACGCACATCTGGTACTGCGGCGATTGCGCACGATCCCAGTGTCCGCAGGCCGGGTTCGGCGATAACGGGGCGGCAACCGACGGTGAGAAGAAGCTGCTGCGCCATATCGGGTCCCGTCTGGGCCCGTTGCCCGGCTGGATCATGGGCTACGGCTACGATCTTCCCGAGCATGTAAATACGTCCGAACTCAGAGGGTGGGGCAACTACCTTCGGGACAACATGGCCTACGATCACATGCTCGGCGCCCGCGACCAGGGCGGAAATATCAACTACTCGCTCTGGCCCGAAGCGGATTTCTACTCACGCGGGCACTGGTTCGGTGGTCAATCCTATTCGGATATTGTCGGTGTGCTCAACTCCAATTCAAACAAGGCCCACTCCAACGACGAGCGCTGGTACGACGGTCGTCTGGGCAACGAAGAGAACCTTCGCCGCCAGATGTGGGACTGCAACATCGCCGGCGGGATGAGCGCCATTTTCGGTCACAACGGAGACTGGGAAAAGGACCCCTATTCCAACCCACAGTGGTTCAAGACCTGTTTCACCTTCTGGGAACATCGCCTCTTTCCGTCGATGGCGCCCGACAACGGCCTGACCAACGGCAAGTGTCTGATTACTTCGGACAAGACCCGTGCGATCTTCTACAAGGAGAGCACCGACAAGGTGGAGATGAACCTCTCGGGGTTCAACGGGAAGCTCAGCGCGGTGGCGGTGGATGCGAAGAAGAACTACGAAGAGATCGACGTGAGCATCTCCAAATCGGACATGACCTGGGACGCGCCGTATTCCTCGGACTGGGCAGTTGCGGTGGGCGAAGGGGATGCCCCCCAGCCGCAGCCCGAGGACGACACACCGCCGACTGCGCCGTCAAACCTCAACGCGAGCGCGGCCGGCAACTCGCAAATCGACCTGAGCTGGGACGCGGCATCCGACGGTGAAAGTGGTGTTGACAGCTACAACATCTACCGCAACGGCTCGAAGGTTGCAAGCAGCAACGGTACATCCTACAGCGACCAGGGCCTCGATGCGGACACCGAGTACAAGTACCGGGTCTCGGCGGTCAACGGCGCCGGTCTGGAAGGCGACAAGAGCAACGAGGTATCGGCAACCACCGAAGCCGGTGGGGACCCGGATCCAAACCCGAACCCGACGCCGAATCCCGAGGGGGTAACCGTCTCCGCAGAGAAGGAGCTGGTCGGCGGCGGGCGGAAACCGGTGTACAAGGTGGTGGAAGACACCGTCCACATGATTTACACCAAAGGGGATGGGAGCGCATATTACCAGCGCCTCACCACCTCCGGAGACAAGATCGGGAATGAAGAAGGCATTTCGGACATAGAGTGGATGACCTCGGGATTCAACGCGGGTATCCAGAACCCGAGTCTTGCCTATCGCGACGGGAAACTGGTTGTTGCCTCGGGTGACAACAGTGGATTCATGAGAGTCGCCGTCAAGAAGGGCGGTTCGTGGGTACACTCGGAGAAGATCGATGAAGCCGGCAAAAGTGGGGGATACAAGCGTATCGTCGACCCCGATGTAGCGATTGAGAGCGACGGCACGGTCCATATCGTGTACCAGAAGTACGGCAATGACGATGAAGTTCATGCTGTGCTCGATGCGAATTCACACTCGGTAACCACAACCAACAACCTTTCTTCCGGGCAGGGAGAGCACTCTATTCGACGTTTGATGGTGACCGGCGACAACACATTGCATCTTGCCTATGTCCACCATATTCACGAGGTCTACTATCGGCAGTATGACGGGTCATGGACCGATGCCATGAATGTAAAGTCGCAGGGCGGGTATACCGGTCATGTCGACATGGACATCAGCGGCAACACGGCGTATGTACTCTTCTCACAAGGCGGTCCTCAGTTTGTTGCCATGACAAAAGTAGACCTTCAATCGCGAAACAAAGAGGTAATGAAGGTTGCCGACCTCAGCGACGAGCTGTTCTCCCAGTCAATCGGGGTGAACAAGGACCACGGCACCATTCATGCCACCTACTGGCACCGCACGGGCGATTTCAACGCCGCGGAGCTGCAGTACATCTATTCGGAGGACGACGGGCAGAGCTGGTCTTCCCCGGAGAAGATTACCCAGAGCGGTGCCAATTTCGGCAAGGCATGGATCACCTATGTCGGCAACAACAAGTCGATCATCATTTACTCGGACCAGCGCAACAATGTCTACATGCGCACGTTCAACGAAGGCGGTACGGGGATTACCGAGTCTGCGCCCCATGCGGAGTCGGTTGATGCGCACTTGGCCCGCAAGGGCGTATGCGTACGCGCCACGCACGGCGGTGTCCTCGTCACCCCCGGAACGTCTTCCGCGATACGGAATATCACGGTGTACGACTCGTTCGGGAAGGTGCTCGGCGCCGCAAGCGACGTCGCCGGTCAACGGTCGATAGCGGTGAACGCCACGGGCGTGTTCTACGTGGACATTCGCCTGCGGCACGGCGGCACGATTCGCCGGAAGCTGACCACGTTGTACTGACATACCGATCGAATGTCGCGATCGCCTTGGCACGGGCGATCGCGACATTCACATCGCGGCAATCAAGCCGCAACCATCTCAAAGGCGGCGAATTGCATCGCCGCCTTTGGCATCGGTTCGGAGGGACCGATGGCAAGGGAACAGCACTCGACACCGCACAAGGGCCTTCCGCGATGTTGAAAGGGAGAGCAACGGCCCGGCGCGCATCCTCCATATTCTTTGCCCCTTCCCTGCAACCGGGGAGCGTGGGCGTAGCGGGTGGGTGGACCAACTTTCAACAAAGGTGAAGGTATGAGACTCTCGACACTCTTCTCGTCTGTGACGCTGGTTGCACTGCTTTCGCCGCACATCGGTGCGGAAGAACTGTAGACGCTGTACGAAAAGGAAATCACCAACGACAAGTCCTATTCCAATCCGTTTACCGAAACGGAATTGCGACTGACCGTCACCGCGCCGGGCGCCAAGACCTTTGTCGGCGGCAGGTCCCGGGCCAGGACCTTTGATTTCCAGGGCTTCTACGACGGTGACGGGAACGGGGGGCAGGACGGGAACGTGTGGAAATACCGCATCTTCCTCGACATGGCAGGCACATGGAACGTGGAGTGGGAATTCAGTGACGGGCAGTCGGGCTCCGACGAAATTACCGTCACCGCGCAGCTCAGGGGACACCGCGGATCGCAATCCTGGGCGATGCCCGCCCAACCGCGGTATGCGCGCGAATAATCCCGCACGCCTGTCGACACGCATAGCCGGGAGCTGCGTGTCCGAAGAGTGCCGGTCGGCACACTGTTGTCTTCACTCTATTCACCACTATCAATTATTCTCAAACAACGAAGAAGTGCATCCGGGAATCTTGAGCCGCGGTTCTCCTCGCGGGCCAAAGATCAAGGACGGACACCGATGGGTGCGTATGGCGTGTATATCGAGTCAACGGTGACAAGCTACTACACGGCGCGCAGGACAAGGGATATTATCGCTGCCGCGCATAGTGAAATCACTTGTGAGTAGTGGGAGACGGTTCTGCCGAGAATCAGCCCGTACATCTCGCAGATCGTGCTCGATGAGATTTCGCGAGGGGATACGCATGCCGCAACTCGAAGGGTCTCGGCTGTCAAGGGGTTTCCGCTTCTCGAAGTAACAGTTGAAATCTCAAGGCTTGCAGACGCATACTTCAAAGCATTAGATATCCCGGAGAAGGCACGCAATGACTCACTTCATTTTGCGATTGAAACATTGAACGGAATGGGTTTCCTCGTGAGCTGGAATTGTGCCCACATTGCCTCAGCGCGAGTGCGCAAGATAGTTGAATCGCTGAACAACGATGAGGGATACGCAACACCTATGATTTGTACGCCGGAAGAACTCATGGAGGTGTTTCAATGAGAGACGTTGTTGT
>CAZNDN010000170.1:2920-7708 GCA_964571815.1 uncultured Fibrobacterota bacterium | reverse complement strand
GGGAATACTGATTGGAGTATTCCTGTCGCACAAACGCGCTGAGCACGGGTGAGTATGCGGCCAGTTGCGCCCACTCGGCGCGCTGGAGCGCCTTGTGTTGCCACTGGATCGCCTGGAAATCTTCCCGATGAAGAAACCGGTCGTCGAGTGTGTCGCGCGTGGGGTGTACTTGTCGGTTTGCGGCAATCCACAGGTTGTTGGTGTCCGCGACAAGGATCGTCTCGGAATCGAGTCCCAGCATCAGCCTGAGCTGCTCGACGGCGTCGGTGACTGCGTTGGTACTCCGCAGCCTGGTCATCTCCTGGGCCGACAGGGCCAGTTTGGTCTGCAGAAGGTCAAGCTCGGTGATCATGCCGTTTTCCAGAAGCACTTCCTGGTCGCGTACGAGCTCCTTCAGCCACGCCCCTTCATCCACGGCCGCCTGGTACTGCTGCTGTGCCCTCACGTAGTGATAAAAGACACTCAATGCCGCCAGGCCCATCTCGTCGCGCGTGCGCTGGTGGCTGAGGCCCGAAGCCTTCGCGTTGTATTCGGCGGCGCGATAGGCGTTCCACCGTGCCCCGCCCGTGAATATGGGCTGACTGAGTGTGAAGGCGATCGATTTGCTGTTCTGGGGAGCTATTTCAATCGGCTCCGGGCTGAACATGGCCCCGAAAATGCTGTCAAGCACTCCCGTCATGTACAGAATGGTAACGGTGTCCACACCGGGCGGCAGTTGCGGCGGGCCGGAGGAAGACTCCTCGCCGCCTCCCGAGCCCATCAGGCCTCCGGAAATAGTCGGGGGTTGATCAAGGTGCGTATACGATGCGCTCGCGGAGAGTTTCGGTAGAAGCGAGGACAGGGAACTCTTGCGCCCGTACTCTTCGGCCTCCGCCGCCAGGGCCGACTGCGCCAGGGTGGGGTTGCGCTCCAACGTCAACTTCGTCACCGTCGCCGGGTCAAGTACCAGCGTGTCGGTGGCATGGAGCGTGTTGACCACTGCAAGAACGAGCAGTGCGGACGAAAAAGGTAACGCATGCATTCGTGTGATGGTCATGGTCGCATACCGATTCGTGCGCACCGCCGTGGTCCGCGACATCACGGTTGGCCGGGACTCGGCAGGGCGGATTACAGCGGTACGTCCGAGTCTGAAAAAACTACGTAATCGGACACCCGGCCCGCCGCCTTTCAGGTTGCCTGCCCGGGACGTTCCTCAACCTGCTTCTTCGCGGTCAGTACGTACAGCGCGGGAATAACCGTTAAGGTCAGCACCGTCGACACGATCACGCCCCCGATCGCGGTGATCGCAAAGGGCGCCCTGATCTCCGCGCCGCTGCCCAGTCCCAGTGCCTGCGGAAGCATGGCAAGCACGATCGCGATGTTCATCATCAGGATCGGCTTGAGCTTCACCTGCGCCGCTTCCAGGATCGCCTCCTCGGGCGTCTTCCCCTCCCGGCGTTCCACGTGCGCGCGGTCGATAATCAGGATGGCGTTGTTGACCACGATACCGATCAGCATGATCACCGACATGAGCGAAAGCATGGAGATTGAATTGCCCGTAAGAAACAACGCCCAGATCACGCCGATCAGCCCCATGGGAAGCGTGAGCATGATCACGAAGGGCTGCAGGAGGGATTCAAGAATGCCCGACAGCACCATGTAGGTCAGCACGATCGCCAGGAGCATGGCAAAGATCAATGCCCCGAACGACTCCCGCATCATCTCCTGCTGACCGCCGTAGTAGATTTTGTAGCCCGGAAGAAGCGGGATCTGATCGGTCAACTCTTTCAACTCGGCGGCCTTGGTCCCGGACGTCCCTTCGGCCACGTTGATCATCACCGTCACGAGGCGCTGACGGTTCTTGCGGTCGATGGTCGCTGCGCCGGCGCCGTACTCAATCGCGGCGAGAGCCTTGACCGGAACGCCGCCGCGTTTGGTGAGCACCGTAGTGTTTTCGATATCCTCCGCGCTTTCACGGTCTTCGGGCGCATACTGCACCCGTATCGGATACTCATCGTCACCTTCACGGTACACTGCCTGATCGTAGCCGGTCAGGTAGAAGCGAAGCTCCCCGCCCATCTGTCCGACATTCGTACCGTACTCATCGAGGCGTATGCGGTCCGGAAGAAATTTGATTTCAGGCTTGGCCGCTTTCCACGATGTCCGGATATCGGTGAGGCCGGGAACTTGGTGCGCCTTTGCCGTTATCGAATCGGCAATGTGCAGGATTTCCCGCATCTGCGCGCCCGTCACTTCGATTTCGATATCGGCGTTACCTCTCCCCCCGCCGAACATGGACACTTCGGTGATCACGATCGAAGCATCGGGGATGTCGGCAAGCAGAGGCCGGATTGCATTGACAACCCGGGAGCTTGAGCGCGTACGCTCCGACTGGTCCACGAGACTGATCTGCACCTGCGCGAGGTTGACTCCCGATTCGACGCCCGAGCCGCCCACCGACGCATACACCGACGATACTTCCGGCAACTGCGATATGCGCTTTTCGATCTCCGACAGCGCGCGATCCGTATAGTCAAGGCTCGCACCGGAGGGCATCTCCAGGTCAAGGTTGATCATGCCTTGATCGCTCTGGGGGAAGAATTCCATGCCGATACGGGGGCCCACCACGAGGAGGGTTATCAGGAAGGCCGCCAGGACGGCTGCAATCGCCGCCCACTTGTTGTGAAGGATCCCCTGCAGGAGGGAACGGTAGCCGGTCTCCAGCGAACGAAACGCATTCTCTGCGCTGTTTCGCCGACTACCCCCGCCCGCGGTGCGTGCTGAGAGCAGGCGTGAGGCCATGAGAGGAGTCAAGGTGAACGAAAGGAACAAGGACACCACGGTTGCCGCCACGATCGTAAGGCCGAGCGCCCTGAAAATCTGGCCGGTAATCCCACTCATCGTTGCCAGCGGGAAGAACACCGCGATGTTGGTCAGGGCCGAGGCCAGCACGGCAACCGCTACTTCGGCGGTCCCGCGGTCCGCCGCTTCTCTGATTCTTTCGCCCGTGGCACGGCGGCGAACGATATTCTCCAGAACTACGATCGAGTTGGCCACCAGCACGCCGATCGAGATCGCCAGCGCCATGAGCGTAATAATATTGAGAGAGAAACCGAACCATTCCATTGCCATGAACGTCACCACAATCGAGGCGGGCATGCTCACCGCCGCGATCAGCGCCAGTTTCCAGTCCAGGAGAAAGAGAAGCAGCACAAACGCGGTGAGTATGATCCCCAGAATCATGGCCGAATACGTATCGTTGACCGCATCCTCGATAAACTGCGATCGATCGAACGAGACCTGGACGCGGTAGCCGGGGGGAAGCGAACGATTCAGGCGTTGAAGTTCTTCGTTGACCTGATCGGCCACCGCAACCGTGTTGGCATCGGGGCGTTTCAGTATCGCCAATCCCACGGAATTCTCTCCGTTGAACCGCGCCAGTTCACGGATTTCCTTGTGAGAATCAACCACATCGGCGATGGAAGAGACTTTCACGCTTCCGCCGGTCATGAGTGGAATACGAAGCTGCCGTATTTCGTCGAGACTCTCGAACTCACCCTGCACCCGCACACTGTACTCTTTCGTCCCGGCCGTGACACGGCCGGCCGGAATGCTTGCGCTCTGCGAAGAAATCACCGGAAAGACCTGGAATACCGACAGCCCCAGAGCATCGAGACGTTCCTTGTGAAGGTTGACGTGAATCTCGCGCTCGCGGCCGCCGCTGAGTTCGACCGTTGCAACACCGCCGATCCTCAGGAGTCGCTCCTTGACATCGTCTTCGGCCATGCGCCGAAGCTGCTCCGGCGTGCCCGGACCGGTCAATGCCAGGTCCACAATCGGCTGGTCGTTGATATCGAACTTGCCGACAACCGGTTTCTGCAGATCGTCGGGCAACTCCAGCAGTATCTGGTCGACCTTGTCCTTGACATCGATGGCAGCGATGTCGGGGTCGACACCCATGTTGAACTCAAGAAGAATGAATCCCACGCCTTCCATGCAGAACGACGTGATATTCTTCAGCTCGTTGACCGTGGAGAGCTGCTCCTCCAAAGGCTTGATGACCGACGTCTCGATATCTTCGGGACCCGCGCCGATATAAATCGTCTGCACCGTAACAAACGGGAATTCCACATCGGGCATGAGGTCGATCGGAAGGCGCGTGAACGAGACGATACCGAAGATGACAAAGGCCAGGATAACCATGGTCATCATGATCGGTTTCTTTATACTGACGCTGCTGAGTATCATCGGTTCGGCTCTGTTCGTGTAAAATCAGGTAATATGAAGCACCGGCTCATGAAATCCCCCTGATCCCTACGCTCACCCTGAACTCGTCGAAGGGTCGAGCACCTGAGTACGGGTTTTCGGTCATGCTTCGACCCTGCTCAGCATGAGCGGGACCTCTTTGTGCATCAGAGAATTCCTCTGTTGCCGGTTCCCCTTTGCGAAATCGCTGTGAACGTTACGCTCCCCCTGAGCTTGTCGAAGGGCGAGCATTTGTCGACGGTTTTCCACTACGAATCCGCGTGGCTCAGTCAATCTTCCTCACCTTGGCTCCGTCTTCCAGAAGACTCGCGCCCCGGGTCACCACCGCATCTCCTGCGTCAAGACCCGAGACTACTTCGAAGCACTCACCGCAGCGCATTCCCAGCGTAATCGGCGTCTTCACCGCCCTGCCGTCAACCACCCGGAACACGAACGATTTTTCGCCTTCCCTGATCACCGTCTCCATGGGAATACCGATTGCGCTGTCACTCTGCTGCACCACGATATCCACACTCGTGAACATTCCCGGTTTCAGCTTCTCCT
>CAZNDN010000170.1:0-2820 GCA_964571815.1 uncultured Fibrobacterota bacterium | reverse complement strand
CTCTGCTGCACCACGATATCCACACTCGTGAACATTCCCGGTTTCAGCTTCTCCTCCGGATTGGGGAACACGGTTTCTACTTCGAATGAGCGACTCATTTCGGATCCCGACATGGCGACCTTCTCCACCCGTCCCCGAATCGTATCACCGTCGACAACCGCCAGCGCCTGCTGCTTCGGGGCCAGATTTCCCACGAACGCTTCGTTGATACTCAAACCGATACGCACCGAATCCAGCGTGGCAATCTCCACGATCGACGGCCCCCCCGGCCCGATCACTTCGTTGACCGTCCGCGAGACCGCGATCACCGTGCCCGAAAACGGGGCGATCAGGTTCTGACTCTTGCGGGCGCCCTGATACTGCTCGCGCGCCGCGGTATACCCGGCACGGGCCTGGTCGATGACCTCCTGAGATACCCCGCCTTCCTCGGCCAGATCCTCCACACGCTCCAGGGATTTTTTGGCAACGTCGTACTGCGCCCTGGCCATCTTCACGGGTGAGGCAATATTCGGATCGATTCGAACCAGCACCGCGTTGCGCTTGACCCGCTTACCGATTTGTGCATTGATCCGCGAGATGCGCCCGGGTACCGATGCGCTCAGGCCGGCCTGGTAGTAACCGCGAACCGTGCCGCCGCCCCGTTCGATACTGCGGAGCGTGCGGCGCTGCATGGTCACGGTACGCACGGGAACACCTTCACGGGCGTGAATGTCGGAGATGCTCTCCGCCTTGCCGCCTTCATCCGTGCCGCAACCGCCCAACGCGATCAGGGCCGTGACGATCAGGGCCGGAAACCCAACGAGCCGGAGGCGGAGCCGCCTGTTCGGAATAGAATGGGTCGTGGCTGCTTTCATTATAATATGTCTCCTCGGTGGCGGCGTCATTCGCTGGGCGAACCTTCGCCGAATGTACCCATGAGCATTTTCAAGTCGACAACCGTGGAATAGTACTGGTATTGGGCCGCGGCCAGGGCCATACGCGCCGAGTTCAGCTCCAGCTCCGCCTTCTGCAGCTCAAGCAGCGTCCGGCTGCCGACTTCGTACGCCCGCTTGCTGATACGGTATCCCTTTTCCGCCAGCGCCAGGATGCTGCGCGTAGAGCGAAGCTCCTCCTTCTGCGTCTGGAGCTGTTCGGCCAGACCCTTCACTCCAAGCTCAAGCCCTTTCTCCGCCTGCTGTTTCACGTGGGAGAAGGAGCGGTAGTCCGACCGGGCCCGGGACACTTTGCGAAAACGCTGCGTGCCCTTGAACAGCGTGAGATTCAACCCGACAAATACCCGACTGTCGTAGTACCAGTAAGCGGAATTGCCCAGCTCCCGGCGGGTGTCGAACGATGCGATGCGGGAGAGGGAGCCGCCGCAGTAGATCATCGGCAGGAAATCGGTCTGCGCGAGGGTGACCAGGTGTTCCTGAAGCTCCAATGTGTGGCTGAGCTGCCGCAATGTGCGGTTCTCATTCCGTAGCAAAGTGAGCGCCTGCTTTTCGTCGATATCAAAATCCGGCTCCGGAATGTCCCCTGCAAGACGCATGTCGTCGGTATCGTCATCGATCCCCGTTTGAGTCAACAGGGCCTCTTTGGCCATGCGGTACTCGGCACGGGCGGAGCGCAGCTCCACCCGTGCCTTCTCGAAAGCCAGTCGTGAAGAGAGCGTGTCGATTGCGCTTGCCTTGCCGGCCGCGGCACGGATAACCGATAAACGATGCGATTCACGGGAAAGCTCAAGCCCTCGCCCGCGGATCTCTGCGTTTTTCGCGGCGAGAAGAGTCGCGTAGAACAGTTTGCTTACCTCGGCGGCGACCGAGTCTCTGGTCTGCTCATGGGCTTCCTCGAGCCCTTCCCGATAGGTCCTGGCGATTTTCAATCCCAGGCCGACCTTCCCCTGCGCGTAGAGGGGCTGCTGCAGTGTCAGGCCCAGATTGATCGAGTTGGCCGGAGGGGTGAAATCGATATCCGAGAAGGCCCCGAGTATCCCGTCAAGCGTCCCGGCGATCAGCGCGTCGGCCTGGTCCCCTCCCGACTTCATCACTGTGTCCACAAGCGAGCCCCCGCCGGCACCAAAGCCCAACCCGCCGTCACCTCCGCCGAACGGTATATACTGCTCGAAAGCGTGTGAGTATTGCGCCGAAGCCTCCAGCGTGGGAAGAGCGCCGCCCCTGGCTTCCCTGATTTGTTCCCGTGCTTTGATCAGCTTCTCCTCGGAAACTTTCAGTGCTTCCGAGTTGCGGTACGCCGCCTCGAGGATATCATCGAGCGTGTATTCGCCGGCAAAACTGTTTGATGCGCCGGCCAGAACGGTGCAGGCCAACCAGAGAAGGGGTGCCGGCAGCGCCCGGCGCCGCGCCGTGCGTTTCTCTCTATCCATAATCATCGTTCTCCGTTTCCTTCGCGGACACTCATCCCGGACCGGACAAAGGAGACCACTTCGGAGGTAGCCGTGTCGATGTTTCCCATGTGACCCGATGTTTTCCATTCGAACAGTACCCCCCTGATGAGCGCTCCGAGGTAACGGGCCAGGGCTGTATCGGAAAGCGAAGACGACACCACACCGCTTTTCCGTCCAGTGCGAATGAACTGCTCGAACAGCTTCTGGACGCGTTGAAGCTCTCTGCGGAAATTATCGGTCAAGTTCTCATGCTTGCCCATTTCCGCGTGCATCAGACCGATCATCTGGTAGTTGGTCGTGGCAAGGACAAAGGCAAAATGTTCGCCGAAATGCGAGAATATCTTGCGAAGAATCTTGCCCAGCCCTTCTTCGAAGGAACACTCCTCTTTTATTATCGACTCAATCGCTTCCACGACCCGGCCGTATTCGCGCACGGC
>CAZNDN010000169.1:0-7807 GCA_964571815.1 uncultured Fibrobacterota bacterium | reverse complement strand
TATAATCTACGGTCAGGTGGGTCGTACCGGCAGCATAGCACTGCGGTCACTTGGCCGGTTTGCGCTGGACACGCTTGAGATGCAGCTTTGTGGCATACTTCCGCCCCACGGCGTTGATCACCCATACGCGGCCATCCTCGGGTAGATCGCCAAGCCTGCCGTAAGCCTTCTCGCGCCATTCCCATACCTCTTCAACAGTCGCATATGGATCATTCTTCTTCATCGGATTCCTCCGGCAGAAAGAACTCCGGCGACACGAAACGGATTTCATTATATCCGTGCAAGAGGTTAACGGCGGTTCACCCCGGAGATAAAACAGCAAGTTAGTGCACCGCGTTCTTCCGCCCGAGGAATCGTTCTGTGTGCCCCGGTCACCGACCACACCGCGGCGACGCAGTGCAAAACTCCCGCAAGGAACACGCCCGGAACTCTGTCGGCATGAAGCTTTCGCTCATTGTTTCTCGTACCCGGTAGCGGAGCCGGAAGCCTTGCGCTTCCCGGTTATTCAAAAGAGTACAAGAAAGGGCTTAGACAGGTATGCGCAAATGCTCGTAGAGAAATTCAGGAGCCAAGTCTACCCCGTTTTCCCAGGCAATGGTTTGCATCTCGGGATCAACGGTGAACTTGCGGAATTCACGAATGTCTTTAAGTGGCTCAAACACTTCGCCGTCAAGTTCATCACTAAGGTCGACTTCACCTTCGGCACCGTCATTGAAGCGGAGCCAAATAGCGTGGTCACGGAGGTATTTCGCTTCCTTCACGTGCAGAATCATGAGGCTACTCCAATCCCTGGATAGTGAAAAGCGCCCGGCGCTGCTCAGCGAGGTCCCAATCGCGAAGAAGTTCGTCGATATGGAGTTCTCTCCATTCTTGAACCATCTTGAGGGCGCGGTTGGACAGGGTACCGTTCACGGCACCCGTTCTGATCTCGACTGTCACCTCATCCTCGCCATATTTCGCGTGGAAATGGGGTGGTCGGTGGTCGCGCCAGAGCATAAATATCGCGATACCGAAGAATCTACTGATAATGGGCATGTTTCTCAACCTCAAGTTGATTCGGCTTGGTACTGTGAAAAAATACTTCAGTAGGCAGAAAGGGGGTTGATGTCAGGGTTTTGACAGCAACGGATTTCAGTAAATCAGTCGTGCAGATTAGCCTGCAAGGAACACGACCATGCGAGTTATGGTATCCAAGTTGCTGCACAGTTCAACATTGTAGGCGAGGCGAAGACAATGGAAGGCAGGGAGTTTTACCTTCGGCAAACCGACAAAACAGGGTTCTTCGCACCTTGTCTCGCCCCGGAGATAGAATGGTAAGACAATGCACCCCGCTGTTCCGCCCGACGGGTCATTCCGCATACGCTGATAACCCGACAGACGGCGCCGGCAGCGGGCAGAACGCCTGCAAGTGTTCCAAGTGGATTTGTGTCGGCGTGGAGCTTCTGGGCATTGCAGCGCTCTGACGTTTTCCCGGAATCCGAGCCGGCAGCGTTGCCCTTCCCGTTTATTTGGGTTGCATCACACCCCAGAAGACACGCGAAATACGTTTTCAGGCCGCGAAAAGTGTCCTTAGAAGGCGTTTTGGGGGGCTCAAAATCGCTTCTAAGAGAGGAGTTACGCGCTTAACAAAGGTCGAAATTGGGCAATGGAGGCTGTATGGGGCAATCTCGGTGGTCCGACCCGGAATCACGTACCCGGAATCGCGTAGGACCCGCAGTAAGTTAGTCAACCCCGCTCTTCGGCCCGAGGGATTATTCTGTTTTCCCCGACAACCGCACCGGGAAGACCGCCGGGTCGCTTAGAGAAAAGAACCCGCCGTTGCGGACCATAACCGGCATCGGGACACCACACCTACACCCCCTTCTCTCCACGTAATGCTTTTTCCTCCTGCGCTTCCGCGAGTAATTGTAATAAATGCGACTCCGTCCCCGGCACGTCTTGAATCTGCGAAAATCCGCGTAATCTGTGGATTGAAATCTTTTTTGCCGGTCCTTTTCGAGGTGGTGCAATCCGGTGATTGCAGGATCCCCGGAGATACAACAGTACGCAAAGGAATCACGCTTCTTCCCGACCTCTGTCATCGCCTCGCCCCTGCAGTTGGACAGCCTGCGTAGTCGGGCCGATATTCTTCCCGGATCAAAGAAGCGCACTTATGCCGGCTACGGGTGAGAAAAAGCCGTTGTCGATCATCGCGGCCAGGATGCGGTCTGCCTGTGCGGGGGTGATTATGCGGGTGGTGCAGGCGGTTTTGAGGATGCCGATCGTGCCGGTGCACGCAACACCGGAGCGGGCGCATTCGTTGCGTGCGGCTCTGTCGTCGGTGCACACGGTGGCGTTCCGATTCCGGGCAAGTGCAATGCTTGCCGCTTCGCCCTTGCCCAGTTGTGTGGTCAAACCCGTGAACACCTTCCGTTCCTTCGGCGACATCGCGGTCAGTTTGAAACGGCCCTTGTCAAGCAATGTTCGTATCCGGCCAAGCCCGGGGTAGGCGGGCACCGCTGCCGCGATCTCATCATAGACTTCTACGGCAATCACCCCCTTGCTGCCGTATCGTTTCATCACTATGTGTTCGGAATTGGAAAGCAGGAAATTGCTCAGCACGACACTGTCGAAAATCCATTTCTTCTCAGGCATTGCCGGCATCATCATCGCAATACACACTGTGCCGCACTATGTCATGCTCCGACAGCCACCGCCGTACATCGACTACGGTCAAGCCCATTTCCTCGGCGAGTTTTCCCAGACTGATATAGCCCCCCTGATAGGCCGCGACAGCCCTCCGCTGGTGATCGGGCAGATTGGACCAGTCCAGTTGATACGAACTTGCCACTGCCCTGCGCACCAGTTCTCCCACCGGAACGTTGCGCTTCTTCGCAAGGTTCTTCAACCCCCGGGCGATTTCCGGGCTGACCTTGATATGCAGGGTTGCCGAGTCCATAAGGATAACCTCATGCGGTACGTGAATGCTCATTCGGTACTTATGGCCGTTATCATATCATGAATATACAATCAGGTACCACTCTGTGCAAGCTCACGAATACACCCCCGGAGTTAACAAATTAACTTTACTCCGGCTTCATGCCTCGGAATTCATAGATTCCGCTGCGACGACCGAGGAAAATCACCAAATGTGCCCGGGTGTACCCACTCCTGCCGGCACTCCTGCGCGCGGCTCAGACAATCCTGCCATACGTCCTCCAAGGGGCATATCCGGCCGGGGCACCTCCAACAACTACACGTTGCCGGCGGGTATACTGCGGCATGGTGGGAGGGGAAAGAACGGCGGAAAATCGGCCCGTCGGGAAGACAGGTTACTGTGTTAACTCCGGGGTGAACTACGGGTGAGGAAAACAGATGTATGCACATTTACACCTTCTGGATATTGTGAATTTGACTCATGTAGCTACATAAATTATAATTCTGGTATGACAAAATGGAATGAATTTGTTCCGGAAGAGATAGAGTATGATTTTGAGAATGACAAATTATGGAACCACCGAATCACCCTTGAAGAGGCTGTTCAGTGTTTCTACAATAACTTTCAGGTGAGAAGCAACAAGAAGTACAAGGACCGATTCAAGCTGTTGGGGTATTCCGACGGTGGGCGTTATCCATGCATCATATTTCAGCTCAAAAAAAAGCGTAGCATTCGGATCATTACCGGCTGGGAGGTATAAGATGATTGTCAAGAATATCAAGACAAGTAAGAAGGACCGGGAAATAGACGATGAAGTAGTTGGTGTGGCCCATGATCAAACCTTCTGGGACAAGGAGGCTCACGCAAAACCGAAATCCAAGCCTACCTCCATTCGCTTCAGTACACGAACAATAGAACGAGCCAAGTTCTTCGCAAAAATCCACGGGGAACGTGGTTATCAGAGTTGGATCAAGAAGATTGTCGAAGAACGTGTTGCCACTGAATACGAGTTGTACAGGAGACTGAAGAAGGAAGTTGTATAGACGGCTTTGTCGGCCTGGAAACCGCAGTTTCCGGGGGGGAATCAAGACCGGGTCTCGTCTCCAGCATCCCGACCCCGTTACCGCCTTTCTCTCTGTCTTGAATCTGCGAAAATCTGCGTAATCTGTGGATGGGAATCTTTCCATCCGGAATTTCGATTCCTCTCCTCAAAACTCTACAACCTGCCTCCCTCCCCGGCCGCCGTGCGCCTGAAAGCTGCTCTCCAACCCGTTCCGCATCAACCTCGGCGCCGCTCTTCCATTCAATTCGAATATGGTCGAGGGGGGGTGATCAGGAGAAATTCAATTCCCGACCGCCGACTCCGGTCGTCGATCTCGACAATGCGGCGTCTCTGTATTCTCGAACGGATGGAGAGGGTCGAAGGCTCCGCGGCTCGTGCGGGCCGGTCTTCATCCCAGTGAGCATCGAGGGCGGGATCATGGAGGAATACGTTGCCGTGAAGCGTCGCCGCCAGGAGTCTGCCGTTGGAAGCTTTCAACAGGTGTACCGAACTGTCGGTCATGCCCGTGGTGAATGGTCTCCATGAATCGCCGGAATTCTCCGTTACGTAGACACCTGCCTTCCAATCGGAAGCCTTCGAAAGACCATTGACGGAGTCGTTATGGACAGAGAGATAGACATCCCCGTTGAATTCGGCAAGTGAAACGCCGGGATTGCCGTGGATAACGGTGTCGAGAACGTCCCATGTCTCACCGGCATCGCTTGACCGAAGAAAGTGAACGACATACTCCGAGGGTGAGGGGCAGTGTTCGCATCCGGTAAGGAATGCCACAAATACGCTGCCGTCCCGGGTGCACAAAATGCTCTTCGCTCTTCCCAGACACGATTCAGAGGCTACGGGCAGCAAATCACACCCCACGCTCACATTCCATTCATCGCCGCCGTCCGACGACGTCATGAGGCCCACGACCGTTCTACCCTGATTATGCATATATACGGAGCAACACAGGAGTTGCCCCTCGGCATCAAACCCCGTCACAGCAGGTTTGGAGTCATCGAAAAATGGTACCCTCTTCCACTCGGGCCGCGGGCGCTGGGACGAGTAGAGTTCCGGGAAACTGTGCGCAAAAACCCGTGAGTCGGATACCACCAGCAGCCCGACCGGCTCATACCTCCCAGGCCTGATTGCCGGCGCCAGGCCGTCCGAAAAGAGACTGAAAGATCGAAACTCGCCGTCAGGATAGGAAAGCTCCGCGGCTCGGATAACCCCCTCGCCTCCCGTTCCAATGAAAAGCGTATCGTCTTTGGCGGCAAGTGAGTTGACGGCCTGATCACCCATCTCCGCCGATGAATACGGCGTCCACGGGGTGTAGCCGATCACCGTATCGGGAAGGCTCTTGTAGAAGAAGGATGCAACCCCTCGTTCACCCCGTGCGCAGTAGACATAGCCTTGCCCGGGGGTGTTCCCTTCCATGAATTCAATATCAAGAATCGAACCGGTAGCAAGTACGGTATCGGTTTCAGGTTCGCGTGACGAAATCAGCCGATACCAGCGTTCCGATGCCCGGACGAGGCACAGAGCATGTGCGACAACAATGATAAGAGCAACCAGGAATGGCTTCGGACATCGAGCGTGTGTTCCCATGATATTCTCCAGACCTTTGAACGCAAACAAAATAAATCTCTTTCCCAACGACGACTCCGACGCAAAAAGACACCATTTCCATTGGAAATGTGCTACGTTATGTCCGGCATGATTCTTCCTCCTTTCGTTGAAATGGTGACTGCGAGGGCCTTTGGTCCCCTCGAATAATATGGCAAACTACCAGTGCGGACGCGGCATTTTGTTCACTTCCAGTACGTGAATAAGCCGCGCTGACTTCCCGGGGCCTTTTCCCCGGCCGCTGCCGGCTACATACACACCTTGTGGTATCGCGCCACCGTGCTTGAGCGGTTGCCCGTCAGCGGTGATTCTACGGCCCGCGATGTCGAACCGTGCCCGGGACACTCCTGAAGCGGCCAGGGGATTGAGAGGGAGTTTCTTCAACGATGGAGCCGATCTGTGCGATTGGAGGTCGGCCAGGTCCAGGACCCACACGCTTGAGCCCCGGGTCCCCGCATACAGCAGCGACCCATCGAAGGCGAAACTCTGAACCGGAGAGGTCGTCGGCGCAATGATTCTACCGGTGACCTTCTCCCATGTCCTGGTTGAATCAAACGAGATGAAAACGTCTCCCCGCGGGCCGGCTGCGGCAGTTCGAACACCGTCCGTCTCAATGGTGTGTATGGCCGAGAGAGTATCGCGCGGAGCCAACCATGATACCCCTGCGTCTTCGGAGACGTATATGCCGTCGTCGAAGCTTGACACGAAGACAAGAGAATCATGAACACACATGGACCGGAGGTCGTGCCCTGTGAGGAGACTGTCCCAGGTTTCGCCCATGGTATCGGAGTATTTCAGGCGACCCGCAAAAAGGGTATAGAGCCTGTTATGGTGGGATATCATGCTGAAAGAACCGTATCTGTCGACAGCACCCCAACCAACATCCTCCCATGCATCATTCCGTTTCGGCTTGCGAAACAGGCTGCCCCCCGCAAGAGCGAAGAGGTAAGTGCCGTGAAACATGGAGCAGAGCACGGGGGAATCTTCCACCGCGACCGGCACAGCGATCGTATCAAAAGATTGTCCGTCGGGTGAGCAGTATATCGCGCCAAAAGCCGACACCACAACACTGTCCCGGTGGGAAGTCATGTTGTAGAATGGCGTATTCAACTTCAAAACGTCTGTCCACGTCCCTGTTCGTGTGTCAAACTGCGATAGCAGGCCGTGATAAGATGAGCACCGCAGGACGTGATCGCGGACATGCAGACCCGAGATATAACGGCAATACAGTCCCGAGGAGTGGGGATTCCAGTTTCCCCGGTTGATTTCGTACCGAAGTACGCCGTCGAAAGACTTGACCCACACGGTATGATCCTTTAGAAAAACGGCCTCGGGGCGCATCACAACCGGTAGACTGCCGACCCTGTTCCATGAACGGCAGGAGTCCTCGGAGAGGTAGAGATCATGCGCTCCGCCGGCATCGTAGGTTTCCACCACCGAGTACACGATAGTATTGTCGCTGACGACCGATGATATTCTTTTTTCATCTCCCCGCGGCTCTATACCCTCGTTACACGTAACCCAGGTAGATCCCGAGTCACGGGATAGCTGAATTCCCATGGGATTCGTTACGGCAACAAGAGCATCTCCGATCGAGCATAGATCGTGTATGAAATTGGCACCCAGCTTCGGAGAAAGGTATTCCCACGATCTGCCGCCGTCACGGGAACGAGCCAACCCGCTGCCTGGCGAAAATGCATACAGAAGGCCGTCATGCACCAGAAAATCGTCAGCCTGAAATTGAAATCTGTTCATATCCCATGTTGCGCCGAAGTCCTCCGAGTGGTAGAGCGCGTTGAATTCACTGGTGAATAGTATCGTACGGTCGCGGCAGAAAATGCCGGTTACGGGAGTAACATTCGTAGGTGGAGGATCCTGAGACACGCCTGAAGGGAAGACGTGACGCCACGAATCACCGACGTCTGTCGATACGAAAACGCCGGAGGAGAATGATCCGGCAACTATCGTGTCACCGGATACATCCAGGGCCGAGAGTGTCGCATTGTCCGGCAAAGGATGGAGAGGAGTCCATCCGCTTTCGACCCCATCGGAAAGATATACTCCTCCGCGTGCCCCGGCAAAATACCTTCCTTGAGATTCCTTGAGGAACAGTATTGCTCCGCCCTCCGGTCCATGCGATGATTGCCATGATGACGCAGTTGCCCGAAACACCAAGGGAGTCATAAACAACAGGAGTACACAGGGGAACGACACTGATCCGTGAA
>CAZNDN010000168.1:0-7887 GCA_964571815.1 uncultured Fibrobacterota bacterium | reverse complement strand
ACGAGATTCACCATACCCGATCTGGACAAATCAATTGAAGAGTTTACGAAGATGCGCGACGACGGGGATCGGGTATCGGACGTTTCGATTATTTCCCGCGCAGCGGGACTCACCGAGTTCGGTGAGGTATGGGAGGTGGTGTGAGTGTTTGGATAAACCGGGACCTTACGGAAGACCATGCCGGTCCTACGGACCTCGGAACCCTGTGAGGGGCATTGCAGTTCTACTACTACAGACATGCCGCACCTACGGCGCTCTTTCGATGCAAAGCAGGCCGGGCTTGCATCCCGGCCTGGAATATCCCGGCTCTTTCACGCAGGGCGGGATGAAGGCAGGAGGCCTTGGTCGCACCCCAAACCGGCTCTCCTGTGACAGGCTCCCCCTCTGATTCCTGCTCTTCCTTCATGGAAGTGAAACCTATATCTCGACCACCCCGAAGGACTTCACCCAGTGCTCAAGCGGTGACGGCGGTTCCGTGGACTGCAACTTCACCTTCGGCTGGGAGCTGATTGAATAGCGCGTAACGCAGCTTTCCCTGCGTTGTCTTCGTCGCCGGCGGAGACGCGAGAACCGCAGCGATCTTCGGCGCCTTTCGGCAAGCGAAAGGCGCCCTGTCCGGGCGACTTCGGATTAGCGGCGGGGGAGACCCGCTGATAATTGGTTGCCGTGTCGAATCCTTCAAGGCGGAGTTTTTCTCTCCCGCCGATCATCTCGCGCAGCTCGTCGATCTCGAACCGGTGATAGAAGACCGGTGCAACAAAATCCGATCCGGGACTGAAGTCGATCAGGCCGGAGTGAAGAGAGGGATCGGCATCGATCATTCGGTAGAGGGGGGTTCCCGGATAGATGCGGTAGAACGCATTCACGCCGGCGGAGACGATCGGCTGGTTGTCAAGGAAGTCGAGCATGCGTTGGGTGGTTTCCCGTTTCTCGCCGGGGTAGCCGACCGACAGGTCGATCATGACCTTGATCGACCGATCCGCGGCATATCGAAACAGAGCCGCGTAGCGCGTGAAATCGTGCGGTTTGTGAGGCGAGGTATCGATGCTGACGGTTATGGCGGTCGCGCCGGATCCGGCGAGAAGTTCGAAGAACTCCCGGGAGAAAGGCTCGGGTTTCAGGTAGAGCGTCCAGTCTATTGCGCCCGGACCCCCGCGGATCGCTTTGCAGACTTCCAGACAGTGGGGGAGATGCTGGTTGAATTCGCTGTCGCAGAGGTGAAACCGGTGGTATCCCTTGTCCTTGATCGCTTTCAATTCCTCGACTACCGATTCGGGGTTGCGAAATACCGCGGGCCGGGCGCTTTCCACGCAGAAGAAGCAGGTTTGGGTGCATCCGACCTGCGTCCGGAACCCCGCGATCCCATCGTCGGCAAAGTACCGTCCGTAGTCGAATACGAGTTCCCGTTTTTCGCCGAGCCGGCGTTCACGGCTCTCATGAAGAGCATCGACAGCGGCGGGGTCGCCGGACAATTGATCCAGAAGCTTGATAAGAGCGAACTCTCCGGGCCCGCTTATTCCGTAGTCGGCGCCGGTGTAACGGAGGATCTCACGGGGCATGATCGAAAAGCCGCTTCCCCCCAGCACAACACGCAGTCCTTTCTCGTGACACACCTCGACGTATCGGCCGATCTCCGGCAAGAAGAAGTGGTTGTCGGGATACAGTGCCGTATCGACCTGCCGGATCGAAATACCCGCGATATCCGGTTGCAGGGAGTCCAGAGCCGACCGAAGATCATGCTCGGGATCATCGGAGAAGCAAAGGTCCAGTGCCGATCCCCGATGAGCCGAACTCGCAAGCGTCCCGAGCAGGTACTCAATTCCGACAGGAATAACCGGCGGATGTCGGTAGCGGTTGGGATTTATCAGGAGGATGTTCATGGATGCGGTTGCCGGCAGCGGGAAACGGACCTGTTCCTTCCGTTCTCGTTTCTTGTGCCTGCCCCTTACGGCTGAAGTCCGGTGCAATACAGGACGATCTTCCATCAGTGGGTTTCCGCGGTGGCACGCACGATCGGGGTAAGCGGATTTCGACGGTTTGGCGCCCGCACATTCTCCATCTTTCCCGGCACCGGAAAAGCCTCGGAAAACAAGGTCCCCACGTACTCGCTTTCCTTGTTCCCTGAGACCTCCCGGCGTGGCGGGGCGGCCGCGCCGGCGTCAAGCTGCAATCCGCGGCGGGGAAATGGGAAGGCTACAAGAAGCATTTTCCTATCGGGGTCTAATCCCGCCTGGCGGGATTCCAGTAAAAAATGAGTCCCGCATAAAATTACCTAACTCCCTTATCTGCGCAAACTTTCGTACGCCGCCTTGACCTCCGAGTCTTCGGGATCGATCCGATAGGCTCGCATGATGTTCAGGCGGTACTTTTCCTTGTTCTTGCGCATTCGTGCAACCTTGGCATACCCCAGGTAGGCCCGCGCATAGTTGGGATCGGCCCTGAGGGCCCGTTCGTAAAATTTTTCGGCCCAGTGGGGCTTGCTCATCAGCAGATACGTTTCGGCCTGCTCATAGAGTGCGGGTGCATAGCCCGACTGGATATAGTCTACTTCTTTGAACGCCTCGATCGCCTGGTCGTACTTCTTTTGAACCCGCAGAATTTTTCCCCACAGCATGACTGCTTCAATGTTTTCGGGGTTGACGGCCAGCAGGTCTTCGACGGCATTCTGCGCTTCGGCGTACTCCTTCGTGTCGAATGCCATGCGTGCGTAGCGTAACTGCAGCGCCGGGTCGGGCTCGATTTTCAACAGCGCGCGCAGCTCTTCCATCTCCTTGCCGCTCTTGCCGGTCCTCCGGTAGGCCTCGTAGAGCCGGCGCCGGATACGGGCTTCGTACGGACGCAGCTCCTTTGCCTGTTCGAGCAAGTCGATCGACTTGCCGTTGTCGCCTCTCCGCCGGTAGGCGTCGGCCAGCGCAAGCATGACCCGTACGTTTTCGGGTGCGATCTCGTGCGCGGTTTCGATATACCCGATACCTTCGGTGAGACGATTGCGCTCCGCCAGGATCGTGCCGATACGAAGATTTGCTTCCACGTTTTCCGGGTCGGATTCCACGTACCTTCGGTACGCGGTAAGCTCCTTCCCGGTTTGTCCCAGTTTCCCGTACACGCGGGCAATCTCCAGCAGCGCTTCGGGCCTGTCCCCGGCCAGGGCCTTGGCCTTGTTCATCATTTTCAGCGATTCGGCCGCGGAACTCTTGTCGTTGGCAAGCATCATGCCCAGGCGGAGGTAGTTGCGGTAGTCTTCGGGAAACTCGATGATATTGCTGCGATAGGTGCGTATCGCTTTCTTCGGGTTGAGCTGCTCGTTGTGCAAACCTCTCAGATAGGCGACTTCGGGGTCTTTCTCCTTGCTGAGTTTGGAGTATCGTTCCACCCAGTAGATCGCCTTCTTCGGCTCGTCGATTTCGGTATACGACTGCGCGAGTTTCTTCATGATATCCTTGCGGATTTCCCGTTTGGGTCCGCGGGCGATGAGGGACTTGAACCGGGGGATTACCTTTTCGTACTGACCGCTGTAGAACTCCGATTCGGCAAGCCGGAGCTGGTGTTTGAAATCCTTGCCCCGTTCGCCCGTGGTCATGGCCAGGTACCTGGCGGCGTCTTCGTATTCCTTGTTCTCGTACAGATGCGTGCCGACTTTCTGCGCCACATAGCTCATCTTCCCGCCGTTGTCGAGAAACCGGCGATAGGCATTCAGTGACTGCTCGTTCTTTTCCTGCCGGGCGTAGAAATCACCGATCACCTTGTAGGCCAGGATCGTCTTGGGATCGGCTTCGATTGCCTTCGTGGCATGAGCGATCCCCAACTTGTCTTTTCCCAGATGATAGTATGCCCGCGCCAGTGCGGTCTGGGCCTCGACATGCTCCGTTGCCTTGATCACGGCCTTTTTCAGCAGGGGCTGGGCTTCTTTGTAGTCTTTCCGCAGAAGGTAGATTCGGCCGAGCTGATAGTAGTTGTCGGCGGTAGCCCTGTTGCTTTTCACCGCGCGTTTCAGAGCCTCGAGGATTTCCGTGCTGCTTCCCCGCCCGACAATCACTTCA
Source organism: uncultured Fibrobacterota bacterium (assembly GCA_964571815.1). Taxonomy (GTDB): domain Bacteria; phylum Fibrobacterota; class Chitinivibrionia; order Chitinivibrionales; family WJKA01; genus CAZNDN01. Next base: position 3,847 of record CAZNDN010000168.1, on the reverse strand, counting down.
CCGTAGCGGTGCTCGAATCCCGTCAGTGAGGGATTGAGGGAGAGGGCCTTGCGATACCAGACCAGGGCGCTGTCTTCGGCGCCCAGCTCGTAGTAGAGGTCGCCCATCGCGCCCACCGATGCGGCGTGGTTGCGGTCGACCAGGTAGTGTCTGCCGCCGGGCTCGATCCGGACGCTTTCCGGGGTGCCGTAGCGCTTCGGCGGCGTTATCGTGACCGCACCGGGTTCCACGGGTACAATGAGCAGCGGCTCTTTCTTGTCGATTTTGAGCTTTTCACCGTTGACCTTCACAGACTTGACCTTCTCGTGGAAATACGCGGCGGGCTTCACGATCACCAGGAGTGACTTTCCGGCCGGCGGGGTAAGATACTGCTCGATATCATCGGATTTCGGCACGATCGTTTCCCTGCCGCCGCAGCCGAGAACGGTCATGGCGAGGAGCGCTGCACACATGATGCGGAGTTTCATTGTCGAGTCCATTGGTGTTGAATGGGGTTTCACGAATCCGCCCGGAGGGCACACTACGTACGGTAATAGTAAAATAACAAATCCGGACCCGATCATGCCCGGAGATCGACGGGGAGTGAAGGTCAAAGGTCAAATCTCAAAGGACAAGAAAAGCGACCGCAAGGGAAGGCAACGTTGCGCAAGGAATTTCCGAGGTCCCGGTCATGCTGTAGCCGGTCGAAGCAAGATTTTGGAGCGCGTGTCAAAACGGGACGAAGGTGCACCCTTCGACTGTGCTCAGGGTGAGCGGATTCGGTGTACTCTCCAGTTACTTGTCTTGCCGTATCTTGAGGCCCGCGGGGTCGGCGGGAAGCGAAGGTCAAAGGTCAGATTTCAAAGGACAAGAACGGCAGACAAGGCAGGACCGCGGCAGCACGCAGTGGTTCAAGTTGTCCAGCACCCGGAAACCAGCATCAATCATCAAGTATCTCCACCGAAAGAGCGCCGCAGGTGCGGCATGTCTGTAGAACCGCAACAACCGACACAAAGTCCCGAGGTCCGTAGGATCGGCATGGTCTTCCCCGAGGTCCCGGTTTATCCAAACTCACACCACCTCCCACACTCCAAAACCGAAATCCGAACTCGGTGAGTCCCGCTGCGCGGGAAATAATCGTAAGGTACAGCATCAACTACCCATTCACAGCCAAAGAGCCCCGCGGTCTCGCCATCTCTTCAGCGCGGTCCCGCGTTTGTTACCTGTCGCCCAGAAGCCAGTCTCTCAGTGGGACGGCGCGGAGGTTTCCTGTTCGGCTGCGGGTTTGTTTGGTGATGATGGTGATATCCATGCCGCGGGGTACGTGTTCGGAGGCCCACAGGAAGTCACGGATATCCACGTGGTTACGGTATTTGACTTCAACGGCGGATTCTCCCACGAAATCTATCTCTTTCCGTCCGCGAAAGTATCTGAGCGGGAACATGCCGGGAGACCGTCTCAGTTCCGATGCAACCAGGGATTCGACAAGCACTCCGAGCCGGGCGGGATCCGAGCAGCGTTCACGGGAATTGATGAAGGCCGAGTCCGGGCTTCTGGTGAAGTCGTGAAAGAGGTGGTAAAGGAATGGATCGAGGGGATAGAACTTGCGATTTTTGCGGGGAGATGCAGCGCGGGCGCCCGGTTCACTCCATCGGCACGGCATCACAACGTAGTTCATCTCCAGAACCTCCAGGTACGCTTCGGCCGTGTGGTTTGATCCGATACCGCAGTCCCGGGCAAGGCCGGCTACGCTTATCCCGGTCCCCGTTCGTTCTCCGAGATAGTTCATCAGTGCTCCGAGGTACTGCACCGAATGGTTTCTCTTGACAAGTGCTCCCTGGATCCAGGCACGGAACAACTCGTATACGAACGAAGGGAGGGCGCCGGTTCGAAGGAATTCGGCGACAGGCCACGGAAAGCCGCCTGTCAGCAGGAACTCATCGATGGACAAGTGCTCAGCAACATCATGGTAGGACACCGGGAGCAGCTCGAAGTCCACCGGGTATCTCCTTCCGCGTCTCCCGGGAAGCAGATCCGCGCCTTCGGATAGTGCAAGCGACGAAGAACCCGTGCATATCAGAAGCGAACGTGCAAGGGCTCCTTCATCGGCCGCAAGCTTCAACGCCAGCCACCATTTTTCCAGAGCGGTGACTTCGTCGATCAGCAGAAGGGAATAGCCCTCGTGCTTTGCGCAAAAATCCCGGATTTCGGCGTGCAGGTCATGCCGGGAGTCAAGCGATTCCGATTCTATCAAGCCAATTCGCTCCGGCGGCAGCCCTTCGGCGAGGGCCTTCTGGACGAATTGACGTAGAAAGGTCGATTTCCCTGCTTGTCGCGGCCCGAGCACGAAAAGAATGCCGGCGGGCTCGATCGCTATGTTGTCGGCCAGTCGCCTGGTATGGGGGAGCACCACGGGAAGAGCCTCAAGCTGTCTCAGCTTGGGGTCTTCCCGCACCCAATCAGGATTCGCGGCCCAATTCCGTCGCACCATTCTCTAAATATAAGCTATGGACTGCTTGAATTCAAGCAATAAATCGATAATCCCCGCGGGGCTAAAGGACAGCCGTCCTGATATAGGTTTACACTCTCAGGGAGGTGATCCTCTGTTTTTGTTGATAGTAAGAGATCTTCAGGGGTGGGCGGGACGGGTTTTGCACAGCCGATAAGAAAAACGGCTGAGACGCGGTCCGCAGCAACGATGCGTGTGGCACCGGCAAAGGGCCGCGGGTGAGGAGGGAGACAAGAACCGAAAACCGGTTCTCATCCCCGCCTCTCGCTCCAGGCTTTCCTCCAATCCAAAATCAAATGGTCCGGCATTCGGGGATCGGATCATTCTCCGATCAGGTTTTCCTGGTGGTTTTCGTACCAGCGGACGGCATCATCATGTTCCGCGGCGGATAACACATCCGTGTCCCCATCCCGGTCGAGGTCCACTGCAAAAACATCGGTAGCTCCATTGGCCTGGCGGTAGATTGTAGCCGCGGTGAACCGCCTTGCGCTGAACGTCACAACATCCGCACTCTCCCGCCCATCATCATCGGTGACCCGAAGGCGCCTTTGCGTGCTCAGGAGCCGGCTTCCGGCACGCGTTTGCTGGTTTCAATAGTACTGGATAAGGGGAAAAAATTGACATTGCACTGCCAGACCCGGTTGCGGCCTTTGTCCCGCTCCGAGAGCCCCAGCATTTTTCTGCGCAGTTTCGCGATTTCGTTTTTCATTTCGGCGTATCCCTCATCGGACAGCGGCGCGTAGACTTCGGAGATATCCCGCTGCTCCCGGGGATAGCGCTCGATCGCATCGCGGGCCAGGTCGATCTTCGCCCGCATCAGTTTTGCCCAGTGGAAGGTCGCGAAACGGCTGTCCTTACGCACGGTTTCTTCGGTGGGGCGCACCCGGCCGTGCCGGTCGCGATGGATGAAGCCCAGGGAGCGGAGCACGCCGATCGCCTCTTCGGCCTCTTTGGGCTTGATCGGCGGGGAGAGCCGGCGCGCCAGGTCCTCGTAGTCGCCGTAGAAATCCAGCACCAGCAGCAGTTCGCGTATGGCGGGAATGTACCAGTGACTGAAAAACGCGAACTGTTCCCTGCTGATCACCGTCGGTTTGACGCCTTTCATACCTACCAGCCTCTCCATCCATGCGTTTTTTTCATCAACCGAGCCGGCCTGCTCGAATCGAACCAGCCCGTCGAAATAGTCCCGCTCCTGCGCTTTGAGCCCGAGCAGTTTCGACAGGCGAACCAGATAGGTCCCGGTGAGCGTGGCCCGGCCGGTGATGACATTGGAGAACCATCCGCTCGATGTCGCCCCCACCTGCCGGGAGATGTACCGATGCGAAAACGCGCGGTTCTCCGATTTACGGAACACCTGCA
>CAZNDN010000167.1:0-7899 GCA_964571815.1 uncultured Fibrobacterota bacterium | reverse complement strand
CTTCGACTGTGGGGCAGGATGAAAACCGTGGTGCTGATCGGCCATCATCGCCGGCTGGATGTCGTGGAGCACATCGCAAAGCACTGTCCCGACTCAGCGTCGGGATGGAAGGAACCGGACGAGCGCGCGCAGCCGGCCGTGGCGGTTGGTGATTCCCGGCCCCGGAAACCAGCCTGCGATCCGGGGGACTTCGATGAACCGGCGCCGCCGGTGTTAGGCTGCTGCCCGATAGGATGCTTCGTCCCCGGTAGTTGTGCACGTTATATCTTTTCGACGAGAACGTGGAGACATGTATCTTTGAGCGGCACAGAGCAACCGAGATTTCCAGCGGAGTTTGAGCATGGGGCAGCCGGCGGCGCGAATCGGCGATACAACTGTTCATGGCGGGACAATTACGGTCGGCTGTCCGACCGTGCTTATCGGCGGCATGCCCGCTGCACGCATGGGCGACATGCACGTATGTCCCATGGTCACGCCCGCCGGTCCGGCTCCAATCCCGCATGTAGGCGGTCCTGTCATGAAAGGAAGCATGGGGGTACTTATCGGCGGTATGCCCGCCGCACGCATGGGTGATATGGCCCTGTGTACCGGCCCGCCCGACAGCATCATTGCAGGCTGCATGACCGTGCTTATCGGTGAAACCGGTGGCGGAGGCGCGGGAGGCGGTGGCGGGGGAGCACCCGGCGCGGGACAGGGCGCGGCCGCGGCCGGCGCAATCGCTTCGGCCTCGATTGCCGGCAGCGACCCGCGGTCCGCGGAGCGGGAAAACCACTTTCTCGATGTGCGGTTTGTGGATAAGGGCGGCAAACCGGTTACGGGGCTCCGTTATTCGCTCAAAGCACCCGACAACAGCGCCGTTGCCGGCGTGCTGGGCGGACGGATAAAGCGCACCGGAGTTGCCGAGGGAGCCTACGAGATCACGCTTCGCGCAATTGTCAACGCTCAGTGGGACAGGAGCGAGGCAGAAGCAGGCGATACAGTTACAATAACGGTCGAGACCGTCGGCGTTGAAGCTGATGAACAGGCAATCATACAGGTATTTGTCCGCGATTCCAACTATGCCGACCACCTCCTGGAAACATTCGAGGCCCCGGTGTCGGGCAACAGAGTCGAGCAACAGTGGACCCTTGAGGTCGACGAAAAGATGCTGGCGATGTGTGACCGGAAATCTTCAAGCGGCGGCTATTCCAATCCGTTTTTCTTCTGCATGGTGCGGATCGGGGAACTTGCCGGACGCTCAGGTCTGCTCTATTACAAGGATTATGCCGAGATCGAGTTGAAGGATGATTCCGGAGCGGCAATTGCCGACAAGAAATACACCGCTCGTTTGGCTACCGGCGAAGTGCGTGAGGGCACGGTCGACGGCAGCGGCAAAGCGAAACTGGAGAGTATTCCTCCGGGCACGGCAAACGTGGAATTCGATTTGAAAAGCTGATATGAACGGTTCAATCCAGACATCAATCCCGGCTTCGGCCGGCGGCGGCCGAACGGATGCGCCGACAAGCCATACGACCAGTGTCACGGTTGAGCGCACTGTTATCCATGTGCTCGAAATGGAAGACGTGCTTTTTCATTACAACAGCGCCGTCATGATGCCGCGAGCTCCCGAAGGGGACAGTTCGGCCGACGGTACCGCTGATGACGACGGCAATGAGGCGGATCGGCGGACACGGCGGCAGCAGGAGCAGACAACGGGATTGCAGGCGTCGGCACTTGTGTTCAAAACCCTCGAGTTCTATCCGGAATACCGCATCATTATCGCCGGCCATACCGATAGCTCGGGCGGCTATGCATTCAACTATCAACTGGCCGAAGAGCGTGCACGGAACGTTCTGTGTCTGCTGACCGGCAAGGAGAATCCCGACGATGCGGAAGAGGAAGAGGGGCAGCGATGGGCGGAAATCTGCGCGGACCGGCATCGTATCGAAGATTACCAACAGATTCTGACCCATTTCGCATGCGCCGCAATGATCCCGGCAGCGTGCGATCCTCAAGGTGTCGACAACACCTGGGGGAGCAATACCAACAATGCCTGTGAGGCATTTTTCAGGCATGCTGCTTCGGACAAGGCCGATGATCTCGTTGCGGCTGTGCGCGGCAGCTCGAAGCATGAGTGGCCGGAAGAAGCATGGCGGCTGGTGTATGATTTGTACATTGCGGAGATGCGTGAAGCACTGCGGGTCGATGAAGCGGGATTGCGGCGCAAGCGCAGTATGCTCTTGAAAAAATTCGCCGACGCGGACAATAGATATGTTGCCTGCGGCGAATCGTTTCCAATCGAGAATTCTGAGCGGAACAACTATCGTTCCCAAAAAAACCGGCGTGTCGAAATCCTTTTTCTCGAAGATGATCAGGTGCCGGAAATAACGTGTCCGAGCGAAACCGGCCGCAAACACCGCACGCGACTCGATGGCCCCCCGATTGAATGCCCGTTGTGGCACGAATTCATTACGCGGGATTACCTGGATCCCAACGACCTGTTCGCCGAAGCATATCATATTCGATTTGTGTACAATAATCCGGTTACCGGCCAATTGGCAAATGTGCCCGCGGGCCTGCCGAGGATCAAGGCGTTCCAAAATCTGACAACAGAAATCCCGACAGTATGCAGTTTCAGAAACAGCATATATACGGTGCGTGTACAATACCCCGTTGCGGATGATCCGGGGCGCACCACCGTTACCTTTTCCTTTGAAGCCGTGGGAAGCACTCCCGACAGCAGGCTGTGGATCTACACACCGAACAGCTCGGCCACACCGCGCATCGTCGAGTTGACCCGGGCGCAATTTGATGCGCTCAGTCCCGAAGAGCAACACAAGCATTATGACCTGCCCCGCCGGTGGCTTGCGTTCGAGCAACTGGCGCGCTACGAAAACAACAGCGGCGGCGCGGTGTCCGACGCCGATATTACCGGTGGACGCGATCGTCGCGAACGGTCAAAGTTCTTGCTCAGCAACGCGGGCACCTCGCCGCATTTCCGTCCCTTCGGGGACCGCGCAACCTCCCCGGGACATCCACTGGTGTTCTGCCTCGACGATATCCTGTTGACCGACAATCAGTTCCGGCCGGTAACCCCTGCTTCCACCGACGACAGCACGTTGCTTGACGAAAACATGGCGGTGATTACTCCGGACAATGCGGGTAACAGATGCTACTACACGCTTGGATTCATCTCCGGTGCTCGTCACAGCGGCATGCCCGAAGTGCTTATTCCCTACTCGGCTCAGGGCATCAAGGCTGCGCTTTGCGAACGCCGCCTGTACGTGGTCTTTCGCGACCGCTCGGATCATAACCGGTTTGCCGGTCATCGCGCGGCCGTCTTTCTGCACCGGAACAATTGCACGATGGTGCCGCGGTTCCAGCAGCGTCATTACCGCTTTTCCTCGGGAATCGGAAATTTCGACTTCTATCTTCTGCGCAATTTCGGCTCTGCCGATGGTCGTGTCGTCTCCTTTGCCTTTGCCTATGTCCGATGGTTCTTTCGAGACGAATCTTCCCACGCGGCATACAGCCAATCGTGGATCAATACCGCGGTTACCAATATTACCAACAAATGGAACGACAATGCAGGCGGACGGCTTCCCTCGTTAATCGGGGCCGCCGACTCCGTCAATCACCGCACATGGATTCGCTATCATCTCGAACATGTTGCGGAACCCAATCAACACACGCTTATCAATGTGCATCCGAGCGGGACGCCCGGGCGAAGCAACATGGGGCAGTATGAAGGCAATATTCGCGCGGACGAGCACCATGCGGACACCGACGGAGCATTTACCGCCGCACACGAGTTCGGGCATGGCGGTGTCAGCCTCGACGATGAGTATCATGAGCGATGGTCGAATTGCTGCTACGGCAAAATGGGATTCGTCGATTTCAAGCCGGGCGCACCATACGTAAGAGACCGCGATTCGATGATGAAGGGAAACATGGAGGTGCGCTCGCGGCAGTTCTGGCACTACGCATCGTACCTGAAATCGCGGCTGGTACCCGGCACCGACATTGCCTTTACAATAGATAAGTCCGGTGATCCGGCCTACACGCTCCCCTACAACACATCAAACAGTTGGGACCCGTCAAATACCCGCAACGAAGCGCGGCATTATTTCAATTTTCCCTCACGAATGAACCGCGGTCAAACCAACGCAAGAACAGGCAGGGGACGGTTCGACCTGTATCGCTATCCTCTGGGCAACGATGTATACAGCCGGGGGGGATTGTATTCCGGCCACAATTTCACTGCCGTTGCGGTCGTTGCCGTCAATATGCGCTTCAATTTCTGGTCGCGCGCAAGCTGGCGAGAGATTGTCTCCACACTCAACGATATCGAAATCTCAATTCGGCAGAACATTCTCCGCAATCGGGGCATGAAAATTCAGGGAACAGCGCCGTATCAGGAAACGTTCGTGTTCATTCAGCCGCGCTACCTCGTCAACAACTATGCCAATGGTTATAAGAGGTTCGATGAAGAGATTGATTCGGATGAAAAGTACCGAAAGAAGCGGAAGTGGATACTGGGCAAACCCGAATCGGGGCACTACTGGGTAGTTAACGTCAGCGATCCCTTTTTCGGAACCTGGTTCACCGATACAACATGGGACAGCGCGCCCCACACGCTGAATCTGGTCCGGGGCGATTCCGATGATTACTGGAAGTACTTCTGCCAAATGCTCGGGTGTGATCACGGCCGGAAGCCGAACAGCGGCAATTTCTCAATTGCTTCACTTGTTCCCGGCGGCACCATGCACGATATCTGATCATCCGGCCGGGGAGAATTAGGCGCATGGCATCGATGTTCTACACGGACTGGCTGGAAATAGGCGAGCGTCAATACGAGTATGCCGGCGACTATCCGATTGTACGCGCCGCCGAAAGCGATGCCCACCGGTGGGAGCCGCCGCCGAACGCCTCCCCCTATTTCGGATATGTCGCCGTATACGCCAATCCCCTGCGCAATTCGAACACCGGGATTGAAGCGAACAGCGGCGGCATGGGAACGTTTGAAATCACCAACGGGCTTGAAGAAGCTGTTGAGCAGCTCTATGCACATGAAACCGCAATTGTGGTTCAGACGCGGGAATGGCTCTATTTCCTTGCGCGCGATACCATGCAGACAACCGGACGAATCGCCTGGCAGGCGACGGCACGCGGATTGTGGCTCGCGGATGACCGCGTTGTCGGCCTGAGTGATCTGCTTGAGGAGACAGCATTTGACGGGAGCCCCATACATCGCACGAAATTGCTGTGGGGAGACCAGCTTGGCCTGTATGATGCTGTCCGGCTGAATGGAAAAACGGTGGTCGGGGGATATTGGACGTATCCCCACATTCCCACCGGCTATGAGCCGTTTGCCTTTGTTCAAAGCATACCGGACGACGGCTACGGGGAAGTGCGAGGTGACGCACGGCTCAGGAGTATCGAGAAATCGAATATTCTGGCATTCCATATCCGGCGGTCGAAAATACCGGTTATCTCCGGGACCCGCATAGCCCTCCCGCTTCAACGGGCAATTGCCGTCGTATCCGATGAGCTTCATATACAACGTCTGATCGAGTTGGACGGCGATGTGGTATGGTTGTCCGCGGGTGTGGACGGCACCATGCATGCTATCGTGCAGACCGATACGGCACGGATGCTGTATGGTGTTACTACCGACGGCATACTCGTATATACAACACGCATTCCCGACGCCGCGGGAAGGCCGCTGTATCCGCCGTTTCTCTGCTCCGGGGGAATGCCGATGTTTGTCGGCGAAAAGAGTATTGTGGCCTGTGATACGACAGGTGGCGTGCGATGGACATACAACGTTCCACCCTTCAGAACAGGTCCGGCACTCAGCGTACTTCATGGCGACACACTGGCAATTCGGACCGGCCCTTACCTGATTGTGCTCGATAATGACGGCAACCGGCAGGCGCTTGTCGACGGTCTGAATGATACCCCGTCAACACCCGCGCTGCTGATGCCCGACGGGCGGTTTCTCTGTGGCGGTAAAAAGGGACTGCAACTGGTAACCTTTACATAGTACCCGTTCATGGTTGACAAATCGCGTTCTTGTCGTCATTGCGGTCCCCCAACACGGGAGACCACGAAACCGGGCGGATCAGCCCGCGGTCCGGGATTTCCGGTCTATTCGGGCAAATGGACACCCCCGCTTCGGGGATCCCGTATGCCATCCCGTGAACACCGTTTTTGAACAGGTAGTGGACAGCGCATGTATGCTTGAAGTCTTGTTGCTTTCAATTATCGGGGTATGCTCGTTGGCCGCCTTCGGCGAATCGCCGGCGTCTGTGAACGGAAGCGACACGTCCCTGTCGGGCAGTGCATCCGTTACCGTTGTCAATGCGTTCCCTTTTGCCGACAGCCGCCGGTCTTCCTATAATCAAGGCGCCGTCGAGCCCGACCTTAACCTTGACTGGAAAACCGAGTTGCCGGAATCGACCGATTACCTTGTATCTCATTTGTCGCTTGCGGGAAACACGCTTTGTGCCGAAGCATACGACGAGATTATAGCGCTGGATGCGGATAACGGTGCAATCAAATGGCGCGTTGCCTGTCGCTCAAGGGATGCGTTTTGTCCCCTGGACCGGGGGATTGTTACCCAGGCGGCGGATGTTGAAAGCGTTCCCGATCCGTTGTGTATTATGCTCGATTATTCCAACGGTGAAGCATCTTGGTATCCACTGCCTTATCCGGGCCTGGAGACCGATTTTTTTTATCTGGGCCTATCGGGCTCAATTGCGCACTATTGTTTCTTTCATGAACCCTCCTATGGCACCGCGGGCCCCGATCCGTATAACTATCTGAAAGCAGGAACGTATGATCTTGCCGCGCGGACATCGCTCAGCGAGATTCGCCGGACCATCTATGGAAACAATTTGTGCACAACCCGCGACCTGTCGGTCGGTTTTTTCTGGAACGGCAGGGAGCTGAAACGATTCAACAGCGAATCGGTTTCTCAAATGCCGGTGAACTGCAGCGGTGATGATGTTCTTGTCTCACTTTCCGCCGGACAAAACCCGTCGCTTCTTATCGCTGCAAGAAAAGGGCAACGCCGCACACGCCTTCTTGAAACGGATCTCGACGGCACCGTTATCTGGAGCAGGAAACTCAGAGGCACCAGCCCCTATTCATTGCCCCCCGTTTCCACACCCGACGGCAGGCGCTATTATCTTCTGGATCGAAAACTGTATTGCTTCAAAAACAGAAAAGTCGTGCACAAGATCAGGGTGGGCAAGGAACCGGTCCGCGCCCGTCTGACCGCCGTTGACAATGGAATCGTGGTAGCACAGAAACGCGGATTGTATGTGTATACAACGGAAGGTAAGCAGATGGCGGCAATTGAGCTTGATTTCCCCGCAGCCGGCCGACCGGTTGTTGACAGCAACGGCAGGATTTTTGTTGCGGGAAAGATGCGGAAAGAATGGATGCCGGACGGCAAACGATTCGTCGCCTGCTTCAGGTAGTGCAGGTTCATCACAGACGATACATTGCCGGCTCCCGACTCGTTCCCGTGCGACCCTGCCCCCTCCGCCATACAGGGGAAGCCGCCCGGACAGGCGATCTCCGACATCAATGAAGCAATTACAGGATGCCCGGTTGCGCCCGGCTGAAACAATTCTCCAATCCCGATCGCCTCGATCCCCGTCCCTTTCGCACAGCACCTCAACACATTCATTCGGGCCGCTCACGGATACTCATCATCACTCCGGTGCCATAACGAAGCACTATGGCTTCTGCTGTAACAGGTTGTTTGATGCAACAAGTAAAGCGCGCTATCTGCCTGATGGCGTCGTAGAGACTCTCTGTCGGTGACATCTACACTTCGGCTGGCTCAGTGCATGCGTTTTTTGCGTAGATGTTTCTATCGGTGTCAACTTACATGAGCCACTTTCTTAA
>CAZNDN010000166.1:6013-7901 GCA_964571815.1 uncultured Fibrobacterota bacterium | reverse complement strand
ACAATCGCTCAGAGCCTGATTCGCGAAGGCATGGAGAAGGGCAAGGCGGAGGGCATGGAGAAGGGCATGGAGAAAGGCATGGAAAAGGGTATGGAGAAGGGCAAGCTGGAAGCTGCTCGGAACATGATCTCCAGGGGTATGTCCAATGTCGATATCAGGGATATCACCGGGCTGAGTATCAAGAAAATCCAACAAATCCGCAAGGAGCAGGCCGGCGGAGAGGATTAGCCGGCGCCTCGGACCAGGGGACGGACGGCAACAGTATGGTGCCGGGCTCACACTGAGACAAGTTCAAAGCAATAGAAGACGAGAAAACGAGGACGAGGACGACGGACGAAGTCCGGCAGTCCATCTCCAACGCCCCACTCGCGCTTCTCAAATGTACGCGCGGCCCAACTTGATACGCCGGTGCTATGCTCTCACTTAACTTGCCATCACTTTCGTCCTCGGCTTTTTCCTTGCCCACAACTCACCATCGAACACCACGCCCGCCGTCCTGCGTGGTCCCTCTCTTTCCCCAACCATTCCCTCATCCCCCTATCACTCGAGCGGCAAACCGGGGAGCTTCGACAGTCCGCGACGTTTGGAAAAAGGGAAGGAAGAATCTCAAGTGCTAGATTACTTCAAATTTGTATACTTCATATTTTCAATATGTTATAACTACGCCACGCATTTTCAGGCGTGTGTCGTTTCCTTACCCGTGTGCGCCAAGGTGACCCGGACCCAATCTGTTGCTTCGACCCCGTTAAGATAATAAAGTTAGTCCGGTACCATTCCCCATAGCAGGGAAGCAGGACCAGTCCGTCTCCAGGTTTCGCCGGTCCGCGTCACCCGAATGCCTGTTCCGAATGGACCTCCGGGCCGCAACTCCCCCACCCTGCCCAGGAACCGGCCCGAAGTCGTGTAGGTGTTTCGGCGGAATGTTGAAGGTCGTGACGCTCGCGGATTTCCCGAGAGATTCCGATCGCCCAAAGCCACTGAAGTGCCTTCGGTGATCGCCTCGTGAACAAGCGCCGCCATTGCCGCGGCGCCGTCCTTGTCCGGATGAATACCGTCGTGAAGATAGTCGGGATTCTGAGAGAATAACTCGAAGAAATCGATTGTCGGCAGATCCCGTTTGCCGGCAAGCGAATCGACGACCGGCAATATATGATCCTCGATGATCGACCCGTGGATATCGAAGTTCCCGCTGAACGCGGGCGGCGGGAGCCCGACAAAGAGCTTCGGCGTGGGCTCAACCGACAGCAGCGTATCAAGAAACGCATTGCAGTCACGGGCGAATGTCTCCCGGTCCACCCACGAAGGAGTCCGTGAGTCATTGGTTCCCAGCAGCAGGACCGTGATATCGGGTTCGGCGGTGAAGTAGCTCGCGAAGGGCCCGTAGTCCCACATCGGCTCCTCAGCTTCGCGCTGGACGCACAGCCCCCCTTTTGCAATGACCTTCACTTCCCACTCGTCTCCCAGCAGCCGCTGGAGCACCGCGGGGTAGCGTTCGTTCGTGCGATCGGCAAGCCAGTCGCCCGCCGTAATACTGTTTCCCACGCACACCACGGTCTTGTCCGGCTCCCCGTGAGAGATTGTGCATCCCAGCCACAGAAGACACACCATCACACCGCCGGGCAGCATGCCCCACGCCTGCCTCTTGAACATTGCCGCTGTTCGCATTGCTCGCGCCTTCCCTTCTCTACCATGCCAACACGCCACCAGAGCATACATCGTGCCGGAAATATTATAGTCAGTTGAGCATTTCGGTCGTTTGCTCTCTCCTTAATATACCTGATTTCGCCCGAAATGCAAACCATTCCATGATCCCGGCTCACTTCCTTCGCGTGTTTCGCAGCCCCCTGCCTGTTTGCCCCTCTTCTTTCGCGTCTTTCGCGTGTTTCGT
>CAZNDN010000166.1:1654-5913 GCA_964571815.1 uncultured Fibrobacterota bacterium | reverse complement strand
CTTTCGCGTGTTTCGTGGTCTCTTGATTGTTTGCCTCTTTCCTTTCGCGTCTTTCGCGTGTTTCGTGGTCTCTTGATTGTTTGCCTCTTTCCTTTCGCGTCTTTCATGTGTTTCACGGTGCCTTCAGATCGTGACTACTGCTCTTCGCACCTACTCGTACAGCGCCACCCCCGCATCCCGCGCCCGCTTCCGCAACGCCTCATCCAACGTGGCAAGGGAAGCCTTCGCGTACTGAGCCAGCGCAAGATAGAGCGCATCGTACACGGTGATTTCATGACGGCAGGCAAGGACAAGCGCTTCCGGGAGGAGGTGCTTGATCTCGAAGCAGTAAATATTGGCCTTTTGAAACAGCTCCAGTTGCATTGCCGCGGACGACAATCCGCACTGATTCCGCCGGATTTTTTTCCACACCACGTTGCCGAACTCAGCCTGCAGCAGGCTCGGCGCCAGGCAGACCAGACGCCCGCGGCGTGCACCTTCAAACAGCGCACGTGCCCGACTGCAATTCTCTTCGGGGAAAAACCACGGGACCACCGCCGAGCAGTCAACGACAACTTCGGTCATCGCCGGCGATCTTCCCGAATATCCTCAACGCTGGACCGCCCCGTGCCGTAGCGAAGCGCAATCTGCTCCCGCACCATGCCGATCCGCTCGTAAATGTCTTCCTGCCCATATTCAGCCGCGAGAAGATTCTTCTCCAGAATCGACAGGGCCTCACCCGCTATGGAGCGGTGGTTGCGCCGTGCCCGCTCTTTCAAGCGTTGGTACACATCGTCTGAAACGCTTCGCATCTGAATCGCATGCATAGTGATTCCTTTGTTGTGTAATTATACATTATGAGAGATAGTGAAGGCAAGGGAAGCTCGTGAGCAGAGAAGCACCGCGATGCTCAGGCACATGATGAGCCTGTCCACAACCACCGCCTCAGGTGGGATCAACACCGGCCACGTGCATCATTTTCGTGGGAAATTCCAGGGAGATCGTCGGGATTGGAGACGGGCATTCGTGCATCCCCGTGGTCTTTCGAGGACACGTATGAATTCAGAGGGCCTTGAGGAAGCTATTTTGAGAGTACGGAAATCGGTTCCAGGGAGATGTTTAAGCGCGCAAGAGGAGCGAAAACCGGCCATTGCAGGCTGTCTGGGCCATTTCTTCCGGTCCGACCCGAGATTGACCTGAAATCCGGAGAAAACCACCATGGTCTGGACCCACCAATTGACGGCGGCAATCCTGCTCGTCCTCGCCGGTGTCTTTCTGGGAGCCGGACTGTTGTTCCATCTCAGCAGGGCCTTGAGAAACCTGCGCATGAAACGGAGATTCAGGCGCGGGGAACGAGGTGAGCAGCGTGGTTTGCGGTATCTGAAAAGACACGGGTTCACGGTGCTTGCCGAGCAGCCGTCGCTGAAGCCGACTATGGAAATCGACGGCCGGCGGCACGAGTACACGATCAGGGCCGATTTTCTGGTGCGCAGGGGCCGACGACGGGCGGTGGTGGATGCAAAGACCGGCGCCTGCGCCTCGGACCCGGCATTCAGCACCACGCGAAGGCAGCTTCTGGAGTATGCGTATCATTACGGGGTCGACGATGTCTACCTGTACGACGGCGACCGGGACACGCTTCGGCTGGTGCGGTTTCCGAAAGCGGGCACAAGGAAGCTATCGTACGTTTTCATCTTTCTCTCCGGCATTGCCGCGGGCCTTGCCCTGGCCTGCGCTCTTGTCCTGCTCGCACCGTAGTTGCAAACCAGGGCTCGAAAGCGTGTCATTCACGCGTGGAACGCAATCTCTTTTGTCCTTACTCCTTCCCTTTTGCGTGCTCCGCGTGATTCGTAGTTGCTCGTTTGATTGCCCATAAACCTTTCGCGTCGTTCGCGTGTTTCGCAGTTCCCCGCCTGTTTGACCCAAGACCCCCTCTCAACCGTACAAATCAGCCGGGATCGTTACATCTCTTGACTCGTCTACGATCGCTCCCCGCCGGCTCTGTTGACAACAGCCCCGAAAACATGTACATTATTGCTGTACATAACCACCATCCGGAGGGAAGCAGCGCAATGTCGATTTCAACCACCTATACATCTGCCAGGGCACGGTTCAAGCGGCTCTGCGACGAAGTGAGTTCAACGCGGGAGCCGGTTATCATTCGGCGAAGAAGCGGGGAGGATGTAGCACTTGTTTCCGCCGATGAGCTGGAAAGCCTCATGGAAACCGCTCACCTTCTGAGGTCGCCGAAAAACGCTTCGCGGCTCATAACGGCCCTGAAGCGGGCGGAGCGCGGTGAAGGCAAGAAAGCATCGCTGAAACAGTTGCGCAAGGATCTCAGACTTGCGTAGACGAACGAAGAAGGTTCCGGTCGGTGCCGGCGAGAAGAGATTATCGGTTTTCCAACTTGAGTTCCGTGAAGACCTGAGATTCTGGGTTTCGACCGACAGGAAAACGGCGCTTCGCGTGCTTGAACTCACCGAAGCCGTCATGCGTGACCCGTTTGCGGGTATCGGAAAGCCCGAACCTCTCAAACATCTGGCATCCGGGGTCTGGTCCAGACGAATAACCCGTGAGCATCGCCTGGTTTACCGCGTTGCGGGAAATCGCGTAGACTTCCTTCAGTGCCGGTATCACTACTGATCAGGTCTCCAACCTGCGCTCACGTTTTCACGCATTTCGCAATTGGACCCCCTTGTCCAAGCGGGAGCCTTCGGCGCATCACGCACAACGCACGCGTCCAATCAACCGAATTCGCCCCTTTTCTCCGATCTTCTTCCGCGCTCTTCGCTTGTTACGCAGTTCCCCTGCTTCCTGTCAATTGTTCGTTCGCGTTTTTCGCGTGTTTCGCAGTCCTCCCCCCGCGCGATCAACGTCTCCGCATCCATCGGCCTTCCTTTTCCGACCGGCGAGCGGTCAATTCCGCCTAAACGGCGAACTATTTTACCACTGGAACGCAATCAACCACCGCCTGCATCATTCGACCCCATGCCCAAGCGCGCAGACCCCGACCTGACTCTTTACAAGCGCGAGCCTCCGTACTCGCTGCTCCTGAACTGGGCCGGATGGGAGACCAAAGAGGTCTGCCTGTCGCACTACAGACGGACGCACCCCAGGCGAACTGAAGATTTTGACCTCATTTTCGTTGAGGAAGGGAGAGGAGAGATGGTGATCGGGGAAACGGTGTTTGCCCTGGCCAGGGGCGAGCTTCTTCTCATCCATCCCGGAGAGGTTTTCGACGTTCATTTTTTCAAGGAGGAGTTCACCCGGTATTTCATTCACTTCGACGTGCTCCCGCCGGTGTCCGGGCAACGCCCGGGCGACGACTGGGACCTGCTTGCCCGACGGCGGCTGGAAACGCCCGATTTCCGGACCACGCACTACCTGTGCTCACAGGTGCTGAATGAGTGGATACGAACCGACTCCTACTGGCGTCAGCGAGGCGGCGCCTACCTGACCGAACTGCTCGTGTCCCTGCACCGAGAAACCCGACATCTTCAGGCCTCGCGAAACGTGCCTCGCCTGAAGAAAAATCTCCACAAGATCAGGCGCGCAAGACGATTCATCGAAGACAATGTCAAGGAGAAACCGGAGCTTGACGAAATGGCCGCGGTTGCCGGATTGAACAAAGACTATTTCAGCAAGGTGTTCCGGGAATGTGTCGGCTATTCGCCATACGCCTACCTCACCAAATGCAGGATCAACAGCGCGCGCAACACCCCGATCAAAAGCGACCTCCCCATCAAGCTCATCGCCGAGAAAACCGGGTTCAACGATCCTCAGCAATTCACCAGGGTCTTCAAAAAGCTGACCGATACCACACCGGCCCGGTTCAGGCACGGATAGAACACCACGCCACCACCATTCCCCGCCCGTGGGCGGTATCGACCGCCATCAAACTTGACGCACTCCGCGCGTTGACCAGGGGGTTTGGCCGCACCGAAACACACACAAGAAGATCAAAAAGTCGTTTTTACACAAAAGAATCTGTGTTTCCGCCAAAGACACGCTTTGCGTTGGGCATTATATTGCCGCTATGAGGGCCGACATCCAATACCGCCCTAACTGTGTTTTTCGAGTACCACAGGGTCTTTTAATACCAGCTTTTTTCGGTTCATTTGCCTTACCTTACGAATATCAATATATGAAGAAGATGCACGGCGAAAGGAATTCGAGGCGTATGCCATTGTCAAAAAACGAAATCCCGCGAGCACGCTTCACCGTTGCCGGCAGCCGGCAAACGATCATTCAACACATGACTGAAATGGACAAAGCATGAC
>CAZNDN010000166.1:0-1554 GCA_964571815.1 uncultured Fibrobacterota bacterium | reverse complement strand
CTCTCCCTGCCCTTTCTTTCCCGTCGGGGATTCGGCGTACAGGTAGGCGGAATGGGGGATGCCGGCGTGGAAGTCACCCGCCCCTGGGGCATGAACGGGAATTTTCGCACGACACTGGGAACAAGGCTTCCCACGGGCAGATACGATGTACCCTTGACGGCAAAGCAGCGGCTGGTTGTGCCCGAGATGCAGCTCGGCACGGGAACGCTCGGCAGTACCCTCAGACTCGAGTACGGACACGATCGAGACTGGGGACTATTCAATGTGGGCGTGGCGTACCAGGCGGGGATATGGGCGATCCGGACTACAGAGTATGACTACGACACGACCGTGCAAACTGTGGTCGTTCGCGCTCGTCAATTGGAGACCTCACGCGAAGGCCGGGGCGTGGTAAATGATATCGGGACCGTGTATCCGGATGTCGTTTCTATCCTCGCCGATGCCGGAATCAAGCGGGCGGGGCTGGTTCACGGGTTCAGCACCTCGCTGCTCGTGCCGCTCCGCCACGGAGAATACTTCCAACGGGCGCTCGCTTCGCCCTACCCCGATTTCTCGATCGATCCTGATGCGGGCGAGTACGCCCCGGACAAGCAATCGGCTCAGCAGCACGCCGACACGGTCATTGGATTCGACGACAGCCCTCGGTACGACAATCCTCTCGTGACGGGAGTGGACAAAGAGGGACGCTGGATGGTGTTGGAACGGACACGTATCAGGCAGAAGGCTTTCCCCGGGCTGGTGCTTCGCTACAGCGTAGAAAAAAGCGATCCGGAATTGCCGCTGCTGTTCGGCTGCGCCGTGCGGACCGAGTTCGACAACGGTGTGCGCTTCGCCGGCTTTTCCGCGGGCATGGGGATGAAACTGAGCATATTCTGATACAAGGAGGATGTGCGAGTGATGATTTCGAAGAAAGCAAGGGTTCCCGGTGCGGCAGTCGCCGTACTTATTGCACTCGCCGGCATCGCTCCTGCCCGGGCAGTGGACCTGGACGGAACGTCCGTACCCGGAGAGAAACTTCTGGTCTACCTTCTGGTCGGCAATTCGGCATTGACCGGAAGAGACTACGACAAGGACACCGTGGTTGATCCCCGATGCTGGAACTATGTGCTGTACGATTGCGACAAACAGTTCTCCTGGCAGCCTGCACGGGAGCCGATCTACGCAGACAAAAACAACCACGGTGAAAAGGGCGGCCCTACCCTTCCGTTTCTCAAAAGTCTTGCCGCGGCACTCGGCGACGAGTACTACTGCGCATCACTGCAGATATCCGGCTCGGCCTTCACGGTTGCGGACCGGTTTTTGCCGGGCAACGACGAGTACGATTTGCTGATCGGCAAAGCTCTCGCACTCAAAGATGAGGTTACTCTGGCGGGAATCATCTCGATGCTGGGGCTGGTTGAAGTCGAGGAAGACGAAACGTATGTTACGGATTTCCTTGACAATATTGAGATGATGGTATGCCGACGCGACGTTTCGGACCAGCCTCAACGGCGGCGATTGGAGCGACGCCCGCTCCTGGATGACCGACATTGCCGGCGGGTATGTCAAGTACGG
>CAZNDN010000165.1:0-7968 GCA_964571815.1 uncultured Fibrobacterota bacterium | reverse complement strand
ATGTAACAAACGATTAATCAGTACCTTACGTTGTCTTGGGCAGGGGGAACTTCGGGTTAAGGGCGGTTCTGGCTATTTTCACTACGCATTGATTACTTCATTATACTATTAACATGCCGGGAGGCGGAATCGAGAAAATTCAGGAGATGAGGGAAGGTTATGGAGTGAGAATAAACAGGCACGATGGCGCCCGCACGTGCGGGTGCGAGCGCCGATGTTCGAGCGGTTGGACCTACTTCCCCGGAACAAGCATCCCGGTGCGGGTCGAACGTGCCGTTTGTACGCGCACGATATGCACACCGTGCACATTTCGCAGCTTGTCGGGCAGCACAAACCGGTGGGTTCCGGCCCGCAGGTATCCGGCGGCGAGCCGTGCCAGATGCCGTCCCGACACGTCGAGCAGGTCCACCGCGGCAGGACCGCTTTCCGCAATCGACAGCACCAGCGTTCCGTTGACCCCGGGCATGAGGACCCGGCCGGTCGGTACGATCTGCCGCTTCGGCTCCCGTACCCCAAGATCTTCTTCCTGCAGTACCTCGACGAAATCGATCGACATGTAGTTTACGGTGGTCTTCTCGACAACTACCGTATTGCTCTCTTCGGTCAAGGGCACATCGCGCAGAAGCACGTACATCCAGTCGGTGTTGGTTCCCTCAAGAGTCGTGAATTTCTCGCCGTTGATCACCAGGTTTGCCCGCACGGGATTCGTCTCGGCCCCCCCGTAGGCAAGGCGCATCAACAGCGCACTTCCCCGCGGCACCGGCGGCAGCTCCGAGTTGTTGTCAACCCAGATCTTCCATCCCTGGGAGCACCCGCAGATGAACCGCCACGGGATATGGCAGAGGTACCCCGCGTATCCTTCGGACTCTTCCTTGCTGATAGGATAATCAAGCTCCCCTTCGGCCTCTACGCGCACTCCCTTGCCCAGCGGAAGGCGGACCGGCCGCGGAAGCGAATCGCGGACCGAAAGCGGTTCCGCCGCAAAGCTTACCGGCTCGCCGGCGGTGATCTCGTGCTCCTCCCCGTTGATCGCCAGCGTGTACGACTCGTTCGTCGTTGCGCTCACCATGCCTTCCTCGAACACAATATCGGTTACCACCGGGCCGAACGACAACCGCTTGATTCCGTGCTTCCCGGCATGGTGCAACCGCCACTCAACCCGCCTGCTTGTTGCATTGATGGAGTGGAATCCCAGGACATGTTCGATAAAAAGCGAGATCGGCCCCACGCCGGACCATCCGCAGTAATCTCCCTTCACAAGATCCACGCCGTTGGTATCGGTCGCCGGCTTGCGCTGGGTCGGACTGTATGCCTCCCAGATCGTATGGGGCTCGAATTGCTCGAACGTCCGGTACATGTGCTCTACCACCCGATGCGCCAGTTCGTCGGCGCGCTCCTCGAACCCGTATTTCGCGATGCCTTTCACCGCCATATAGGCCATGGCCGGAAACATGCTCCCGCGCCAGAGTCGGCCGTCAAAATCGGCGTCGATGTCCGCCAGGTTCACGGCCTGAAACGGTACCGGCCCGCCGAAAAGGTTCGGCCTCAAATAGAAATCGGTCATCTCGGTTCCCCGCGCGCTGTCGGGCGCCCCCGACAGGAGAACCCAGAATCGATCGACCGTGCGCGGCTTCACGGGTTTCGTACCACCGCCGTCGACCAGGGCGCCGCGGGTATCCCAGTAGTCAAAAGTTTCCCAGCGATAGTTGCCCGAGTTCATGGCCTCCGACCACTCGGCATACCTGCCTTCGTATTCTTCCTCGACAGTCGTCGCCTCGATTGCCCCGGCTATCTCCCTGATACACCGCGCGGCCAGGCACTGCTGCATGGTCGCATCGGCCCACCTGAAATCCGTGCCGTCGGAATACCTGGTCTTCGGCGCACGACACGTCCAGTCGTGCCCGCCGCCTTCGCACACGTCCTGATGTTTCTCCGGCATTTTCCTCAGGCGCGGCGTGTTGATCATGCCGCTCGCGCCGGGAGACCATCCATAGGTTTTCTGCCACTGGTCCCACACTGCGTGACGGTTGTGGAAATACTCGAAATGCTTCTGAAGGTACTCGTTCTCCTGGATCAACCATTTCAGGCGGGCCGTATCGCCCGTCAGCTTGAAATGTTCCCACTCGGCCCAGGCAAGAATCGGCGGATTGTCCGGGTACTCCACCCGCAGGGTACCGTCTTCACCGTCGTGAATCATCGCATAGAAATTGTCCAGGCTCTGGATTCCCGGAAACACATCGGGGGCATACCTGGTAAAAAGCGCGGTAAAGCAACTCTCCCAGAGACTGATCTTTTCGGGATCCCGTCCGGAGTGCAGAAACGTGGATTGGGGCATGCCCTCATCTTCACGAATCTTCTCCCGGGCCAGTTCCCACGCTTTCCAGTAGAGATCCACATACCCCGGCTCTTCGGCGAATACCGGCGCCGGCAGCATCGACGTATCCAGCTCCGCGCCTCGTGCGACGAGGCACAGCGCCACCACAACAAGCGCAGTGCCGGGCAACCCCGGCACTGCTATCGACTTCCGGATAGGTCTCAGACGATGGGCTGCTATTCTCATTACCGCCCCCTCCCGTATCGTATGGTGGTGTCTTCTTTCCGTCGACTCCGGTTATCGGACAGCGGTGAATGTTCTGGTCATCGAAACAGCCCGGCCCTCGATCGTTATGAAGAACACTCCGCTTTCCAGAGCCGAGAGGTTCCAATAGACTGCCTTGCCGCTCTCACGGTTTGCCGGCACGTGAATCCTCCGGCCATGGGCCGTGGTAATCAGCACCCGCGGCTCATGATCGCGCGGAGAGAGCGGCGTGAAACGCAATCTCCCGTTTGCCAGAACGATTTGGCGCTCTTCCAGCCGATTCCCGCCCGGCCGCACCGCTGCCGAGTTCGAGGTAATCGTGAAGGCCGGCGACACCGTCTCAATCTGATGCTTGTTGTAATCGAACAAACGCACTCTTCCGGTCGTCGTCTCGTACGCTGCGTTGTCGGGAACCGGCCACAGATATTCGGTGGTTCCCGCCGTGGACGTGATCTGCGCGAGTTCCTCCCACGTATTCGGTTTGCCGTCCTCGGGCGAGAATTCCACCACCACCTCGGAGCCCTCGGTGTAATTCCACGAAACCTTGAGCTGCGCACCCATCGTCGCTTCATATCCCTGCACAGGTGTCAGGAGCACTATCGAAGGTTCCGCGGTCGGGTCGGCATGGAAACACGCCGAGGCGGGCAGGGGTTGCTTGAGCATGTCCCCGCCGGCATAGGTTACCTCGCACACCTGATTGCCGCCGCGCTCGATATACTCGACACGGATGGCATGGAGGCCGGATCGAAGCAGCAGCTTCCCGCTCTCCGTCTTCGCCCGGTGCCCACCCCAGTCGTCGATCAGCAGCGTGTCGCCGATAAACAGCCGGGCACCGTCGTCGGAGGTCGTGGAGAAATAGTACATCCCCGATTCGGGAATGGAGAGGTAGCCGGTGAACACGACGATAAAATTGTCTCCCGCCCGGTCCGGGATCTCCAGCGTAATTGAATCGAGCACGCCCGTGCTGGTCGGCGTCAGCGTGTCGAATCCGCCGTCATCGTCGCACCCCTCATAGTAGGCGTAGGAGATTCCCGGAAGCGTGTTGGAGGGATTCTCCGGTTCAATAAGCATTCCACTGGAAAAGGTAATCGAACTGATTCGGCTGGGATCCAGGCCTTCCTTGAACCCGCGCGCGGTCAGAGTCGTTGAATCCTCCTTCACCACCAGCGGCTCGGTGTACACGGGAGAGGCGGTCGTCGGCTCGTTACCGTCGAGCGTATAATGAATGGCGGCACCCTCGGTCCTGCACGTAATCGGCACAACCACCGAATCCTCGATCATGTAAGGAACGGCATCGATACGAGGCTTCGAGACCCGGTTCAGCTCGTAGGGTCCGCACCACATATCGGGATTGTGAGGATAGGTCTCGCACGGAAGCCAGGAGTGCCGAATCACTTCCCGGGTTTCAACGTTGTACACATAGATGTCCTCGGAGCAATCGTCGGTCTTCTCGAGCGTAAACAGTCCCCATTCGTACTTGTTGGAGAATGCGAAGTCGTTTGCCCATCCCCGCGGCGCATCGTGCCTCCGTATCTCGGTGAACTCCTCGTCCACCTTCCGCTCGATAAACTCCTTGTGGAACAGCCCGTTGTACAAACAGCCGTTCCAGTCCGGATGCACGGTCACGCCGCAGTTGGATCCCCCGGGCGCCTCCTTGATCAGCTCGATGCCCGCAGCCAGGTTGTCCTGATCCACCGAATAAAGGCCCACATGGTAGTCATGGCGAAGAAGAACGCGGTTCTTGAACATGAATACGCCGTCAACGCCTCCACCCTGCTTGTCCTCCGTAGGGAAGTCGGTGGGAATCTGCGTCACATTGCCTTCCAGGTCCATGTGATACATCTTGAGCGGGTCGTTATATACCGGCAATACATCGCTTGAGGTAAAAACAAACTCTCCACGGTCCGTCCAGGAAACGAACATGAGATTGGGCATCGTCTCCTTGGTCATCACCTGCCGGTTCTTCCCGTCGAAATCCATGACCACGATATGGTACTGGTCCGAGCCCGGCGCAATGGGCTCGGAATAGACGATCTTGTTGGGGTCCGACGGATGAATCATGGGGGCGCGCCCGCGTTCCGCGATCTGCACGGGTGTGGTCTCCTGCATATCCATCTTGAAAATCCCATACGCCTTGCCGTCGTCACCACTCTTCTCTCCCGTTGCATATACGATATAGCCTTCGGGAAGCCTCCCCAGGACCGCAATTTCATGAGCCGTGGGCACGGGATCGTCCGCTGCCGCGGCCCCTCTTGGCACTACCAGAAACTGTGTCAGGACAAGCAGAGCTGCAAGATTGAAACGTACCACGATGTACCTCCTTGATGAAGCGTAAGACAAAAGTTACCACCGTTGCTTTCAGTTTCTAACAGAGTCTGACTACCGGTGTCGTTCGACACTCTCGCGAACTCACCAGTGCTCAGGCGAAGATTCGTCTCCTTACCGTGCCGGACGGGTGCGGTTCGATGACACCTGCGGCCGACTTGGCCGACCGTACGCCGGACCGACAGCGCGGCCCATCAGGTTGACCCAGCAGGGGCCGTGCTCCGGATCCGCGACCGCTTCGCGGAGAAGTACCGACGCGGGCCCCGGTCGTCCCCCGCGCCTGCCGGCGAGCACCCGTTTCGTTGCGCCCCGCTCGAGGGGGGCGGTTGGAGTGCCGAGACCAATGGTCCCCGGACGCCGCAGAGGCAGCATTCCCAGGGTTTCGAGCCATTGGAGACACGTGTCGCCCCAGGCTGCGCGGGTAATGGGGATACTGTGAAGTTCTCCCGGCAGTTCGTAGTGCTTCACCGGCACTCCCTGCTCATCGCAGGCAAAGGCAAACAACAGGCTGTTCATCGCCTTGACAAGGGTATCTTCTTCGCTGTTGACAACAAATGTCGGGGGCGTTTCGGGGGTCACCTGAAGCTCATTGGATAAGGCAAGGACCAAGTCCAGCGCCGGCTCGTCACCAAGAAGCTTCGCCCGTGTCCAGGGATGCGTAACCTCATCCCGCATACTGATAACCGAGGAGTTGAGTATCATGAAATCGGGCTTGCAGCTCTGCTGCTCGACCGGATCGGCGTTGTCGGGGTCGCCCGCGTCGAATCGCGTTCCAACGGTAGTGGCAAGATGGGCTCCGGCCGAGAACCCCAGCATGCCGATTTTGTCGGGGTCGACATGCCACTCCGCCGCATGGGCACGCACGTGACGCACCGCCCGCTTGCCGTCAAGAGCCGGGTACGGATGAAGGTAACCCGGTGAACAGCGATAGGTGAGAATAAACGAAAGGATGCCCCGCTCGGCAAGCCACTCAGCGGTCGGCACGCCTTCGTTGTCGTAGCCGAAATACTTCTTCTGGTACCCGCCGCCCGGACAGACGATAACCGCCATGTCGGCGGTCTGCTCCAAGGGTCTGAACACGGTCAGGCGCGGCTTGTCGTCGTCGGTGTCCCCGGCGGCGTCGGGCCACAGCAGTATCGTGCTGTCCTGCGATCGAGCGCTTCCGCCCGCCAGGAGAAGGCACGCGCAGACACCTATCCACCACTCTCTCATGAAACCTCCCCCCCTTGCTGGTGTATCCCCGACATTCCCCCACTCAAGGCTTCGAATCGCCTCACCTACCTCACAAGTATGCAACGCTCCGAGAACACGCGACCGCCCTGCCGGACCGTCACTACATAGCTTCCGTTCCCGACTTCCGACAGATCCACCCGTGTCGTGCTTGGAGTGTGATGAACCCGCGCGGCATGAACGACTGCTCCGTCGGGGGCGTATATGCTCACCCGCGGAATACCATACCGCCGGCCGACCGGGTGCGATAGAAGCAGCAGCCGGTTTCCCTGCAGCTCCATCCCGAGCCGTCCCGCGCCGCCGGGCCCTCGTATAACGACACCGGCATTCCCGCAATTCTCGCCGGTGGGAACCAGCCAGCAGGAATCCTCGACGAAATCACCTGCTTTCTCGACCCAGATCCACGGGTGCAGAAGATTCACCTCGGCGGAAAAGACGGTGTCGTTGGAGGCGATCAGTTCCAGGTAGCGGTCTTGTTTGAGATTGATGCCGAAAATCCGTTCGTTGCGCTTGCGACTCTGCCACGGGATGCTCTGACCCGGTCGGTAGTCCTTGTGCCACGATCGTTCCACCAGAACGCATGCCGCGGCGAAGTAGGGGTGGTTGGACCACTCGGGATGCTCCCATTCGGTGTGGGTGATCTCACCCGTGCCCACGTACGACTCGACCACCGGGACCTGCTCAGGGACCTGAAATACCTTCAGAATGACATCATCGAAACGCGTAATGAACAGGAATTCGTGCATGTCCCATTCGCCGAGCAGATCGTGTTCATACCCCCTGAGCCCGCCGAAATCGTAGTACATCATCACATCGGTAAAAATATCGCTCGGAGAGATGGATGCATTGCAGGTTTGAAGATTGACCGTCGTGTCCAAGTCCGTGGAGGTAGTGGTGACGGTGAGGGTATGGAGCCGCTGCGGACCGCCGGCAGCGTTCTGAAGGTCGAGCATCCATGCGTTGGCGCTCTGCTCCGCCGTTGCCAGATAACGCCCATCAGTGGAAAGCCCCCCGAAATAGCTGCCTCCCGCCCATATCTCCCGGGAATCGGGAAATGCGTTGTCGCTGTAGTGCCGGGCGACAACTGAACCGCACCCGTCCCACCGGTACGATTCACTCTCAAGGCACCACCCTTTCGTGGCGTAGACTACTTCCGGATCGCCGCTCTTGAGCACAAACCGGGGCGTGTGTGCCATGTCGGCCACTTTGATGGGCTGCATGCCGGGCTCGTCGGTACGACACACCCACGCGGCCGCACCGTCACGGTATTCAGCCTCGACACCAGTGTTGAAAACCACCCAGTCGCCGTCGGGAGACAACACCGGAAAATGCGCGTCCTCGACATTCGAAAACGCTCTGATCTGAGGCGAATCTTCGGAAAAATCAACGTAATGAAGCGTCCCGCCATTGGTGAAAACGAGCCTGACTGCCCTGGTGCCGAACATATCCTGTATGTCCTGTCCCGAAGCACGTATCGAAGCATCCAGCGCACATAGCGGCAGGGAAAGCGACGCCACCAGGGTAACCAGTCCGGTCCATATTCGAAGAATATTCATTACGACCGCTGCTTTCTTGTGGCGGGCACACCCGCACTCGTGGGCAGCCCGGCTTTCGATCCTTTTACTCCAACACAATATAGTATAAACCGAGACCCCGTGCAATCCAAAGGATATTTGCTGCCTTCAGGCACCTTGTGTGTTATAAGGATTATAATGCCTGAGGCACGCCCGACCATTACGGTACGCGACAGGATCGTGAAATCGCCCTTCGGTGTTCCACCCCAAACTCGTCACGCGCGGAATGTCTCGTGGCGGGAGAGCCGATCCGGGGGGGGG
>CAZNDN010000164.1:0-8038 GCA_964571815.1 uncultured Fibrobacterota bacterium | reverse complement strand
CTTTCTCCGCCATCTCCACAAACTCCTGCTCGTCAAGCACGCGCACCTTCCGTTTCCGGGCCTCGTCGAGCTTGCTTCCCGGATTGGTCCCGGCCACGACCATGTCGGTGTTGCCGCTGACACTCGATGTCGCGCGGGCGCCAAGGGATTCGGCCAGCTCCGTGGCCTCCTTGCGACTGTACCGCTGGAGGTCGCCGGTGAACACGACCGTCCTGCCCCGGAGTGGCCGTCCGCGATCGGATGCTTCGAGCGGACGCGGCGACAGGCCCGCCTGTCTCAGCTTCTCCAGTGTCACGCGATTGTTCTCTTCGGCGAAAAACGACTCGATACTCGCCGCGATCTCTCCGCCTATCTCGGAAATGCGCTCGAGCCGCTCCCGGTCGGCGTCCCGCACTCCCTCCAGGGAACCGAACTCCCGCGCCAGTACGCGCGCCACGTGGGAGCCCACCAGCGGGATGCCCAGGGCATACAGAAAACGATCGAGCCGGGGCCTCTTCGACCCCTGAATCGCCTTCACCAGCTTGCGCGCCGACCTGTCCGCAAAGCGCTCCAACTTCTTTACATCGTCCACCGTTAGTTGGTACAGATCGGCAAGGTCCTTCACCAGACCTTCCCGCACCAGCAGCCTGACGTTCTTTTCGCCCAGATTCTCGATATCCATCGCTTCGCGCGATGCGTAGTGGATGATTCTTCCCACAAGCTGCGCCGGGCAGGAAAGCCCCGCGCCGCACACATGATACGCGCCTTCCCTGACCACGTCGCCGCCGCACACCGGACATCGTGCGGGCATCCTGAACGGCGCGGCACGTCGTCCCCGCGCCTTTTCCACACGTCCGTAGATCTCCGGGATCACATCACCGGCCCGCATGACCCGCACCCGGTCGCCGGGCCGCACGTCCTTGCGCTTGACCTCATCTTCGTTGTGCAGCGTAGCCCGGCTGACCGTCACACCGCCGATATCCACCGGATCAAGCAGCGCCACCGGCGTCAGCTTCCCCGTCCGTCCCACCTGCACCACAATTTCCCGCAGCAGACTCTCTTCTTTCTTCGGAGGAAATTTCCACGCATACGCCCATCGCGGACTTCGCTGCCGCGTGCCCAGCTTCTCCCGCGGGGCGCGTCGATCCAGCTTGATCACCACCCCGTCGACTTCGATATCGAGCTCATCGCGCCGCTGCTCCAGGTGGTCGCGAAACGCGCGGATATCATCCAGCGTGCCGCATCGACGTTTCAGCTCATGTGTTTTCAGACCCCACGTGTCAAGCAGGCTCAGCACCTCCCAATGGGTTTTCGGCAGGGCCGCCGACGACTCGATGACTTCGTAGAAGAAAATATCCAGGGGTTTGCCGGCCACCAGACGCGAGTCGAGCTGCCGGAGCGTACCGGCCGCGGCATTGCGCGGATTGGCAAAGGGCTCAAGGCTGCGCTCGATCCTTGCGCGATTGATCCGCTGAAACCCGCCCCTGCTCATCAGCACCTCGCCCCGCACCGAAAGAAACTCAAACTTCGATCCGCCTTCCTGCAGTCGCAACGGCACGGCCCTGATCGTCTTGAGATTCTCAGAGATGTCTTCACCCGTGTATCCGTCTCCCCGTGTCAGCCCCCTGACGTACCTGCCGTGTTCGTAGATAATCTCCACTGAGAGGCCGTCGAGCTTGGGTTCCACCACATACCCGACATCGTCGCCGCGTTCCGTATGGCGACGGATGAAATCGTCGAACCTTCGAACCTGCTCTTCCTCCTCCGAAGAGTTCAGGCTCAGCAGCGGCGATGTGTGCCGTGCCCTGGCAAGCTCGCTTACGGGCGCGCTGCCCACCCGCCGGGTCGGGGAGACATCGGAGCGCACGTTCGGGAAGTGCTCTTCCAGCTCCTCCAGGCGGTGGAAGAGCCGGTCGTACGCACTGTCCGAGATCACCGGCGCGCTGCGCGCATAATATCGGTAGTCGTGGAAATCGATTGCCCGGCGAAGCTCCTCGGCCTGCCTGCCGGCGGTTTGGTTGCTCAGACGCTCCACCGGCTCGAATGAAGAAGGTACCTTCCGCGTATATTTCATTGTCGCCACCTCCGTCGGGTCACGGGAACTCATGCGAACTCATATTCCGGACACCCCGGTTTCCGGGGCTTGCCGGTACCCGGGATGATCTGCAAAAAACACGCCAACATTCCGCTCGTGACAACACAATCAACCGGACCGCAGTCCCGGCCTCATCCCTGGACCGCAATCAAGCCGAACCGGCATGATTGTTGCTACCAGTTATATTGCGAAGTGTCTTACAAGGACGGAGCAAAGGAGACGCTGCGACGCATGAATGGTGTCGATCGAGCATCTGCAACACACGGAGAGCAAGCCACGTTTACGGTCGATCCGGAACCCTTTCGTGTGAAGGGACCTGTTTCGCTTGTGCGGATACCCGGACGGGCGGGAGAAGACCATGACAAGGCCGCGGCAAAGGAAGCGGTTAAGGGCCTGACAGCCCGCATGGCGCAGCTTCAGGAGATTCTGCACGCATCGCGCTCCCACGCGGTATTGATCGTGCTGCAGGCCATGGACGCCGCGGGCAAGGACAGCACGATCAGACGCTGTTTCGGGGCCCTCAACCCGCAGCGCTGCACGACCGCATCGTTCAAGCAGCCCACGGGCCGTGAGAAACGTCATGATTTCCTCTGGCGGGTGCACCGCAAAATCCCGGGCCGGGGCACTATCGGCATTTTCAACCGCTCGCACTACGAAGATGTGCTTGTGGCGCGGGTCGACGGGCTTGTGAGCCGGGAAACCTGGGAGAAACGCTACGAGCATATCAATCGGTTCGAGAGGCTGCTGGCCGATGAAAGCACGGTAATCCTGAAATTCTATCTTCACGTGAGCAAGGACTATCAGAAACGTCGCCTGCTGCGGCGTCTCAGGCGGCCCGATAAGCGATGGAAATTCAATGCCGCGGATCTGGAGGAGCGCAAGCGGTGGGACGACTATATGCGCGCCTACGAAGACCTCTTTTCCCGGTGCGCCGCGGAGTGGGCGCCGTGGTATATTATTCCGTCGGAACGACGGTGGTACCGGGACGCCCTGATATGCACGGTGGTTACCCGCACCCTGGAGAGGCTGAACCTGCGGCTTCCCGAGCCGGATATCGATCCGTCGTCCTTTGACCTTCACTGAACGCGACACGTGCAGGTGGTTCGCCATGAGCCAGGAAAGGAGTCCCGACGTATGAGCGGCCCCGGACCCGGTCTTGCTATTCTTACCGGTCCCTCCTGTGTGGGCAAGAGTCCGCTGTGCAAGGCGCTGGGGAAGATGTATCCCGGGCTGCGGGAGGGGTTGAGCGATGTTGTCTTGTTCAACAGTCGTTCCCCCCGGCCGGGGGAGCGCGACGGCGTGGATTACCATTTCCGCACGAGGGAGGAGATCGACGCGCTTCGGGGCGACCAACGGTACGTGGTTATGGAGGTACGCGGTGATCTGCTGGCGGTCGATGTGCATGAGGTGAGCGAAGGGACGCGACAGGGGAGCATGGTGTATGAAGGCAACCCGTTTGTGGCCGAAGTGCTGGTGGGCGATCCCCGCCTTGCGGAGCTGAGCCCATTGTCGGTGTTTCTTTCTCCGCTTTCCCGCGAGGAGCTTGGCTACCTCTCCGATCGGCGGCGTCACGTGGATCTGCCGGCGATGGTCGCCGAGATCATGCGCCGCAAGCTGCTCCGAAGGCAGAGTCGAGCCAGGGGAGTGCTCGCGGCATCCGAGCTTGCCGATATCGAACGCCGGGCAACCAGTGCGTACGGTGAACTCAAGCTTGCCTGCCGTTTCTCGCATGTCATACCCAACCACGACGGGGAGGACAGCGACAACTGGGACGCGTTCTACTATCCGCTCGGTGATGCCCGCCGGGCCGCGGAAGCCTTCGCCGCGCTTCTTGAAGGCGGCACGCATCCGTGCGTGGAACAGTGGGACGAAACGGTCGTTCCCTGAGCGACCCACATCGCCGCTGCCCTCCACATGAAGTATCTTTTTTGGTTGCCTCACCGAGGCGATGTAACTACCTGAAGCAAGGAGATGTCGGGTGCCGGGTAAGAAACGCCGCGTATTGCTGGTGGAAGATGATGAAGGGGCGGCATTCGGGTATCGCCGCTATCTGTCGCGCAACGGATACGACTGCGAGACGGTTACCGGTCTCAAGGAGGCCAGGGAGTGTTTTGCTCGGGACCGGCTCGATGCAGTGGTGCTGGACCTGAGGCTTCCCGACGGTAATTCGCTGGAGTGGATACCGGAGATCCGCGCCGACAGGCCCAGCGTGCCGGTGGTCGTGATTACGGGTATGGATGATATCGCCACGGCAGTCCAGGCCACCAAGGCCGGGGCCGATAACTTCCTGACCAAGCCGGTCCAGCTCAAAGAAGTCAAGCAGTCGCTTGACAAGGCCCTGGAAATCCGGACGTTGCGCAAGCGCAATCTGGCGCTTCAGAGGATGTCGCGGGACGATGAGCCCTATTTCGGGACCAGCGATGCTGTCGCGCGCCTGGTGGAGTATGCATCGGTGGCTGCCGACAACGATACGGTGCTGCTGATCCAGGGAGAAACCGGCACGGGCAAGGGTGTGCTCGCGCGGTGGATCCATGAGCAGAGCGAACGAAAAGAGGAAACATTCGTTGAACTGAACTGCTCCAGCCTCAAGGGAGAGCTGCTGCGCAGCGAGCTGTTCGGCCACCTCAAGGGATCGTTTACATCGGCGCACAAGGACCGTGAAGGCATGGTGGAGGTCGCCGACGGCGGCACCTTGTTTCTGGACGAGGTGGGGGACATGGACCTGGAGGTCCAGGCGCAATTGCTCAAGACCATCGAAGAAAAGTCGTTCAGGCGCGTGGGCGAAAACAAGCCGCGAACCAGCAACTTCCGTCTTATCTGCGCTACCAACAAGGACTTGCTCCAGGAGACCGAACGCGGGCGTTTTCGCAAGGATCTCTACTACCGAATCTGTGTGTTCCCCATCGATGTACCCGCGCTGAAAGAGCGACGGGAGGATATTCCCGCTCTGGCGGAGCACCTGCTGAGAAGCTTCTCGTACAAGCACCTTCCCCTCGACCCCGCAATCGTGGAACTGCTTCAGAACTACTCCTGGCCCGGCAATATCAGGGAGTTGCGCAATGTTATCGAACGCGCCATGCTCCTGGCCCGCGGGGGCCCGATCGCCCCGGAGCACCTTGTGGGGCTCCACGGGGCGCCGGCTGCGTCGGAACCGAAGACCGACGGGGAGACGCTGGAGCTTGCCGAAATCGAGACCCGGCACATTCACAATGTTCTTCACCGGTTCAAGGGCGACAAGAACAGGGCAAGTGAGGCCCTGGGCATATCGCTCTCCTCTCTGTACCGACGGCTGGGCAAGCTGCAGGTTCCCGAACATTCCCGGGATTGAGAACGTCTTTCGCGTTTTTGGGAATTTACCGTTCCCCCCTTCCTTCTCTGCGCCTGCGATAGCGCGGCGGGCGTGTGGCATAATATTTGAGAGAATAGAGGCTGAATACTGTATCGCACCCGATTACCGGGACGCGGACCGGTACCAGGGTGATAACCGTCGGGGGAGGCGACCATGCTCAGAATTGCAGATGAGATGAAAAAGAGTCCGATCCGGGCTCGTGACGGGGAAATCGGCAGTATCGGTGACTACTATTTCGACGATCGCACCTGGGTGCTGCGCTACGTGGTCGTAGAGATCGGCTCCTGGCTGAACCGGAAGAAGGTCCTGGTTTCGCCGGCGGCGCTTTCTCCGTTGTCGGACGGGGCCATCCCGGCGGCGCTCACCCGGGAGCAGGTTGCCGAGAGTCCGGATATCCAGACCGATCTTCCCGTCTCTCGCCGTCATATCGAGGAGATCACCGCCTACTATGGGTGGCCCGTGATGTGGGGAGGGACCGGGTTCATGGCCGGTGAACCGAGTATGATTCCCCCCGCGGCACAGCAGCTTGTGGCCGACCGGGAGAAAAAGGAGGAAGAAGTCGGGAAGGGACACTACGACGAGCATCTGCGGAGCGCCGAAGAAGTGCGGGGATATCATGTGTCGGCCGTCGACGGCCGCATTGGCCACATCCGGGATCTGGTCCTCGACGACAACGCGTGGGCCATACGTTACGTGATCGTGGACACCCGCGACTGGCTGCCGGGGCGGACCGTCCTGGTGTCGCCGCGGTGGGTCACGGATGTGCAGTGGGACGGTCGCACGGTTGCGGTGGACCTGACACGGGAATTGATTGAAACCAGTCCTCCGTACGATCCCGGCGCCCCGATCCAGCGGCAGTATGAGCAACTGCTGCACAGTCACTACGGACGCACCGGTTACTGGCACAAAAAAGAGGAGAAGCAATCACAATGAGCGACACCAGCGGAAAGCACATCCTGGTACCTGTCGATTTTTCCGACGAGACGGAGCCGATACTGTATGTTGCATGGAGCACGGCAGAGGCTTTCGGAGACAGCGTGACCGTGCTGCACGTGGTCCCGGCCGAACCGTCACCCGCCGATTTCGATGCCGGACCGCAGACCGTGCGCGACCAGGCGGCGTGCGATGCGAAAGAGGCGCACGAGAAGGCACGGAAATTTGCCGAAAAACTCCGGGGGAAGGGAGTGACCTCCAGGGCTCTGGTCGTGCAGGGCGATGTGCCCGCCGAGATTATCAAGCATGCCTCAAGGGATCATCCCCGGCTCATCGTAATGGGTACGCACGGGCATGGAGCGCTGTACAACGCTCTGATGGGCAGTGTCAGTGAAGCGGTACTGCGGCAGGCCCCCTGTCCGGTGCTGTTTGTACCCCACCGCAGGAGCCCCTGAGCGCGGGCAATGCCCGGACCTGCGCCGGAAACGAGGCTGTCCGGGTGCACCACGTGTCACGCGAGGCGAAAGGAGAGATGTTCCATGTTTGGAAAGAGTATCAAGCTGTTTTCGCTGCTGGGTTTCGAGGTCAAGATCGATCTGAGCTGGCTGGTGATCGCGGTGTTGATCGTGTGGTCGCTTGCTACCGGCGTGTTCCCGCACTACAACGAAGGGCTCTCGACGGCTACGTACTGGTGGATGGGGGTGCTGGGCGCGCTGGGGCTGTTCGCCTCGATCATTTTTCATGAACTTTCCCATTCGCTGGTGGCCAGGCGCTACGGCTTGCCCATGCGGGGGATAACGCTGTTCATATTCGGTGGTGTTGCGGAGATGCACGATGAGCCGCCGAGCCCGCGGGCCGAATTGGCCATGGCCCTTGCCGGACCGGCGTCATCCATCGCCATCGGCGTCCTCCTTCTTCTCCTGCTCACCTCGGCCGAACCCCTGGGGCTCGGCGAAACGCCCGGCGGCGTGGTGCGCTACCTCATGTCAATCAACTTCATTCTTGCCGCTTTCAACCTCGTGCCGGCGTTTCCCCTCGATGGGGGGCGGGTGCTGAGAGCGATTCTGTGGGGGTGGAAAAAGAATATCAACCAGGCAACACGGATTGCGTCGGCGATCGGCTCCGGCTTCGGCCTGGTGCTGATACTGCTGGGAGTTTTTTCGGTTATCAGCGGCGCGTTCATCTCGGGCATGTGGTGGTTTTTGATCGGCATGTTCCTCCGCAACGCATCGCAGACCTCGTACAAACAATTGATGATGCGGCGGGACCTGGCCGGCAGGACGGTCCGCTCGTTCATGAAAGCCGACCCCGTCACCGCGCCGCCCGATATCACGGTTGAGCAACTGGTGCAGGATTACGTGTACAAGCACCATTTCAAGATGTATCCCGTAGCCGACAGCGGGAACCCTTCGTGCGTCACCACGCGGGATATCAAGCAAGTACCCCGGGAGGAGTGGAGTCAACGCCGTGTGCGCGATATCGCCGGCGCCTGCGGCGACACCAATACGATCGATTCGGAACAGGATGCCATGGAAGCCCTGCAGCGCATGAGACGCACCGGCAGCAGCAGACTTCTGGTCAGGGGCTCCGACGGAACCGTGGAGGGAATTGTATCGTTGAAAGACCTGATGAAAGTGATGTCCCTGAAGATGGAGCTGGAGGAAGAGGGGTAGGAAGAGGAG
>CAZNDN010000163.1:3135-8044 GCA_964571815.1 uncultured Fibrobacterota bacterium | reverse complement strand
CCTGGCGGGAAAAATAGCAACCATTGCCCAGACCGGCGAACTGCCGGCACTCAAGGAGCTTCAGCAGGAATTCTCGCCCGAGATGTCGCGGATCATGGGTATTGCGGGCCTGGGGGGGAAGCGCACGGCTGCGATTTTCAAGCATCTGGGGGTGAGTAGTCTCGATGAGCTGGAGGATGCGGCGCGCAAGGGGAAAATACGTACGCTCGAGGGATTCGGCGAAAAGACCGAGAAAGCCATTCTTGAGGGAGTCGCGCAGGTCAGGAAAGGCTCCGAGCGCACGCTTCTCTCACGCGCCGAGGAGATGGTTGCACCCCTGATGGAGTATCTGCGCGAAGAGAAAGGAATCACCGCCCTAAATGTTGCGGGAAGCTATCGCCGTCGCCGCGAAACCGTCGGTGACCTGGATATCCTGGCAATCTGCTCATCACCGCGAAAAGCCATGAACCGCTTTGTCGACTACGAAGACGTTGCGAAAGTCGTATCCAAAGGGGATACCCGTTCCACCGTGATTCTGCGTTCGGGTATGCAGATCGATCTGCGTGTACTTTCGCGGGAAAGCTACGGCGCGGCGTTGCACTACTTCACCGGCTCAAAGGCGCACAATATAGCCGTGCGGGGGCTGGGACGCGAGCGGGGCCTCAAAATCAGCGAATACGGCGTGTTCAAAGGTGATAAGCGCGTGGGAGGCAAACGGGAAACCGAGGTGTTCGAGAGCGTGGGGCTGAGCTACATACCCCCGGAGCTGCGTGAGAACAGGGGAGAAATCGAAGCGGTGCGGGAGGGGAATCTGCCCCGGCTCGTGGAGCTCGAAGATATCAGGGGCGACCTGCATGTGCACTCCACGTACACCGACGGCAAGCGGAGTATCGAAGAGATGGCGCGGGCCGCAAAGAAAAAGGGGTATCGATACGTCGGGATTACGGATCATTCCAGGGCAGTGAGAGTGGCGGGGGGGCTCGATGCGGCCGGGCTGGCCGAACAGATCGAGGAAATCGACGCAGTCAACAAAAAACTGAGCGGCATCACGGTGCTGAAAGGCATCGAAGTAGATATCCTCGAAGACGGCTCTCTGGATCTCCCGGACGCAATCCTCGAAAAGCTGGACTACACGGTGTGCTCGATCCACTCGAAATTCAACCTTTCAGTTGGCGAGCAGACCGAGCGGGTGCTCAAGGCCATGCGCAATCCCGTATTCACCATTCTGGCCCATCCGACGGGCCGCATGCCTGGGCAACGTCAACCATTCGAGATCGACCTGCGGCCTGTGTTCGAGGAAGCCGCGAAGCTGGGATGCATGGTGGAGATCAACGCCCAGCCCGAACGGCTCGATCTCAACGATGTTCACGCGCGGGCAGCCATGGAGGCCGGGTGCCCGGTCGCGATCTCCACCGATGCGCACAACGACGCGGGACTGGAATTCATGCGCTACGGTGTGTGGCAGGCACGCAGAGCGTGGCTGGAGAAAAAGCACGTTGCCAACACGCGCTCCCTCGGTGAGCTGCGAAAGTTGTTCAAGCGGAAGTGAGCCCGATCCACGGCCCAACTCCGAAGGAGGAGAAAACGCAATGCCTGAGTTACCCGATGTTGAAGTGTACCGTCAATACATCGACGCCACCGCCTTGAAGCAGAAGGTGAAGCGTGTTCAGGTCAATGCTCCGAAGGTGCTTCAGGACATTTCGGCACAAAGCCTGGGCCGCCGTCTTGCCGGAGAGCGTTTCAAACGCACGAGCCGCCGCGGCAAGCACCTTTTTGTCGAACTGACCGACGGGAGCCATCTTCTTCTCCATTTCGGCATGACCGGTAACGTGCATTACTATGCGGGCGACGGTGAAGAGCGGCCGAAATTCGCCGCGGTCGTGTTCACGTTCGAGAACGATTGTGTGTTTTCGTATATCAACAAACGGAAGCTGGGCACCGTGAGCATTATCGACGACCCGGAAGAGTTTGCCGCGGAAAACAGGCTGGGGCCCGATGCGCTTTCGTTGTCGGAGCAGGAGTTCCTGGAGAGGCTGGAGAAGGGGCGTGGGGGAATCAAGGCGTTTCTTATGAACCAGCGCCTGATGGCGGGAATCGGCAACGAGTACTCCGATGAAATACTCTTTCAGGCGCGGCTCCATCCGGCAGTCGGGTTGCGAAGCCTCGACCCCGCCGCACGGAAACGTCTCTTCGGCGCGCTCAAATCGGTTTTGCACACGGCAATCGAGTGCCGGGTAGATCCGGAGAAGTTCCCGCGCTCGTTCATCACGCCCCGTCGCCGCGAAGGCGCACCGTGCCCGCGCGGGAACGGAACCCTGGTCAAGCAAACCGTCGCGGGAAGATCATCGTATGTCTGTCCTCAATGTCAACAAGCCTGAGCCGCGACAAAGGGGCATGGATATGAGCGAAGAAACCGGTACCGAAACCACGACGGTACAATCCGGACACGGAAGGGGCGCCTCGGGCGGCGCGACCGGGCCGTACGATGACTGGGTGTTGCGATACGAGGGATGGAACGAGGATCAGGAGCCGTTGCGGGAAGCGCTGTGTACGCTGGGCAACGGCCTCTTTGCCACCCGGGGAGCACTCGAATGCGCTCCGAGACGCAAACCCCACTACCCGGGTACGTACATGGCCGGCGGCTACGACCGTGGTTGCTCGGAGGTTGCGGGACGCCGAATCGAAAACGAAGATTTCGTCAACTGGCCCGACTGGCTTCCCCTGACATGGCGCATCCAGGAAGAGCCGTGGTTCGATCCCCGTGGGGTGCGTTTTCACCACTACGTGCAGGAGCTTGACATGCGCATAGGCGTGGTGCGGCGCCGCATGGTGATGGAGGACGAGCGCGGGCGGCTGACACGGCTGCAGACGCGGCGCATTGCTCACATGGGCGAGCCGCATTGCCTTGCGCTTCAATGGGCGTTGACCCCGTTGAACTGGTCGGGGCCGATTACGATC
The DNA here is from genome assembly GCA_964571815.1 of uncultured Fibrobacterota bacterium. GTDB lineage: Bacteria > Fibrobacterota > Chitinivibrionia > Chitinivibrionales > WJKA01 > CAZNDN01. The sequence goes on along the minus strand of CAZNDN010000163.1, from coordinate 5,107 downwards.
CGAAGCGGCTGCAACGGCGCGGTGCGCAACGGGGGCGTCGAGCGATACCGTCCCCTGGAGAGCAGGCATCTGGAAGTGCTTGAGACCGGGGCGGAAGAAAAGGCGGGGGTATACCTGGAGGTACGGACGCTGCAGTCCCGCATCCGGATGGCCCAAGCCGCGCTGACCTGCGTGTACGGGGACGACGGCAAGCGTGTGGACACGCGGAGGGAGACGGTTGTGGCCGACGAATCGGCGGCCGAACTCCTGCGGCTGGAGGTGCAACCGAAACGGACCCTGGTTATCGAGAAGAAAGCCGCGCTGTATACCTCCCGCGACTTTGCCGTCGGTTCTCCGCTTGGGGAGGCGCGCAACGATGCGCAACGACGTATCAGGTTCGACACGCTCCTGGCCTCGCAGGTACGGGAGTGGGACAACATCTGGCGACGATGCGATATCCGGGTGGAAGACGGGGGGATGACCCCGCTTGTCCTGCGATTGCACGTCTTTCATCTGATGCAGACGGCTTCGCTGAACACGGTCGATCGCGATGTAGGAGTGCCGCCAAGGGGCCTTCACGGTGAGGCCTACCGCGGCCATATCATGTGGGACGAACTCTTCGTTTTCCCCTTTCTGAATCTCCGCATACCCACCCTGACACGGGAATTTCTGATGTATCGGTACCGCCGCCTCGATGCCGCCCGGCGGGCGGCGCAGCGGCAGGGGTACCGCGGTGCCATGTACCCCTGGCAGAGTGGAAGCAACGGTCGGGAGGAAAGTCAGACGGTTCATCTGAATCCCCTCTCGGGGGGATGGATACCGGACCGGACCCGGCTGCAGCGGCATGTCAACTCCGCCGTTGCCTGGAATATCTGGCAGTATTATCAGCACACCGAAGACAGCGAGTTCCTCAACTACTTCGGGGCGGAGATGTTTCTGGAGATCGCGAAATTCTGGAGTTCCAAGGCCGTGTACGACCGTGAGCGGGATCGATACGAGATCCGGGATGTCGTGGGGCCCGACGAGTACCACACTCAGTATCCGGGCGCCGACCGGCCCGGGCTGCGCAACAACGCCTATACCAACGTTACCGCATCGTGGGTGCTGCGTCACGCCCCCCGCATTCTCAACGTCCTGGACCGCACCCGCGGGCAGGAACTGCTTCGTGCGCTCGAAATCGACGGGGATGAACTCATGCGCTGGCACCGCATCAGCACCCGCATGTGCGTGCCGTTGCGCTCCGACGGGGTGATCGAGCAGTTCGAAGGCTACGACAACCTTCGGGAACTCGACTGGGAAAAGTACCGCCGGCGTTACGGCGAGACCATGCGGCTGGACCGGATTCTGGACAAGGAAGGAGACGATGTCAACAACTACAAGGCGGGCAAGCAGGCCGACGTCCTCATGCTGCTGTACCTGTTCACCGCCGGGGGACTGGTGGATATGTTCCGCTGGATGCGCTATGAGTTCAGGACCGAATACATTCAACGTAACATTGACTACTACCGCCGGCGAACGAGCCACGGTTCTACACTCAGCAGGCTTGTCTACTCCTGGGTCATCTCCCGTTCCAACCGGGCCGCCTCGTGGGAGGAATTCCGGAAAGCCCTGGCCGGGGATATCGACGATGTCCAGGGAGGCACGACCCCGGAAGGCATACACCTGGGCGCCATGGCCGGCACGGTCGATATCATGCAGCGCTGCTACCTGGGTATCGAAGTAAGCGGCAACGTGCTGAGTTTCAACCCGGCGCTGCCCGAGCCGGTGCGCCGGATCAGTCTGCGACTCCGCTACCGACGGCAATGGGTACTGGTCGAGGCCACGCACGAATCATTGACGCTCCGGCTCGAAGACGGCTCCCGGCCTCGGATGCGGGTGAGAGTGCGGGGTGAGGATGTCGAGCTGCCGAGGGGGAGGTCCCGACGGTTTGACTTCAGCTCCGTTGCTGAGACCGCATAAACGGCCGGCCGCGGGCGGCGGGAGACCGGGACGG
>CAZNDN010000163.1:0-3035 GCA_964571815.1 uncultured Fibrobacterota bacterium | reverse complement strand
CGGGAAGGCCGATGCGCAACGCTACGGTCAACACGGTCGCTCCCACGGGCACGATCAGCGTGATCGCGGGATGCTCCTCGGGCATAGAGCCCCTGTTCGCGCTCAGCTTCGACCGTCACGTGCTCGCGGGACGCGTGCTGCACGAAGTCAACCCGGCTTTTGCCGCGGAGGCTCGGAAACGGGGCTTGCTTGACAACCGGCTCAAAGAGCGGATTGCCGCGAAGGGCTCAGTGGCCGACATCCCGGGCATCCCCGACGACATGAAAGAAGTGTACCGGACCGCCTTCGATGTCCCGCCCCTGCAGCACCTGAAAATACAGGCGGCTTTCCAGAAACAGACCGACAACGCCGTCTCAAAGACCATCAATCTGCCGGCCGCGGCCGGCCCCGATGAGGTGCGCGATATATATCTTCGAGCATACCGGCTGGGCTGCAAAGGCATTACGCTGTATCGGTACGGAAGCAGGAAACGGCAGGTGCTCTCCTTTGCCACAGCCGGCCCCGGGGATGAGGAGCCGAATTCCGAATCGCTTGCAACGTAACGCAGACGGATGGCGGGTATGCGACACGATGCGATGTTCTGGGAGGAGAGCGGTGAGGGGAGAGTGAGGTGCAATCTCTGTTCGCACCGCTGCAGTGTGGCGGAAGGCTCGTTCGGGTTCTGCGGAGTGCGCCGCAATGAAGGCGGTGTGCTTCGGACCTTCACCTACGGGGAAGTCGTGTCCGCAAACGTCGACCCCATCGAGAAGAAGCCGCTGTACCACGTTCTCCCCGGCTCACAGGCATACTCCGTCGCCACGCCCGGCTGCAATTTCAAGTGCGATTTCTGTCAGAATTGGCGCATTTCACAGTTGTCGTACCGTGAAGGCAATCTCGGCGGAAAGCCCATGAGCCCGGAGCGGATTGTGGAAGATGCCGCACGGCGGGGCTGCGCAAGTATCGCCTACACGTATACCGAGCCGACCATCTTCTTTGAATATGCCTACGATACGTCCCGGCTGGCGTCGCAGCAAGGCCTGCGCAACGTCTTCGTGACCAACGGCTACATGACTCCCGAGGTGCTCGCAACGGCGGCGCCGGTGCTCGATGCCTGTAACGTGGATTTGAAATCATTCAGCGATTCGTTGTATCGAGAGAGCTGCCGCGGGCGGCTGGAGCCGGTCCTGGAGGCAATACGGACCATGAAACGGCTGGGGATATGGATCGAAATCACCACGCTGGTTATTCCCGGCCGCAACGATTCCGAGGAGGAGCTGCGTTCCATCGCCGAATTCATCGCCGGTGTCGATCCTTCGATCCCCTGGCATGTTTCGGCATTTCGGCCGGAGTATCGGGTACAGGACATTCCCGCCACACCCGTGGCTACGCTCAAGACCGCTCTGGATATCGGAGCGAAGGCCGGCCTTGTACATGTGTATCCCGGCAACGTGGCACTACCTGTAGACACCAAATGCGCGCACTGCGGCGAGACCGTTGTCAGCCGTGGCGGATTCGGCGGGAAAAGCAGTGTCACCGTCGAAGGCACCTGCCCCTCATGCGGGAGCAGGGTGGCGGGAGTGTGGTCGTAGGGGCTTATGTTGTGCGATTCTCAGGCCGGAACGGACCGGTCACACCGCCGGAGGACGCCCGACCCGCGGCGGCCGGAGGTATCCGGCCACGACAAGAACGGTCAGCACCACCAGCAGAAGCCACAGAAAGATTGAAACGGTTCTGCGTTCATCGCGCAGTTCATCGGCTTCCCGCAGGGCCTCACCCCGGGTGCGAGGAGGAAACGGCGGGATGTGCAGAACCGAGGCGAGAGCGAACGCCAGGAAGCCCGCGGCCGGAAAGGGCAGGATCTAAAGGCCCGCCACCGGCGGGCCGAACGGCATAAGCCACAGGCCGCCCGCCCATGCTCCCGGAAAACCGGCAAGAAAAAGAACCGCAACGGCCGTGGGTTTGAGGCGGTGCGAACGCGCGGTAGAGTACAGAGCCGCCGCCATGCCTCCGACGATAATCGCGATCACAATATCCCACCACATAGGCTCACCTGCATGCACGTTCGTGCGGTTTCTTGTTGTCGTCGTCCAGAAGGCGGAAGGGCCTTCCGCGGCCCTCCCGCCTGTTTCGTTGCCGGAACCGTTCGATGTCTCGCGGCCCCCTCACAAGGCGTCGGAGTATCCCCGGTAGAACTTCTGATAGTAATAGACGGGCTCCTCGTATTCCGCATAGCCCCCGATGTCGAGTTTGGACCGTACTCACTTAGCATGTCGCTGAAAACCATGTTGGCGCCGCCGGCCAGACCTGTTCCGAACTCATTCACGGTGGCCCCGACCGCTATTCGTCCTATGTACAACAATTCAAGTCCGGGTCGGTAGGGAGTGACGGTGTCGATCGCCGCCGGCGCCGGTACGACCTCTGTCGCAACTTCCTCCGAGTTCTCCTCACCCCCCTCCGGCGAAAGGGGAGGAAGCGAAACCTGGCAGGCAACCGAGGCTGAGTCGGGCTCGAAAGGACCGGCTTCCACACGCGTGGGTGCGAGCCAATAGAGGTCGTAGCCGCGCAGAAACTTGTCACGGCAACCATGGTTGCTGTCGCCACAGCAGCAATTCTGATGCGGATGTGCCCCGCTCTTGCAGCCCTTACGTTACCCATTTGCCTGATGTCCCGCACTTTCGGCGGCCTGGTCGGAAGCCCGGTGCTCACCTTCTCCCTCGACTTTACCGAACAGATGCGCTGCGCTTCGCCTCCTCAAACGCTTGGCTACATCGCCCAGCGAAAGTACGCCGGAGACCTCGGCGTTTCCGTTGCGCACCAGCAACCGGCCGACGCATGGCGGAATTTTGCGGCGTGAAACGGAGCAAAATTTGGGTGGAGCGCAGCGGAACCGCCATGCGTTTGTTGTGGGCTGTAAATTGGAACGCTACCATAATAAAAATTCTTTCCGCGGCGGCTCTTCGACTTTTCTCTTCTGTCTTTCAGCCCGTTCTCTTTCTCTTCGGCGGCGCATTCTTTTTGCCATTCAGTCTTCTTCTTGGGGGGGTGCCTTGTCTTGT
>CAZNDN010000162.1:0-8118 GCA_964571815.1 uncultured Fibrobacterota bacterium | reverse complement strand
CGCACTGTATTTTCGAATTCATCTACTTCTCCCGCCCCGACAGCTATGTTTTCGGAGAAAACGTGGACAAGGTGCGACGGAAGCTCGGCCGGCGGCTTGCCCGCGAGCACCCCGCTCCCGAGGCGGATATTGTTATCGGAGTGCCCGACTCGGCCACCACCGCCGCACTGGGCTTTTCCGAAGAGTCGGGGACCCGTTTCGATATCGGGCTGATCAGGAACCACTACGTGGGCCGAACGTTCATACAGCCGCTTCAGTCCGGAAGGGATTTCGGGGTGCGAATCAAATTCAATACGGTCAGGGGAGTGCTGAAAGGGAAGAAGATTGTAGTTGTGGACGATTCGATTGTGCGGGGAACGACCATGAAGAAGATCGTGAACCTGATCCGCTCCGCCGAGCCCGCCGAGATTCACCTCCGTATCTCATCCCCGCCGATTATCTGTCCCTGTTACTACGGTATCGACATGCCCACGAAGGAAGAGCTCATCGCATCGGCCAAGGACGTGGACGCAATCCGGGCCTACCTCGATGTAGACTCGCTGGGCTATCTATCGGTTGAAGGCATGCGCAATGTCGTGCCCGCTCCCGGCCGCAACTTCTGCGCCGCCTGTTTCAGCGGCGACTACCCCGTCGCTATCGGAGAATGCGAATACCCTCAGCGTCGGAAAGTGCCGTCCGGCGCAACACAGGCCTCCTCCTGACCCCGCGCACCTGGCGGGCTTACGGCAGGCCGCCACCAAAGCCCGACGCCGCAATCGTTTACCGACAAGTTCTTCGCCCTTTCCACCACGCATGTTTGCGCCGGACTGCCTCGGGTTCCGTCCCGGCCTCCTCCGTGCACCACCGGGGCAGGTGCCTGTAGTATTTTCCTCTCTTCATCCATCGCCGCCTCGCCCCAGGGCGACTCACCATATATCCGAGAGGAGAGACATATCCATGCCGCGCAGAGACGATATCCACAAGGTAATGATTATCGGCTCGGGCCCTATCGTGATCGGTCAGGCCTGCGAATTCGACTACTCCGGTACCCAAGCCTGCAAGGCGCTCCGAGCGCTGGGATACGAAATCGTACTGGTCAACTCCAACCCGGCCACGATAATGACCGATCCGGGCATGGCCGATGTTACCTATATCGAGCCGCTGAATGTAGAGGCGATGGAGCGGATTATCGCGAAGGAGAGGCCCGATGCGCTCCTGCCCAACCTGGGCGGACAATCCGGCCTGAATCTCTCTTCCGAGCTGGCAAAGGCGGGAATCCTCGACAAATACGGCGTCACTATCATCGGCGTGAATATCGACGCAATCCAGCGGGGCGAAGACCGAACCGCATTCAAGAATACCATGGACCGGCTGGGGATCGAGATGCCGCGGAGTGAAGCGGTCTACTCTGTGGAAGACGCCGAGAGGGTAGCGGCCGACCTGGGGTATCCCGTGGTGATCCGCCCGGCCTACACCATGGGCGGCACGGGCGGCGGACTCGTTTACAATATCAAAGAACTGAGGACAATTGCCGCCCGCGGTATCGCCGTCAGCCTCGTGGGCCAGATTCTCGTCGAAGAATCGGTCCTGGGATGGGAAGAGCTGGAGCTGGAAGTGGTCAGAGACAAAAAGAATCAGATGATCACCGTCTGCTTTATCGAGAATGTCGATGCCATGGGGGTGCACACGGGCGATTCTTACTGTACGGCGCCCATGCTCACTATCGACCCGAAGCTCCAGAAGCGACTTCAGGATTACTCCTACGCAATCGTCGAAGCGATCGAGGTGATCGGCGGAACCAACATACAGTTTGCGCACGATCCCGCAACCGACCGCGTGGTGGTAATCGAGATCAACCCCCGCACCTCACGCTCCTCCGCGCTTGCCTCCAAGGCCACGGGCTTTCCCATCGCCCTGGTATCTTCCAAGCTTGCCGGCGGGCTTACCATGGATGAAATCCCGTACTGGCGTGACGGCACCCTCGAGAAGTACACTCCCTCCGGCGACTATGTGGTCGTGAAATTCGCCCGGTGGGCGTTTGAGAAGTTCAAGGATGCCAAAGACGCGCTGGGTACGCAGATGCGGGCCGTGGGAGAGGCCATGAGTATCGGCAAAACCTACAAGGAAGCGTTCCAGAAGGCGATTCGGTCGCTGGAAACCGGCCGCACCGGGCTCGGTTTCGCAAAAGACTTCCACTCACGGTCGCTTGAGGAACTGATGGAGATGCTCAGGGAGCCCTCCAGCGAGCGGCAGTTTATCATGTACGAAGCGCTCAGGAAGGGCGCCTCCGTGGATACGCTTTGTGAACGCACGCATATCAAGGCGTGGTTTGTTGAGCAGATGAAAGAGCTGGTGCAACTCGAAGAGCGCATCCTGGCGCACAAGGGCGGGCTGCCCCCGGATGAGCTTCTGGTGCGAGCGAAGAAGGACGGGTTCGCCGACAACTACCTTGCCGGTATCCTGGAGATTCCCGAGAAAGAGATTCGGGAAAAGCGCTTGTCGCTGGGAGTGACCGAAGCCTGGGATGCCGTGCCTGTCAGCGGCGTGGAGAACGCGGCGTACTACTACTCCACCTACAATGCGCCCGACAAGGTACAGGTGAGCAACCGCCGGAAGATCATGATTCTGGGCGGCGGGCCCAATCGTATCGGCCAGGGAATCGAGTTCGACTACTGCTGCGTGCACGCGGCATTTGCGCTTCGGGACAAGGGCTGCGAAACAATCATGGTCAACTGCAATCCCGAAACCGTCTCGACCGACTACGATACATCGGACAAGCTCTATTTCGAGCCGCTCACCGTCGAAGACGTTCTCAGTATCTACCGTAAAGAGAAGCCCGAGGGCGCGATCGTCCAGTTCGGGGGGCAGACGCCGCTGAATATCGCGGCGGAGCTGGCCGAAGAGGGAGTGACTATCCTGGGGACCCCGCACGAGATGATCGACCTGGCCGAAGACCGCGACCGGTTTCGGGGCATGATGGAGAAGCTGGGGATACCCATGCCGGAAGCCGGCATGGCCCGGACTCCGGAAGAAGCACTTAAAGTGGCGGCCGAAATCGGCTACCCCCTCATGGTGCGACCGTCGTACGTACTCGGCGGACGGGGTATGGAAGTCGTTCACGACGAAGAGATGCTGCGGGAGTATGTCTCGGCCGCGGTCGAGGTAACGCCGCGGCGTCCGATCCTGATCGACAAGTTCCTGGAGAATGCGATCGAGGCGGAGGCCGATGCGATCGCCGACGGGAAGGATGCGTTCGTGCCGGCGGTCATGGAGCATATCGAGCAGGCCGGAGTGCACTCGGGCGATTCGGCCTGTGTCATACCGCCGGTGAGCATTCCACGGAAACACATCGACACGATTCGCGAGTACACGCGCCGGATTGCGCGCGAACTCAAGGTGGTCGGGCTCATGAACATGCAGTATGCCATTGCGGCCGATGTCGTGTATGTGCTGGAGGCCAACCCGCGGGCGTCGCGGACGGTCCCGCTCGTCTCCAAGGTCTGCAATATCTCCATGGCCCGGATCGCTACCGAACTCATGCTCGGCGGCAAACTCGGGGACCTCGGGCTGAAAGACAAACCGATTCCTCATTACGGCGTTAAAGAAGCGGTGTTTCCGTTCCCGATGTTCCCGGAGGTCGACCCGGTACTGGGGCCGGAAATGCGCTCCACCGGCGAAGTGCTCGGTATGGACCGGAGTTTCGGCCTCGCGTTCTACAAGGCCCAGGACGGCGCCAAACAGCGTCTGCCGCTGAAGGGAAGCGTGTTGATCAGTGTCAACGAAAAGGACCGGCCGGGAGCGGAGGATGTGGCGCGGGAGTTTGCCGCACTGGGCTTCACGATCAAGGCCACGTCCGGTACCCATGCGTTCCTCGGCGAGAAGGGCATTGCATCGGAAGTAGTACGGAAACAGCACGAAGGGCGGCCGAATATTGTCGATGGTATCATGAACGGAGAGATCGACCTGGTGATCAACACACCGGTGGGCAAGCACAGCCGCCACGACGATTCCTACATCAGGAAGGCGGCGATAAAGCACGCGGTGCCGTATATCACGACGATCGCGGCCGCCCGCGCCGCGGCCAGGGGAATCTCCGACTACCTCGGGCTCGAAAGCCGCGTGCATTCTCTTCAGGAGTACCACGCCGGCATGTAGAAACCGGTGCTGCCGCCTCCGGGGACGCGCCTGCCGGAAGCGCGTCCCTTGTGGCGGCCGCTGCCCCTGCTTCCGGCGAAGCGGGCGGGATTGCCGGGGGCTCACTTGAACCTCACCCGCCCCGACAGTATTTTCACTCACGATGAAACCGATAGAAATGCTTATGGATGCGCAGGCGCTGGACCGATCGCTGTCGCGTATGGCGCATCAGATTCTCGAAAAGAACCGCGACCTGTCCAGCTTCGGCCTGGTCGGCATGCAGACACGGGGCGTGTTCCTGGCCCGGCGCATTACCGAGAAGATCAACGCGATCGAGAGCACGAACCTCACCGCGGGCGTCCTGGACGTCACCCTGTACCGCGACGACTATCGCTCCGCCTTCAAACAGCCGCGGGTACAGGTCACGGATATCCCCTTCGATATCAACGGCATTACGGTGGTGCTGGTCGACGATGTCCTGTACACGGGGCGGACGGTCAGGGCCGCGCTGGATGCGCTGATGGATTTCGGAAGACCCAAGGTAATCCAGCTTGCGGTTCTTGTCGACCGCGGACACCGCGAGCTGCCCATCCGCGCCGACTATGTCGGGAGAAAGACAACCACCGCGACCAACCGGGAAGTTGCGCTGAAAGTGAAGGAATTCGACGGCGAGGATTCGCTGTGGCTCATGGAACTTGACAAGAAAGAGTAATCCGCATGGCATTGAGCATGCCGCACCTGCTGGGTCTCGAAGGCGTGTCGAGGGAAGATATCACGACGATCCTGGACACGGCGGATAATTTCCACGACGTGCTGCAGCGCGATATCCCGCAAGTCCCCACCCTCAGAGGCAAGACCATCGTCAACCTCTTCTTCGAGAACAGCACGCGCACGAGAATCTCCTTTGAGCTGGCCGAGAAAAGGCTTTCCGCAAGCCCTCTCTCGTTTTCCTCCACAACCAGTTCGGTCAAGAAAGGCGAGTCCCTGCGGGACACCATGCGCAATCTGGAGGCCATGAAAATCCACATGGTTGTCTGCAGGCACAGCTCACCCGGCACGGCGCTGTTTCTGACACACTGCACCGATGCCGTCGTGATCAATGCCGGTGACGGCTCCCATGAGCATCCCACGCAGGCCCTTCTGGACATGATGACCATTCGCAGGAAGCTGGACAGACTGGAGGGGCTGCGCGTGGCCATTATCGGCGACATCCTGCACAGCAGGGTTGCGCGGTCGAATGCCTGGGGTATGCGCACGATGGGGATGGAGGTGACGCTGTGCGGGCCGCCGCCGCTGCTGCCCCAGCATCCCGAAAGCCTCGGCGTGCACGTCACCGACAGCATCGAAGAGGCGCTTGAGGAAGTTGACGTGGTGATGATGCTGCGGCTGCAGCTCGAGCGGCAGACATCGGGCCTCTTCCCCTCGATCCGCGAATACCGGGCCCGCTACGGCCTCGACGCCGAACGTGTGGAGAAGCTCCTGAGAAGCAATGTCCTGATTATGCACCCCGGGCCCATTAACCGGGGCATCGAGCTTGCATCAACGGTCGCCGACTCCTCTCAGTCCGTGATTCTTGACCAGGTAACCAACGGTGTGGCCGTGCGCATGGCGGTGCTGTATCTGCTGGGAGGCGGAGAGAATGCATAAGCAACGGGACGGACAGACCGTGTATTCCACCGAGCGCAAACCCGAGCGCATCCTGATCCACGGCGGCCGGGTAATCGACCCCGAGCGAGGAATCGACGAGACACGCAACGTGCTTATCGACAAGGGAACGATTCGCGACGTGCTCCCGGAAGTTCCGTCGGATTTCAACCCCTCGCGTATTATCGATGCCTCCGGCAAATGGGTTACCCCCGGCCTGGTCGACATGCACGTCCACCTGCGGGAGCCGGGGCGCGAAGACCGCGAGACAATCGAAACCGGCACCCGCGCGGCGTCGGCCGGCGGATTCACCGCCGTGGCATGCATGGCCAATACGAATCCGGTGCTCGATGAAGAATCCAAAATCCGCTACGTGTTTCAGCGTGGCCAGTTGTGCACCTGCCGGGTTTACCCGATCGGCTCGATCACCAAGGGGCTCCAGGGCGAAGAGCTGTCGCCGTTCGGCGAGATGGTGCGGGCAGGTGCGCGCGGGGTATCCGACGACGGGTTCTCGGTGCGCAGCAGCAGCATGATGCGGCATGCGCTGAACTACTCAAAATCATTCGGCATCCCGGTAATCTGCCACTGCGAAGACTCCGAGCTTACCCGGGGCGGACACATGAACGAAAGCGCCATGTCCACCCGGCTGGGCCTTCGCGGGATGCCTTCTATCGCCGAAGAGATCGTCGTGGCCCGGGACACCATGCTTGCCGAATACACGGGCGCACGCATTCATATCGCGCACGTGTCCACCGCCGGATCGGTGGAGATTATCAGGAAGGCAAAAAAGCGCGGGGTGAGGGTCACGTGCGAAAGCTGCCCTCACTACTTCACGCTCTCCGACGAAATGCTCGCCGGCTACGACACGCGCTTCAAGATGAATCCTCCGTTGCGTACCCCCCGGGACCGCGCGGCCGTGATCGAGGGGCTGGTCGACGGCACGATCGACGTAATCGCCTGCGATCACGCACCGCACGTGAGTGAAGACAAGAAGGACGTGGAGTTCGAAGCCGCCTCTTTCGGTATTATCGGACTGGAGACCTCCCTGGGCCTCGTGCTGACCGAGCTGGTGCATTCCGGGACCCTGTCTCCATCGGAGATGGTTCGAAAAATGTGCGTCACACCCAATCGTATCCTCGGGCTCGGCGATGGAACACTGTCCAAAGGGACAGTCGCCGACATGACCATTATCGATCCCGATGCGGAGTGGACGGTCGATCCCGACAGTTTTCTCTCCAAGTCCCGCAACACGCCTTTCGGCGGGCGGTCCCTGCGCGGGCACGCATCCTGCACGATTCTGGAGGGCTCCGTTGTGTACGAACGGAACCCCGGCTGATCCGGCACGATGAAAAACGGTGAGCAGCACGGCAAACGGGCGACGGATTCGCGGCAGCGCGCCGAAGAGCTTTTCCGTGGCTCGTTCGGCGAGGAACCGACCATCGTTGCGCGCGCTCCCGCACGCGTCGAAATACTGGGCAATCACACCGACTACAACGCCGGCCGTGTCCTGTCCATGGCAATCAATCGATGTGTGTATGTCGCCGCGGGGGCTTGCCCCGCGAAAACCACGGAGATTGTCAGCTCAAGCTTCCCCCGCCCCGTACGGATCGAGGCGGGCGGGCGGCCGGCCGGTGACGACCGGTGGGCAAACTACGTCTGGGGCATGCACGAGATGTTCCGGGGGGAAGGTTACCCGGTACGTCCCTTCCGGGCCGTCGTGCACGGCACCATACCCGCCGGGGCGGGGGTGTCCTCATCGGCCGCGCTGGAAGTCGCCGCCGGCCTTGCTCTGAGCGCGCTCGGCAGGTTCTCGGTCGAGCCCGACAAACTCGCACTTCTGGCCCAGCAGGCGGAACACCGCTTCTGCGGAACCAAATGCGGCCTGCTCGATCAGTTCTCCACCCTGTTCGGCAAAGCGGGCCATGCCCTGCTGATCGATTTCAACACCCTCACCCACCGGCCGATCCCGGTCTCCGACAGGGATACCGTCTTCGCGGTCTGCCCCTCCGGCGCCGCGCACACCCTGGCCGACTCGGCCTACAACGACCGCCGACAAGAATGCGAGGAGGCCGTCCGCATTCTGACCGGACAAGACCCGCGGATTCGGTCGCTGAGCGATATCTCGATGGAGCAGTTGTCGGCATCCGAAACAGCCCTCGGTCCCCTGCTGCACCGTCGGGCAGCCCATATAGTGGGCGAGAATGCGCGTGTCGACCGGGGCGTCGAGCTGCTCGCCCGCGGAGACATGACCGGCTTCGGGAACCTGATGTACGACTCCCACCGCAGCTCGCGGGAAAACTACGAGAACTCCTGCGACGAGCTTGATCGTCTTGTGGAGATCGCCCGCGAGGTCGAGGGCGT
>CAZNDN010000161.1:0-8132 GCA_964571815.1 uncultured Fibrobacterota bacterium | reverse complement strand
TTATTCCGACGACTATTTCTCGATCGAGGGGCAGTGAGGATCAGAGAATCAGAGGTGCAGGGGGGCCGAGGGCAGAAGGCAGGAGAAACGGCAAGCGTGGGAGTATTGCTCGAATATCTCGTAATCGGGTTTTTTGGCGGGGAGTGATTCAACACCCGACCACCCCAAAGAACCGGTTATTTCACTACAACCAAGGTATCCTGCCTTCGTCCCGCCCTGCGGGAAAGGGCCGGCAGATACCAACCCGGGCTAACGGCCCGGGGCTTCTATCAAGGAGGCAGACTATGATCATGCCGAACAACGTGGTATCTCATCTTTTCCACCGCATGGCGGTGTTGGTTTCGGTAGCCGCGGCGGTGTGCGGTTTGTCCGCGGCGGAACCTGCCGATTTGCTGGGCGAGCTTGACGGACTTCAGTGCTATTCCGACGGCGGCAACAGCGTACACTGCCTCAATATCCGGACCGGGGAGACCTGGAAGGTCTTTGACCGTGACGGCGGCACGGAACGGGGAATGGGGGGAATCAACGCCGACGGGACAAAGCTGGTGTGTAATGACGGTAAGAAAATCGTTGCGATCAATCTTGACGGAACCAATGAAGAAACGGTGGCCGACCAGGGCGTATGCGGTTTTTTCTTTCTCGGTGGCGACGGTATGGAGTGGGTCGGCTACAATGGGGAAGACGGTGTTTCCGGCGGCACGTCGGGCAGCACGTGGAAGGTGCGTATCGACGAGGAGACCAACCGGCCGATCGAGTCGACACGTGAGAAGGTCCTGGACGAGCAGTGGACGGCGGGTATTTCAAACGGCGGCACCTATATCGGCGAATCATATCGGGGATGCCTGATGAAAAACCTGGAGACCGGCGCACAAATCGATCTCAAAAGCGAGGTGGTGGGCACCCAGACGTGCTGGGGGCAGGTGAATCCCGAGAACAAACCGCGCATACTCTGTACCCCGGGCACCGGCCACGACCGCATCGCAATCTACGAGTGGGACGATCCAAATGACGGCGGCGGCAAGCTGTGGGAGCACAATGCGGGCTTTTCGCGGTGGTCAAGCACGAATGAGGATTACTGCGTGGCACACTACCACCGTGGCGACGGTCACAGCGGCAGCGAGCTTTTCCTTATCAAAATAGGGCTCGATGGGGAGGAGACGGAAGAGGCGTCGCTGGGCGTCAACGGCTATGTCGGCGGTCCGTGGATCGGCACGCTGGGGGGAACCGGCGTGGATGAGGGGCGAAGAAGCTTACGGGGGGAAAGCTTGCGGCCCGCCGAAAAACCGGCTGCCCTGAGCCTGCCGCGTCTCTTCCACGGCAGCCGCAATGCGCGGCGGGGACCGCTGTTTCGCATAGACGGGAAAGCTCTCTCCAGGGTTCTTTCTTCGGACATGCCCACGCAATCGGGGATATTCCTTCAGGTGTCGGAGTAGGAATTGCGCTGCACCGATCGCCCGAGCTGATTGGGTGCCTTCCCGCGGTGGCCGGAGAATGAGGTCCGGGTCACCCGTTGAGCATGACGGACCGATACACGCGAGCCGGGGAGGGAAGGAGTGACACAGGATCGAAGCTCCTCCCGCCGCGGGCATGTGTTTGGTAGATACTGTTTGACAAGCTGATTGACTGCCGGGCATGTCCCCGCGAACAATGAAAAGGACAACACTCATGCAAAGACTGCTGGCCATGGTGTTCGTCTGTGGGGCGCTTACAGGGATTGGGGCGCGGCAGACGGTTTCGCTCTATGACATGGTTGAAGAACCGATGGTCAATGAAACCGCGTTTGCCAACCCGTTCACCGACACCGAACTGCGGTTGAGTGTTGCGGCCCCGCCTGAGCGGAAAAAGGGGGACTCATTTGCGTGGTACGGGTTTCACGACGGCGACGGAGAGGGTGGTCAGGAAGGCAACGTCTGGAAATTCCGTATCATGTTCGACTGCCCCGGTACGTGGACCGTTGATGCGGGATTCTATGAGCCGGAGACCAATACTGAAAACGGTCCTCGGCAGACCTACACCTACACGGTATCCGCGACACCGTCGTCGGCCGACAACCACGGGCATATCAACATCGACCGCAGCCACTGGCGGCGTTACGAGTTCGACGACGGTACGCCGTACGTGCCTTTCACGATGCTGAGCGTGCAGCTTTCCGAGCGGGACCTCGATAACGCCCGGAAGTGGATAGCCGAGCACAAGAAACTCGGCGTGAACTGTCTGGGAATTCGGTTCCCCAACGGTGACCAGCCCGAGTCGCACTGGCTCTACCTCCTGGAGGACGGGTCTTCAGTGGAACACATGAATGATTTCCCGGGAGTAGAGGGCTTTGATTATTCCCGTTTCGATGTCGGCTCATGGGCGCATCATGAGGAAATCTTTCGGTATACGCGCGACCAGGGGATGAAGCTCTATATATGGTTCGGTATCACCGGTATCAACCCGCAGTATCGCGGGTATGGTCCGCGTGATGAAACCGCCGACCAGCAGCTCGGGCCCCTGCAGAAACTCTATGTCAAGTATTTCTGCGCGCGGCTTTCCCCTCTTTCGGTCTGGTGGCACTGGCCGATCAATGTCGAATGGAATGAGCGCAAGGAGTTTCGGGACCTCAATGTCAACTATGCCAAGGAGTTTCACAAGGTCGATCCATGGGATGTTCTGATCACCAACAACAGTCAGCGGGGCTGGCTGCTCGGCGGGAAAGAGGAGGGCTGGGACCTCGCATCGGTACAGCTCTACCCCAACCACGGCAACCAACTGGTTCATGATTGTATGGCGTTTGTAACTGAAACAGAGCAACACGGTATTCCGGTCTTCAACTCCGACGGAATTTTCTGTTTCCACACTGAAAGCAAATACCATCTCTATGAGGTTCAGGAGGCAATTATCGGTGCCTGGGCAACGTTTATGGCGGGCGGTACGAGCCAGATGGCGTACCTTGGAGATGGATGGGATGACGGCTCATGGGGAGTACTATGGGATGTTGTATCAAACAAGCACAAAGATATGGCAAAGGCACATGGCGCGATGGCCCGTTTTTTCAGCGACACACGACGCATTCACATTAATGCGTGCCGGCCGCACACAGAGGGCGTTTCATGTTCAGGCGGCAACAGGGCGGTCTGCCTTGCCGATCCCGGAAAGGCCTATTGTATCTGGCTCGATGAAGGTGGGAGCCTGTCGCTGGATCTGTCGGACGAGGAAGGCGAGTACCGTGTCATACGGTACAACGGTAACGACCTCCGGGACAGTGTGGTGCTGGAATCGATTTCCGGCGGCGCCGGCCACACGTTCGAAAAGACGCCGACAACCGGCTTTGGAAATCACTATCTGTACGTTCTCACCAACCTCGACGCGGCACAGTGCGGCAACGGGATATGCGAGCCTGGAGAGACCTTCGATTCGTGTCCCGGGGATTGCGGTGCGTATTCAGCGATTGATCCGCGCTCAGCACGCACGGCCAAAGATATGCGTGCTTCACGGCTGCGAGTGAGCGGAACAACGCTTCACCTTCCGGGGAAGTGGGGTGAGCGCAAGCGGGTGCGGATACATCGTGTTGATGGAACGCGTGTCGGCGGTTGTACAACGATGGCGACCGAGGTCGGGGTGCAGCGGGTGCTGCCGCACGGCCTGCACGGCCTATTTGTAATTACGGTCGCGCGGCCCGGCTGCCCCCCGGAGAGTATCATGGCGGCAACGGGCGGAAGTGCCGCCGGGATATCGATGATGAGATAGCCGGCAACACTCGAAGTGAGGTCGATCCGGTCCGGGAAGTCGGTCTGTTGCGCGGGATTCCTCTTTCTTCCCGGCGGGGAAAGGGATCGTGGTGTGGTCCATTCGTATCTCATTGCCCGGTAGTTGACCCTGGGCCCTTTGGAAGGAAGACACGATGCAACCGTCGAGGCGAAAAAGGAGAAGGGTGATGAGAAGGGCGGCTTCGATTTTTGTGACTCTTGTTATTTGCGGGTCCGTGAGGGCGGATGTGTCGTCGGAGCTGAGGGCGCTGACCGGTGAGCGAACGGTGGTGGTATGGATGAGAGACGAGCAGAATAATACTCCCCGAAGTGACCAGGATTGTTTCGGGCAAAACTTCATACTGATGGGTCTAGACACCGACGACGGCAGGGGGGAGCGGGTGATACAGGGGGAGGTGTCCAGTTACTGGTCGCCCATGGTCGGCTCCGACGGCAGTCAGGTTGTCTGGACTCACATACCCGTTGGTCAGCGGATGATGTACTGCTGCAATTTCGACGGTTCCAACCGACGCGAACTCGGCCCGGGTGTTGCCCTTGACTTGTGGAACGATCCGGAAACCGGCGTGGAATGGCTCTATTTCAAGCCGGAGCGGGGCTACACCACGTCGGGACCGGTCAAGCGAATGAGACTGGACGATCCCGGGAAGGTCGAGTATGCGTGCGGAACCGCTATATGGATGAATTTCTTCGACGTTTCGCCCGACGGAGCGTATGCGGCATGCGGAACGAATGGGAAAATGGCTGGAATCATTGACTTGAAGAATGATTCCTATCAGGTCATTACCAAGTCGTGCAACGCCAATATCCTGCCCGACAACACCTACAATGTCGCCGTCATAAGCATGGGCCACAAAGGTATGGCGATATTTACGCCCGACGGCACGAAGGTCGGTGAATTCGCATTCCTTTTCGACGGCGCTACTCAGTTTCCCAGATGGAGCAACGACCCGCGTTTCATCGCCGTTCCCGGGCCTTACTCCGGTGGCTGGGAGGGCAACGGGCCTCAGCTCGAGATCTATATCGGCATGTTCAAGACGCCGTACACCGACGGGCTGGAGACGATGCTGCGGCTTACCAACAACGACAAGGGCGAGTACATGGCCAGGTTTGTTGTCGGTCCGACAGGGAGCACATCGCGGAAACCCTCGTTGAAGCTCGATCCGGCCGAGGTCCTTTTTCAGGCCCGGATGAACGGCGAAGCTCCCGAGCCGAAAGTGGTCACGGTCACCGGTTCCACGGGAGAGACGTTGACCGATTTCAAAGCTGTCGAAGATGTTCCCTGGCTCGATGTGACCTCGAGCGGCTCAGGCGGCGCCGCAATCGAGTTGACCCTCAGTGTCAACGTTGCGGAGCTGAGCCCTTCCATGAACACCGCCGAGATTACCCTGTCGGCGGCAAACCACTGGGAGGCGACGTGCAGGGTGGTCGTGGTCATATCGGGCCCGTATAACGGTCAACCGTTTGCCCTGCCCGGCCGCATTGAAGCGGAAGAGTATGACATGGGTGACGCGGGAACGGCGTATGAGGACAAGAGCGCGTCGAATGAAGGCGGTGCGTTCCGGACCGAGGGTGTCGATATCGAGGAGTGCGGCGACACGGGCGGCGGGTACAACATCGGGTGGACTCGCGGCGGCGAGTGGCTGGCCTATTCGGTGGAGGTCATGGAAAGCGGCACGTTCGTTCCCTCATTGCGCGTAGCGTCCAACAGCAACGGCGCATCGATGCACCTGGAGTTTGACGGTGAAGCAAGTCCCGCTATTGCCGTTCCATCCACGGGCGGCCACGGGAGCTGGGCAACCGTGAAAGGTCCCGAAATGCAGTTGACCAGAGGGGAGAAGCGCCTGAAAGTCGTATTTGACAAAAGCGAAGGCACGGTCAATTTAAACTACCTTTCGTTCACACGACCCGACTTCGATCCGGACGAGATGATTCGTGTTCTCTCACCCAACGGCGGAGAGAGCTACCATGTGGGTGAGACCATGACCGTGGAATGGGAGGCACATACCGAGATGGTACCCGACGTTGTCCTTCAGATCAGCCCCGACCTTGCACAGACGCCGTGGAAGATGTTGAAAGACACAACCATCGCAAACACAACCGGCAGGGGGAGTTTTTCGTGGGTAGTGGAGGCGGAGAAAGAGCAACAATCACTGATCGGCGCCGAGTGCCTGATCCGCGTGGCGGAGTACAACTGGCGCTACGATGATGTCTCCGATGCGCCCTTTACTATCGGCGGCGCCGACAACGAAGTCTCCCGCCCGCCTGCCGAAGTCGCGGGTGGCGGCGCCCGGTCTTCCTGCGGGATCGCCACCCGCAACGGCGTGGTGGCGGTGCGGATCTCCGCCCCGGGCGAGCATCGTGTAATCCTGTACACCGTGGCGGGCGTACCCGTACTGTCGCGGCACGGAGCAGGGCCCGCATCGTACGAGTTTCGGGGCGCAGTCTCGACGCAGGCGTGCATAGCAAGGGTGGAAACCGGGGGGAAAGAGGTAGTGCGAAGGGTTATTGTGTCGCGGTAGATCAAGCCGTTATCGGGGTTGGACTCTCTGTCCGTGACATCTATACTTTGCGCGTAGATGGTTCTATCGGTGTCGGTTCGTATCAGCCACTGTCTTTGGACCGGACGGGATCTGAAATCGATCACGGCGAATAGAGACGCCGGGCTCTCATGGCCGGTCTCTCCCGCGCCGCGGGACTCCGGCGAATCCGGCTCCGAAGAGGGGAGCGCTGTATTCGGGCACACGGCACTGGGGCGAGAGGAGACTCTCGCCTCGACACTCAACGAGAAGGAGGCGAGGGATGCA
Organism: uncultured Fibrobacterota bacterium; assembly: GCA_964571815.1. Taxonomy (GTDB): domain Bacteria; phylum Fibrobacterota; class Chitinivibrionia; order Chitinivibrionales; family WJKA01; genus CAZNDN01. The sequence continues at coordinate 1,579 of CAZNDN010000161.1, read as the reverse complement.
TCGTGCAATCACCCTGGTACTGATAGCGACCGGACTGGTTTCGGCTGAGCAGGCCTGTTTCTTTCAGATCCGCTTCGACCACGGCGGGTTCTGGCTCGAACGTGACAAGGAAGGGCCGCGAACCAGAGAGTTGGATATCCCCGTCGATGTGTCAAACGTGACAAAGGTGGAAATGCGTGCCCAGTTTTCCATGAATTGGGACGACGACATGGGAGTAAAGTTCAACGACGGCTCGTATGTGTATTTCCCCTCCGGGCCGCGTCCCGCCACCCGGATGGAAATGGTGGAGATACCGGTGGGTGATATCAGGTCGGGCGCCAACACTGTCACGTACTACTGCAAGCACACCGCGGGGCAATACCACACCGATATGTACGAGCTTCGCCTGTATTGCGACCCGAACAACCCGGTCACCGGCAGGGGAGACAACACGCCGCCGGAGCTTTCCTTCCAGGCCCCGCAATCCAAGTCGCTGGGAGAGACGGTCACCCTGGAGGCCACGGTATCGGACAACGACAATATCGCCAAAGTCGAGTACTGGGCCCTGGTCGACTTCTTCCCGCTTCGTGACCCCAAGACCCCGAAGTGGCGTCAATGGCATCAGGTTGCCGGGTCCACTGAGGCGCCGTTTCAAGCAACGTGGGAAACACGGCGGTATCCGGACCAGGACAATATCGAGCTTACGGCAATTGCGTACGACGGCAGCGGGTATGCGACGGTGAGCGAATCAATATCGGGTTTCCGTTTCGAGCGGCCGTTTTCGACCAGGCGGTACTATTCCGAGGATGCGGCGGAGGCGGTCAACAGCAGCGGCGGTGAGCAGGTCTCGTGGTTTCGGGTAGGGGAGCGGCCCGAAGAGCAGTCCATTACGCTGTCCATGGAGGAGATCGTGGATATCGACAAGGCAACGCACGTGTCGATCGGGTATCATTTCTGGATGATGGATGCATGGTGGGAAGAGCATATCGGCACGGTGTCGGTCAACGGTCATGCGGCCGAGGATATTCGCATTCGGCTGGAGTACCCGTGGGGTTCGTTTGCGCTCACCGAAACCGACCCGTCGCACTGGAACGCACGCGACAACGAGCTGACATTTACGTGTGCAAGCCCTAACCGAAGCGGCTATTTCCTCAGCACCCCGGCGGCCGTGGTGTATGTCACCACCCCGGGCGAAAACACGGAGACACTGCGCGAAGTCATTCCCCCCAACAGAGCCGGCTCCGTGCCGGTTGTCTCCGGGCAGGTCGGCTACTATTCAATAAGCGGCAGGAAAATCCCGCCGCGCCGGCTTCATGCGCCGGCGACCGGGAAGCGGATCGTGGTGAGCAGTCCCGCGCGCAATGGGGAAGTGGGCGTGGGCCGGGCGGATGTCCGGGTGTGGTGAGAATGACGGGGGTATTCGGGACGTTGCATTTTTGCAATCCCGCTCAGGGGAATCAGGTCCCGTATGCGCCTCCGTCCCCCGTGCGGGACTACGTCGTCACAAGAGGAACATGCCCGGCATAGTCTCTTCCCCTTTCGCGAGTTTCGCGTGATTCGTAGTTGCTCTTTGCCTTTCCCCTTTCGCGAGTTTCGCGTG
>CAZNDN010000160.1:0-8224 GCA_964571815.1 uncultured Fibrobacterota bacterium | reverse complement strand
TGGCGGATCTGATGTTCGCCCTTGTTGGGGATGTGCTGCGTCATCTCCGCCAGGACTCGAAGACCATGGATGGGCGGAGAGCACGGCCGAAGGCCGCCCGAAGGGTTGCAACCTGAATGGTTGCAGTGAACTCCAGCGGCTCGAAAATCTCGTGGTTGCGAGGTATCCCCTCCATCACGGTCTGTTCGCCGGATTTGGGGAATGCCCAGCACCTGGCATGCGAGGCCCGGTACACAATCTTACCGTCGGCGGCGCGTGAGAATCATGTGTTCGACGCATACTTGTACCTGCGCCTTCAGACTGAACTGCGCCGAATCGCGCCCGACATGCGTTGCGAGGTCATAGTCCTCGGCGCCGAGGAGAACAGCCGTTTGAGCAACGGCCTGTGGCTGAGCAACAGCGTACAGATCATGGAACGTATCCTCAGTAAATACGAATCGACGCATCTCGCGTCGCTGGAGCGCTCCGTTGTCGGACGCACCAATGTGTCAACCGCGATGAGTGCGCTCCCGGCGCAAAAAGATATCCTGTACGTGTGCGGGGTAGACGACGATGCGATCGCTGTTCGCGATCGCCTGAAGGCGCCGGGGCACGCAGGGTCCGTAGTGTTGAGTCTGGATGCAAACGTCGGATCGTTCAGAGAGAACATCTGCCGCTGTGTGCCCGATACCGAGAACATCGGCTACCTCATGGCCCATGCGATTATCGGCGACATCGCAATCCCGCGATCGAGCAGAGGGTTTGTGCAGGTGCGAGCAGTGGTGATTGACAGGGGGACAAGTTGACTAAAGAGCCAAGCTGTTCTCGTTGTCGTTAACGAATGAGAGGCGCCCGGCGCCCGTACTATCTATCGGACTGACTCTCTTTGCCTGAGAACCTTCCGTGTAACGCCGCCGGATGACTGTACAATCACTCCATGCATACCTCTCACTTTCCCGGCGGTGAGCCTCTTGCCGAGAAGGGTGTATGAGACGGCGTGTGTTGGCCGATTTAAATCCGGAGTGCGGTGGATCCGTCGTTGGTTGTAACTCACAACCGTCCCGCTCTTTTCCGAAATCTGCACCTCGGTGATACTGTTCCAGTTGTTGACACTGTTGCCGTGACAGTCGATCCGCACGTATCGTGCGGTGACCGGTGAGAAGGAGTGTTGCTCCAGTTCCGTTGTGGTCCCGCTGCTCCGGCCGTCGTACACCGAAGTCCAGCTCGAACCGTCGGTTGAAATCGAAATCCCGAAATCCGATATCCTCGATGCTCCCTGGTACCAAGCGATCCACACACTGCCGACGGTCTTCTCAGACCCGAGATCGAACATGATCCACTCATCGGTTCCATCCGCCGACCATCGCGTGTTCAGGTCATCGTCGATGGTGTTCTCGGGAACGTTACCGTCATCTTTGCTTGCCGTCACGGCCTGCACCGCATGAATACCCTCGGGCAGGACCTTGAACGTGAACGCGGCCTGAGCGATGTAGCTGTTTGCCAGACCGTCCTTGATCCCCACGGCCTTGAGGGTCGCGGTCTGATTGATCGTTATGGGTGTGGAGTATGACGGTGAGGAGACCGAGGGGGTTGTCCCGTCGGTGGTGTAGTGAATGGTTGCCCCGGACGTACCGCAGGTGATCGATACCTGCGTGGGTTCCGTGATAATCCCGCCGTCGGGAGAGATTGCCGGCATGTCGACACGGTCGACCTGGTTCCCGAGCCGTCGCTGCAATTGCGCTTCGTAAAGCTCCGGCGGCTGAATGTTGGTGACCTGTTCGTACCATTCTCTGTCTTCGGTTTTGTTGGTGGTGTTGGCGCCAATCACGTTGCAATGGATATACCCCCAGCTTGGGGTTGGCGCCGCGGACCATCCGCTGGACTTGACATTCCAGAACGTCTCACGCGCGGCGGAATGAGGACCGGCACACCCGGCGCCGCTTGAGGTATACATCCGGGTACCGGAGCCGATGTGTACATTGGAGAAGAGGTTTTCAAACGGCGCGTCGCGGTGGTGGTCGAAACAGAGGTCCCGTCCCTGACCGTTGCGGATGACATTACCACATGCGTGGTGGTTGACCGTGATACAGTGTATCCAGGCCTCTTCGTAGTCGAAATCCTGCAGCAGACAGTCAAACGCGTCAACATCGAAGCTGAACCCGTGGTGTCCCTTTCGTCCGTCCTGATAGTACCCGACGCAGGTGACATGTTTTGTCGCGCGACCGAGGCAGGGGCCGTTATCGGCATTGGTTGACTTGAGATTGCGAAACCAGCAGTTGAGCGCTCCGTGGAAGTAGAGTGGGTTGTGCCCGTCCTCTTTGAGGTGCCCCGGATAGTTGGTATAATCGAAGGTGATGTGCACGTTCTCGACCCCCACTTCTTTCACCGGATTGTACGATCTCACCGGGGGAAGCCATCCACTCTGGAGGTCGAAACGCAATGGCTGGTGGAGGGTGACCGTGTTCCCGGAAACGTCATCGATCCGCACAACCCAGTTTAACTCGTGGGGCTGCCAGTCGCAGTTTCCTCCATTGGTAATGTCGTTATGGAGATGGCGGTCCAGCGCGGAACTCTGGAAATGCAGCGCAACAAACATTCCCGCGGCAAGCCCGGAGCCGTTGGCGACCTTGATAGTCTTGCTACCCCGCGATGCCGTCTCGGTGACGCGCGTTATATCGCCTCCCACCGCGGTTTCAGTAAGGGCGCCTACCCAGAGCATGCCGCCCTGGCCGTATTTCCACGGACTGTTTGAGCCGGTGATATCCTTGAGGTCTTTGGTAAAATGAATTGTTGTCTTATCCATTCCCTGGCCTCGCAGTACGATATTGCTCTTGTCAACAACCAGGCGGTCACTGATCTTGTAGGTCCCTGCCGGGATCAGAAGCGCGCCGTTGTTGGTTCCCGCAATCGCGTTCTTAAATGCCTGCGTATCGTCGCTGCTGCCGTCACCCTTAGCGCCGAAATCGGTCTTGACGTTTTTGACCACCGCGATATTGGGTATCGGTTTTTCCCCGGCGTGATATCCGGCGTAGGAGTAGTCCGGAAGCCGACTGGTGGGCGACCCGAGTTCACCGTCAACTCCCCAGAGCTCCGATGTGCCCGCGCAGACGCGCGAAGCAAACGTACCCATGACGATAATACCGAGAAGTACCAACGAAATCGTTACTGTGGTCATGTCCCTCATGGTCGCGCCTCCTTTGGCTCTGGTCTGTCATGATGGTTTATATCTCTGCATACCGCCCCCGGCGGAAAGCCGGGCGCTCTTGACTCTCACGGATTGTGCCGGCTGATTCTCGTGCGGCAGGTTCTTCCGTGAGCACCCGCGCCGACCTCGACGACAATACCCCGGATATCTCTTCCCGCCGTCGCGTCAATACATCTGCCGTCGATGGTGTAGGCACGAACACCCTGTCCGGGGGCGCCCGAAACCCCGCGACGGTGCGCTCCCTGGGCTACAGGTGTGCTGTCGCCGCCCAGTATCATCGTCTCCGTGATACTGTTCCAGTCGCTGCTGCTGTTGCCGTACCCGGTAATCCGCACGTAGCGCGCCGCCACCGGCGTCACGGCATGCTCTTCCATTTCAAGCGTTGTGCCGCTGCTGGTCCGGTCCGTCAAAACATCGACAAAATCCGTGTTGTTGCTTGACACCGATATCTTGAAATCGGCGGTCCGGTTGTCTCCCTGGTACCATGCGATCCAGACGCTCTCGACTGTTTTCGCCGCGCCTAAATCAAAGGTTATCCACTGTCCCATGCCCTGAGCCGACCAGCGGGTATCCAGCTTGCCATCGATTGCGTTGGCGGGAACATTACCGTCGTCGGCACTGGCCTCTACGTCAACGATATTCAGGTAGCCCTCGGGCGGCTGCTCGATAACGTACTGGGCCGTGAGCACCTGACTGTCGTCCATGCCCGATTTGAACGCGCGGGCCTTGAGCGTCGTGGTTTGCGAAATCGGTATGGGTGCGGTGTAGGGGGTGGAACCCGTGGTGGGCGTGGTGCCGTTGAGCGTGTAGTAGATCTGTGCGCCGCTGGTCCGGGACTCAAGCGATACGCTTTGCTCCCCGAGGTAGGTACCGGCTGGAATCGAGGGCACGGGAACGCCGACCGTGTTGCCGTTGCGCTCTATCGATGGGTCGACATCTTCGTAGGAGCTACCCCACCGAAGCTCGTCGATGTACATGGTTCGGTGATAGTTCTGTGCATAGAGATAGTACAGTCCGATTTTGGGGTTACCGTTGGCGGTCGCATCGCTGAATCCGATCGCCCCGGTGTAGTTGTATTCGTTGTTTCCGTTGACCCACACTTTCATGTAGCCGCCGCCCCCACCGTTGGTCACCTTGTAGTTGAGCACGATATCGATCCACTGTCCACGGGGTACGGTGATCTGACCGGATTGGGTGACCGACGGACTGTAGGCATTTCCGTGAAGTGCCCGCATGTAAATCTTGAGCGGCGCCGTCGTGCTCCCCTTGTTGCCCTTGGCAAGACAGAATTGGGTCGCCGGCATGTGCCCGTGGTTTTTCCACTGGTAGAACATCGCAACCGTGCCGTCGAAACACGGGAAATTATCGGCAAACTTGATACTGAACCCTTCCCAGACATCCGTGTTGGGGGCAATCCCGTTGAACGCCCATTCCATGCGGTCACGATCGGATGAATTGTGCGGGGGCATATCCACCTTAATGCACTGAGGACTCGATGGATAACGGCCGTCCTGCGCAAAACCCCAAGTTCCCCACTGATTGGCTCCTTCACGCCAGCAATGCCTGTCTCCTTCATAGTAGCTTCCATTCGATGAAAAGCGTGCGTCCGGGGGTTCGATGTCCAGTTCCAGGGTGGTGGCCGCTAATGCAATCGATGCACATGAGGCTACCCAAAGACACGTTGCCAAAACCCGCTTGATTTGTGACTTCTGCATGTTGTCCCTCCTTGCGTTGAGGTAGCTGTTGCCCGCCATCAAGGTACCATCACTTTCCGCACTCGTCCCGACTCGACTCGTATCGCAACCATTCCCGGTCGGGATCGTTGTGCCGCAATGGCTGCGCGCGACCCGCCTGCCGGCAGGCGCCGCAGCAACCTCCCGTCAATCGAGTAGAAGGCCGCGTTTGTCAAAAGGATAGGCAAAGGATAGCCCAGAAAACGCAGGTTCTGGAGAACGATATGCGATAATCCCTGAATAAGCGCGACCTGTTGCCGTTTCTTGACCTCGACCAGATGCTTGTCGGGTGAGTCTCCCGTGGGAGTCCAGAGATAGACCCTGCCGTCGTCCATATACCATTCTCTGGGCGAGTCGAGCAGCTCCAGTTTGTGCGATATATAAAACGGCCCCTGGTGAGATTTTATGCCGATATGTAGATTGCGTCGAATACCGAACCGGATGCCGTCGCCGGGAGTTGCTCCGGTTGCCCCGGATGAGAGCACTTCGCCGAAATCGGTAAAGTACCACCAGCGAAATCCTTTGAACAGGCCGCCCTTGAAAAAATCAGCTTCCCGATTCTGAAAACAGGGTGACATCTCCCTTCCGGTAAGCATCTGGTACATGACCGTGTCGGGGTCTTGAGGGCCGACAAAATCATCGCGCCAATACTTGGTGTTGGCCCAGGTGGGTAGGAGGAGCGGATGAATCCACTGCTGACCTTTTTTCAAACAGGGCGTGCTGTATGAGTCCCAGCCGATATCCGGGCATGGGTCGTGCACATTCGGACATCGGGCCGAATACATTATCTTTCCGTCGACAAACACGCAGTTGTTGTACCTGCCCAGATCCCACGCTACCGGTGCGACATATATCGACCCGTCGTGGCGGCCCCATCCGGTCACCGGATCCGCCGCGCTGATATAGACATCCTCGCCATTGTATGCCGTAAAGGTAACGGGCGCTTCCGCCGCTCCCGACACAACCGGCCGGAGCCGTTCCCGGTAAATTCCTCCGCGAATACGGCAGGTGGCACCAGGTCCGAGGATCGGGGTTGCGCGGGTAAGAGTACGAAACGCCGTTTGCGGTGACAAGCCATCGTTGGCGTCGGACCCTGTCACTCCGTCGACATATACCTCACCACTTTGCAGGTTCCCGGCATCGACCCGTCCCGACAGCTCAATCCGGTTGAGCCGGCAGATGGTATCGTTTTCCCGATCACTCGAAAAGAGCACAAACAGCGAATGAACTCCCTCGGCGTGTCGCAGCGGAACACGCCATTGCGTCCAGGAGTCGTGGCGAATCGAAAGGGTACACACCGCAATGACCGGACCACTCAGTCCGTCAATCCGGACCGTCAGGTATCCGGGTCGTGTATAATTTTCCTTGATCGTGCCAAGGCTGATTGTCGTGAAGGCAATGGAATCGTAGCCACCGGGAGGGAAAAAGATGGAATCATAGCCAACCCAGTCTCCGTTGCCGCAACCCCGGACGTCCGTTGCCCAGCCGTCAATTCCCGCACCCGATGCGGTACCAAAGTCTTCTGCCTCGATGCAGACTGAAACGGGGAGCGGTTGGGGATTCGAGGCCGCCTCGACGCCGGGGATGCAGACCAGGACTGGAAGAGCCGTGCGAAGCACGAGGGTATTCAGCACGCAGAGTGCGCTGCACTGATCACGCTTCATATCGTGCCCTCCTTCGGTGCCACGTAAGGATCAGCGGCGACCACCCCCCTGCCCTGCCCGCCGTCGCGAATGGAAAACGCGCTGTCCGAATAATCGCTCTTGTCGAAATTGTCGTATTCCCAGATTTGTACCAGGCAGGAGTCGGAAATGGTCGAGAAATCCTGCCGGTACTGGGGATCATAATATTCCCGCGGTATGACCCAGCGAAACGTGCCCACATTGCCGTCGTGGACTGTCGTGTCGGTCGGGTAGATGCGGTTCTCGGCGACATTCCAGTTGATCGTGCTGAATGTATACCCGAGGTCGAACGACACATCAAAATGGAGGCTGTTGAATACCTTCGTGGTATCCACAGCCCAGGATATGATCATGGTGTCGCCCACCTCGTAGCGTTCTCCGCCGTTTGGTGTGAGGAGTTTCAGACCGATCTCACCCGGATCGACATACTGCGGCCCCTCCGGGCCCACAGAGGATGACTGGTTGCACTGCAGGTGCGGAAGCACCAGAACCAACGCGAACAAACTCCAGCCGACCGATTTTTTGTTCATAGCCGCCTCCCTTGCTCTCCATAAGATAGTGGAACAGGGCACTGCGCGCAACACTCAGACAAAAAAATCGTACGAAAATTCGTACGGCGATATCTTGTAACTTGTTTTATATTAGTATATTGTGTTATCACACCTCATAATTCTGCCTTCAATTTCCGAACGCTGTAGTTGCAAATCCCTCCTTTTTTGCTTATACTTTATAGTGTCTGTGCGTGAGTGGAAGGCTACCGAAGATGCGAAAAGGACCCGAATCACATCCCAACGATGTCCTGAAGAAGCTCTACTTCTACAGTGACTACCGCTCCTTCCTCCAGGACTACTTCCGGGAGCAGAAGCAGCTCAAAGAGTACTTTTCGCATCGTTTCTTCGCGCGCAAAGCCGGGCTCTCCTCACCGAGCATGATTCTTGACGTACTCAAGGGAAGGTATAATCTCACCATACGCACGCTTCCCAGGATCATAGCGGGCCTGGGACTCAGGGGCAAGAGCGCCCGGTTTTTCGAAAACCTCGTATGGTTCAATCAAACCAAGGACACGGTTCGGAAGGAACACTACTACCGTCAGATGGTGCAACTTCGAGTATCCGCAAAGTTTTACCGACTGCACAAGGACCAGTACGCCTATTTTGAGCATTTCAGCTACGCGGTGATTCGCGAACTGGTGGTGTACGGAGACTGGCGCGGAGATTTCAAGAAGCTCGGAGCCATGGTCGAGCCGCCGGTCAATGCCGCAACCGCGGAGAAGGCCGTTGACCTGCTCTTGAAATGCGGCCTGCTTACCAAAAAGCCCGACGGTTCCTTCGAGCAGAGCGATCCGGCGCTTACGTTCGAAAACGTGCCTTCGGCGATAAAGAAACCGTACCGGCGGATGTTCCTGCAGCTCGGCATGGATGCCGCCGAGAGGCTCGGACCCGACAAACGCTACTGTGCTCATACGCTGCTGTCGATGAGCCGGGAGAGCTACCGGGAAGCCGTTGCCGTGCTCGACGAGGCCCGGGAGAAGATTATGGCCATTGCACTCAATGACAACAAGGTCGAGCAGGTGTATGAGCTGATTCTCCAGCACTATCCATTGTCAAAAGTTATCGGGGAAGGCA
>CAZNDN010000159.1:0-8375 GCA_964571815.1 uncultured Fibrobacterota bacterium | reverse complement strand
CAAAGCCGATAACCGAAAGTGTTGCGGTTGCCGACGGTGGAAACTGAAGAACGATCGCCAGGGAGTCGTTCCTGCCGTCGCCGTCGGGCGTAAAAGGAATGGGACCGATATGCATCGCGGGCCGGGACACCTCAGCCAGCACCGCATCCGTATTAGGCAAACCGGGCGTTGACGATCCGCGTGCCGCCCAGGCCTCCGGAGAGGCTCCCTCCCGCTTCAACGAGACGCGCTGGATCGAGCCGGCGTCCCACGTACTGAACCAGGTGTGGTCGTAAGCCGCGCGTTCCTGCCCGGCCCCGTGAGCATCCCACAGACACAGCGTGTCGTTGTAGTTGTCAAGGGCATGCCAGTGCCGCGGCTGCAGCACCTCCTTCACCGAAACCAGAGAGGCGCTCATGTCCGACTTGTTTCGGGTAACAACAAGGAAGCCGCCCGGCTTCAGAGAAAAATCCGACGTCGACAGCGTGTCGCGGCCCTCGCTGTTGCCGAACGTCCAGTTCTTCAGATCGATATTCATCGCCGACGTATTGGTCACTTCGAACCACTCCGGCATCTCCGTGTCGGCTCGCGGAAAAATCTCCGTGATCTTCACCGCACCCGGCGGAACCCATACTTCGGAGAGATCGATGTCCCGGCATACCCGCGCCTCACCGTCCTCGATACAGGCCTCATAGCCCGCCGAGTCCAGCGGAAGCGTCACACTGAATCGCGCGGTATTCTCCGTCAGCCTCAGTGCCGCACCGGACTCACCGGAGCGGCTCCGCACCAGCCAGAATGCCGCTGGGGGAGCGGGGCCCACGACCCGTACCGCAAGGGAACACGCCGCTGTGCTGTCCTCGGTATCGACCGTGCCCAGCCGCCACTCAAGGATCCAGTTATCCCGAATAAGCGGCAGCCGCCCCGGACTCAGCGAATCGGCCGACACGGTGTACGAGACAGGCCCGAAGAGCAGCGACGACGGGACCAGCGAATATCCTTCCGGCGCATTCGCCGGCGGAGTATGGGCTACCCTGTCGCCGTCGAGTTGCAGCAGCTCCCCGGCATCGGCAAAGGAGCAGACCACGTTGTCGATGCGCTCCGATGTTCCCCGGTAGACGAAGAAGCCGTCGCCGGAACTGATACCGCCCAGCAACGAGACGTGGTCGACGGTCAGAATGATGCAGCCCGGTTCGAGAGGAAGCCGGGAGGTCGGGGGCGCGCGGGCGTAGTCTCGGTCCAGGATCACGGCCGATGCACCGGGCGGCAGAAAGCGGGCGTCGATTACGCAGTCGTCATGGGAAAGCGGGGGCTCTTCCCAGTGCACGACAGAGTCCACCACCCGGCCGTCACTGAGCAGGAGGCCCTCGAGATCGACCGTGTCCGCGCCGATAGCGGTCAATTCGACAAACTCGTGGCTCTTGCCCCCCGGAATCGTGTCCTCACGCCCCCGCGGATCCTTGAGAACTTCACTGACTACAAGCCCGTCGCCGGCCTCGACAGTGCAAACAAGAATACCGACAGCAAGGAGAATGCCGCACTTTACACGTGCCGATATCACTCTTGCGCCGGACGAAACCGCCATGATTACACCCTGTCTCCAGCTCCCGACCCTACCCCAGATGGTCCAGTACGATCGACAGCGCCCGTCGCACAGGCTCCGCCGCGCCCCAGAGAAGCTGATCGCCGACGGTGAACGCGGTTACGTATCCCGGCCCCAGATTCATCGGCCGAATGCGTCCGACGGCCACATCGAGCCCGCCCGAAACCGCCGCGGGAGTGAGTTGTGCAAGGGTAGCTTCTTTCTCGTTGGGGACCACCCGTACCCAGGCATGCGCCGACCCCAGCAGCTCTTCGATCCTGACGACGGGGATGTCCCGGGTCAGTTTGATGGTCAGGGCCTGGCTGTGACACCTCATGGCGCCGACCCGCACGCAGAGGCCGTCAACCGGAATCGGGGGCTGTGCGCCCAGGATTTTGTTGGTTTCCGCGTATCCTTTCCACTCCTCGCGGCTTTGCCCGCTTTCCATGGCCCGGTCGATCCAGGGAATGAGACTCGCCGCAAGAGGCGCCCCGAAATTCTCGGTATCCAGGCTGCCGTCACGGAGCTTCCCGGTAATCGCCGCGTCATACTCCAGCGCCGCGGCCCGCGGATTGTCAAGCAGTCCCGAGCAGGCGCCGGTAAGCTGAGCCATCTGCCGTACGAGTTCGATCATGTGCCTGGCGCCCGCGCCCGAGGCCGACTGGTAGGTCATCGACGACACCCATTCGATCAGCCCCTCACGGAACAGTCCGGCCAGCGCCATGAGCATGAGACTGACCGTGCAGTTGCCGCCGATATAGTCCTTAACCCCCTCGGAGAGTGCCTTCTGGATTACCTCGCGGTTGACCGGATCCAGCACAATAACGCTCTGCTCCTCCATCCGGAGCGCCGAGGCCGCGTCGATCCAGTATCCCTTCCAGCCGGCTTCGCGAAGCGAGGAGTAGACTTTCCTGGTGTAGTCTCCTCCCTGGCAGGTAACAACGATCTCCATTCCCGACAAGGTCTTGATATCGTACGCATCGGCAAGGGGCGGCACGTCCTTTCCCACGCTCGGAGCCGGCTGTCCGACCTGCGAGGTCGAAAAGAAGAGCGGCTCGAAACCGCGCTCGAAATCTTCCTCGGCCCGCATCCGCTCCATCAGCACCGAGCCCACCATCCCGCGCCATCCGACAAAACCAACCTTCCGCATCGTGTCCTCCTTGTTTGTGTACCTTCACCCCGCCGGCTTCATACCACGTACCCGAAATAAAATACGACCGCTCCACCTTCCCCGTGAAGCGGTCGTCATGCTCGACCCACTCACTGCCGGCGGCACTACTACTTGAGTTTCGGTATCTTCACTTCTTTGGGCAGCCCTTTCCATCCCGCCACCACCGTCCTGACCTTGCGCTCTTTCATTTCTTCCTCGGCGCGAATCAGGGGATTGTAGTTCTGAAGGTTACGCTCGCCGTTGGGCGCTCCGGCCTTGAGCCACACTTTGCGCGACACGGCGCCGTAGAGCAGCGGCATGTACGGAAGAAACTCCGAAGAGCCCTCGGTCGAACGGTGCGAGAAGAAGGCCGAGAAACCGCCGGCGGCGATATTCTCGATCGCCTCATTGAGGCTTCGTACCCCCACCGCCTTCAGGTCTTCCTTGACTTTCGGCATATCCCCCCGCGCCTTGAGAAACTTGCGAACCCCGGCCGCATCCGCGAGTCCGAGCACAATCTCCGTTGCCAGGCACGTTTCCGTGAACGTACCGGCCTGATTGAGTTTGATCAGAACGCTGTTGCCGCACCTGTTCTTCCTCTGCTTGGCCGCAAGAAACGGGATGATGAAGCGCATCTGCGTCACCGCGGCATCATCGAGCACAATCTGCACCCGGTCGCCGTACTTCGCGGTCATGAGCCGGTGCGCCTCCGGGTCCGATTCGCTGCCCGGGTCCTCCATGGTGACGAAATTGTCCGCCTTGCGCACGACTGAATAGTCGAACTTGATAAGCTCTTCACGCGTCTTGATCCCCTCACCCGAAAACCTCAGTTCGTATTTGCCTTCCTTGCGGAGCTTATCCGTCTTCTGGATCTCCGAGAACGCATTGTCCGTGCCGACCGCGTAGTCGGCCCTCTTCAGACCAATCTGCTTCGCACATTCCTTGATCCGTGCAATGCCTTCGTAGTTGTCCTTCACCGGGAACACGAACCCCCGCTCTTTCGCCGTGCCGGTCGGCAGTTTGTCACGCACCAGGTTCTTCTCGAACTGCCGGAAAAACTTCGTGGCCGTCTGAAAGACGCCCTTGATCGATTTCTCGTTCATGGCAAAGAAAAACATCTCCTGGATATCCTGCTTCGTTCCCGGCACATGCTCCCCACCGCAGACCATATTGAACGCGACATTGGGCATATAGAAGGTCTTCATGCCTCTGGGAGCAAGCACTTCCCACGCCTTGTACCCCGATGCATTCAGCAGGGTCTGGAAAAACACGGTCGACGAAGCCAGGCACGCGTTGCCTCCCCACACGCGTTTGTTCGGACCCGCTCCTTTGACAAGTTTCATGTCGAATTTCTCACAGGCCGCAAGAATGTCGGAGGGCTTCCTGACGACAACCCTGCGCGGAAGCAAAGGAACGATATTCTTCCGTATCGACTTGATCGCCTCATCGTTGGGGATATAAATCGCTTCATTCTCCCCGTCCGACGTTCCCTTGGCGATGCCGTTGCGCTCCTCGATTGTCCAGGAATCCCTCCCCCGCCTCACCCGCGCGGTCATCACGCCTTCGAGCGTGAACGAAGCATACGATGAGAGTATCTCACGTCCCTTCAGGGTGAAATTCGATACGACCGTCTCTCGTGCCATGATTCGCCTCCGTGGGGTTTGTTTTGTGGAATCCGTGCGGTATCATTCCCTGGTGGAAACCCGGTAAAATACTAGATTGTGGTTGTACCGGATCGCATGGATGGACGGCAGGCTGAGTTTCGCGCCGCGCACGGCGCGGCGGCCACCGTGTCGGATAATGGGCCCGCTGAAGTATCTTTTGGATAAGAACGGAGAAAGGAGGCTCCCATGACAACCGGAACCCGTCGGAAGTTCCTCCACTCCTCTGGAGAGTGGATACGCATGGCAACGGCGGCGTTGGCCTTTGGAAAGTGCGGAAAAGAGACCGCCTCGCGGGCCGCCGGCGATTCCTCCTCAATGCTGCTGACGGAGTTGAGCAGGAGGGTCGGCGGGACTCCCAACGGCGGCGACCGACCCTATGTTCCCGGCTATGTCCGGTTGCACCAACAAGGGGAGCTGCAACGGCGGGCGTCGAGACTGTGGAAGCTCATGGACAGTTGCACGCTGTGCCCGTGCGTGTGCGGTACGAGGCGCCTCCGAGGAAACAAAGGGGTGTGTCGGGCGTCTTCACGGCTCCGGGTCGCTTCCCACCACGCCCATTTCGGCGAGGAGCGAGCACTTGTCGGCAAAGGAGGATCGGGCACAATCTTCTTCACCCACTGCTCGCTGCGTTGCGTATGAGGATGCGGTCGCGCGGGCACGTGAGCTCGGACTCACCAACCTTGACATCCAGGGATTCCGGTAGCCGGGGAATGCGCACTACGCCGGCACGGGGCTTTGTATTGTCCGAAGGCTCTCACGGTGAGAGTCCATTCCCGTTCCTCGGCGAAGAATGCATCCACGCCTTGAATACGGCGGTTCCGGTTGGTAGAATATAACGTAATCACTCTCTGAAGCACCGGGCCGGCGCTCGGCGGATGCGGGACGGCAGAGGCCATTGCCTGTACCGCACCGTGGAACCCTTTGGAGCCTCGACGGTTCATGCAGCCAGTCAAGAAAACGTACAAAGCAGGCGCGTTTCTCTTCCACGAGAAAGACCATTCGCGCGAGTTGTACATTGTCAACTCGGGCACGGTCAAGGTAGTGCGTTCGGTGTGTGGCGCGGAAATCGAGCTTGCGCGGTTCGGCCCCGGGGCGGTACTCGGAGAAATGGCACTGATCGACGGGAAACCGCGCAGCGCGAGTGCCGTAGCGCTCCGCGACAGCACGGTGGTAATTGTGGACGCCGACACGATTCTTGCCAGAATCCGGGGCGTACCGCAATGGTTCATCTCGATTATACGCATGACCAGCCTGAAGGTGCGGCAGGCCAATGAACGACTCCACCAGGGGCGGAAATCGCAACCCGCGGTGGCGGTCGTCCTCGCTCTTCAGCACCTGCTCTCCCGGCCGGACGCCGGCGGGGAACCGGCGGATTCTCAGGTGCCGGACCCGGCACGGACCCGCGGGCACCTCATGCAACTGGTCGGCGTGAGCTCCGAACGGGTGGAAAACGTTCTCGGCTTCCTGCGGGCAAACGCGTTGCTGAGAATTGACGGAGGAGGGGTTCGACTCGAAAAGCCTGACATATTCAAAGAATACTGCACGTTCCTGCGTATCAGGCTCCGCAAAGGTTTCGAACGGCTCTCGCCGTTGAGTGAGCATGCTCGGACCGCTCTGGTGTCGCTCACGGAAGACAATCCGGAGATGCGCGGCTCGACGGAGCGAACGACCGCGCTTGACGGTGCCCGGGTGCATGCCACGATCCAACGATGCGGGCTTGACCGGCAGTGGGACGCCGTTCGCGCCGAGTTTCGCGACCGGTCCCTGGGCAGCATCCGCAATGACCAGTCATCGGCCGGCTCCCTCGACGCCGCCGAGCTTGTTGTAGATACCGCTCTGTGGGGGAAATACTATCTTTTTGAGAAATACCGAGATAAGGTTCCCGCTTCATGACCAGTTCGATTCGCACGCTTCTGCTGATTGCACTCACCACCGGACTCTCCCATGGTGAAACACGCGTTTCGGGCGTCATCGACTCCTACGTCCGCTGGAGCCCCGAAGAGAGTCCCTATATTGTCAAGGATGATATTCTCGTCGCGAGGGGAGCACGGCTGGTAATCACCCCCGGCACCAGAATCGTCCTCGGACAACCCTCGGTAAAAAACCGGGAAATCCCCCAGCGCGATCAAACCGACTCGCACATGGTCGCCATCAAGGTCGAAGGCAGTCTCACCTGCACCGGCCGGCGCAACAACCGGATCTCCTTCTCGCCCCTCTACCGTAGTTCGGCCAAGTGCTCATGGTACGGTATCGTATACTCCAACGCGCACGACGAGCTTTCCGAGGTGGCGTTCACCGACATCTCCGGAGCATGCAACGGAGTGGTCGCCGAGGGCTGCGCACCCCTTATACGCAACACGGTACTGCGATTCAACAACGTTGCGATACGGTGTATTGACAAAGGCCACGCACGGGTATTCAACTGTGTGCTGACCGGCAACCAGACCTGTGGTGTCAAAGTCAACGGTTCCAATCCAACCTTCTACAACAATATCATTGCGTTCAATCGCAACAACGGGCTCTGGTGCGACGGCGCGTCGGTTATGGCGTTCGAATACAACTGTGTCTACGGAAACCCCGACGGGAACTTTCTGGACTGCGACCCGGAGTTGGGAGTGCTTGTCCGGACCAACGCCAACGGGGACTCGACCGACACGTACCACAACATTTACAAAAACCCGGTTTTCGCCGGCTCGGCTGCCGACTCCCTCGCCGCCGAGCGCGATATCTACTCCCGTACCGACATGTCGCGGGTTGAGGACACGAGCCTTGCACGTGTGCTCTACGACTCCCTCCCGGATTCCGCGGCGGCCTCCCCACCCGAAGATTCGGACCTTCCGTACGAACTCTCGGAGTACTCGCCGTGTATCGATGCGGGGAAGAAGGGAAGGAAATTCAAGGACCGGGACGGAACGCGCAACGACATGGGGATCCACGGGGGCCAGGAGTTTCTGGAGTCACGATAGACAAAGAAGTGGGACCCCCGCCGGCCTTCTTCCCTACAACAACCCCGCCTCCCCCAGGAACGCCCTCGCCACGTCCACCGCCCGCTCCCGCTGCTCGTCGACGCGGTAGTTCATTCGACGCATCGCCGAATCCGAAATCGCACCGGCCAGGTCATTCAAGACACCCCGCACCTCCGGATGGGATTCCAGCAGATCGGCCCGCACCAGCGGCGCGGCCAGGTAGGGAGGAAAGAAGGACTTGTCATCCTCCAGCGTCACCAGATCAAACGCCGGAATACGTCCGTCGGTGGCAAACGCGCAGATCACATCGACTTCCCCCTCCGCTATTGCCCGATACAACAGCCCGGTGTCCATCTCGCGGGGATTCCGGTCGAATGCAAACCCGTAGTGCTTCGCAAGCCCCGGATACCCGTCGGGCCGCTCAAGAAACTCGTGATTGAAACCCGGACGAAGCTCGCCGGCGTGTGCCCGCAGCTCCGATACCGAAGAAACCCCCAGACTCTCCGCGTGCGAGCGGCGCATGGCCAGGGCATAGGTGTTGTCGAAGCCCAGAGGGCGAAGCCATGTCAAGTCCCAGCGATTTTCGAACGCATCCTTCACCAGATCATACACGCTGTCGGGATCCGCCCGCGGCGGCTCGTTCAGAATAGCGGTCAGGCCGGTCCCGGTGTACTCAACATACATGTCAAGCTGCTTGCCTTTCAGCGCATTGAAACAGACAAACGTTCCGCCCAGATTGATTTTCTCCCGGACGTCGAGGTTGGTGCGATTCTCGATAAGCAGGGAAAGCATGCGGCCCAGAATGACCTGCTCGGTAAAATTCTTGCTCCCGACGGTGATCGTTTTCGGGCCTCGTCCGCACCCGGGGATTCCCATTGCACAAAGCAGGGCGACAACCCCCATACTACGTGCGCACTGTGCCGTTTTCCTCCCCATCATCTTTTTTCTCATCATCACCTTCATCTTCTTCTCTCCCTTCATATCCCGGCCCCTCGTGTGGGCGGCCCGAAATGCTTCTCGGCTCTTCCCAGCAGGAA
>CAZNDN010000158.1:0-8439 GCA_964571815.1 uncultured Fibrobacterota bacterium | reverse complement strand
TTTCCGACCTTCTTCCTCAGCATTTCCGAAAGCTCGTTTTTTCTGAATGGTTTTGAGATGCTTGCGGTGAAGCCGTATTCTCCGGGTTGTGCCACGACCGGGTCGTCGGCATAGCCGCTTGCCACGAAGATCGGAATGTCGGGGTCCATGCGGCGGAGCTGGGCGATAATCTCTTTGCCGCCCTTGCCGTTGGGGATGGTGAGATCAAGGATGATTGCGACGATATCGTGTCTGCCGTCTTTGTCCGCCGTAAATACTCCGACCGCTTCGTCACCGTCGCTGGTGCGGATCGAATCATAGCCGAACAGGGCGACCAGATCCGTGATCGCCTCTCTCACCAGCTCTTCATCGTCCATTACCAGTATCGTACCGGTTCCTTTGTGGTATCCGGGGCTTTTTGTTTTTTCGTCGTGTGAAATCGTATCCGGGGACGCGGGAAGGAGTATCCGGAAGGTGCTTCCCGTTCCCTGCTCCGATTCGGCCTTGATGCAGCCGTCGTGCCGGTGCACAATGGAGAAGGATGTTGCCAGGCCCAGACCGTGGCCCCCGGGCTTGGTCGTGTAGAAGGGGTCGAATATCCTGTTGAGCATGTCTGCGGGCATACCCGTTCCGTTGTCGGCAATGGTGATCTCCACGTAGGGGCCCGCCTGAAGGTGCGAGTGCTGCCGGTCCCGGAGTCGTGTGTTGGCGGCGGAGATTTCCACAACGCCGCCGTCGGGCATGGCCTGCTGAGCGTTGATAACGATATTGTCGATTACCTGTCCGATCTGGTTGCGGTCGAATTCGCATTCCCAGAGATTGTCGGGGAGAGTGCATCTGCAACGGCAACGCGAGCCGCTGAGCGCAAACTCCGCGGTCTCCTTGATGAAGGCCGGAAGCGGCTGCAGCTTCCTCGACGGCGTGCCGCCTTTGGCGAAGGTGAGCAACTGCCGGGTCAGGTGCCGTGCCCGGTCGATTGCGCCCAGGGCCCGTGAGAGGTAGCCGCCCACTTTCTTGTCTACGGTGGTTGCGGCGGCCAGGTCGATATTGCCGAATACGCCGCCCAGGAGATTGTTGAAATCGTGGGCGATGCCGCCGGCCAGGGTGCCCAGCGCTTCGAGCTTCTGCATGTTCTGAAGAGCTTCCTCCGACTCCTTGCGCTCCGTGATATCCACGACAATACCCCGGGTGCCCACCGGTTTGCCGTCATGTACGATGGCCGCCATATTGAGCAGCATCGGAAGGGTGGAACCGTCCTTGCGCAGGCCCGTGTATTCCCGCATCCCGACGGTCCCGTGACGCAGCAGCCGGGCAAACTCCTTCGCGGCACGCCCGCGCTGCTCCGGGACAATCATCGCGAAGGCATCGACCCCCTTCTCCAGGTCTTCGGGAAGGTAGCCGAAACATTCGTACGCCCGTTGGTTGGCGTAGGTCACACGCGTATCCAGGTCGGTCTCGAAGACCACTTCGGGCAGCAGCTCGGCAAGGTCCCGGAAGCGCTGCTCGCTTTGACGCAAGTATTTCTCAGCCTGTTTGCGCTCGGTGATATCCTTGACGTGTTCAATGACGCCCGTAATCGCGCCCGACTCATCTTTCATGGGGTAGGCCCGAAGCTCGACCCAGAAGGTCGTCCCGTCCTCTTTCGGCACTTCCACATCCTCGGTGTGCGCCTCGCCGGTGCGAAGAGCGTTCAGGGCGGGGCAGACCGGGCAGGGCCCGTCACGTTTCTGGTAGGCTTCGTAGCACTTCCTGCCCTCGACGGGCATGTCGGCGCGGTGTGTGTGTTCTATCCATTGGTTGACCCTGGTGATGGTCAACTCCGTATCCAGCACGCTGATCCCGTCCTGGATACTGTCGAACACGTTCTCAAGGAACGATTGGCCTGTGTGCCGGTTTTCGCGGCCGGCCTCCGGTACCCGTGTTGTGGTGGGTGATGCACGTTTTTTCATGCGAACTCCCGGCTCCCGCATGCGGCGGTTCAACGGCCTGCGGGCGTGCCGGTGGTTGTCCCCGTGGAAAGATGCCCTACGCCATAGCATACAACAAAGGGAGCAATTGCACAAGCATTCGATACCCCGAATGCGGCGCGGGTACGACAGGGGAGACTCTGCCGGGCGCGCCCGTCAGCCGCGCAGAAGGCAGGCGTGCATGGAGAGACCGGCCCCGAATGCGGTCATGAGACACCACTGTCCGGGCCGCACGCCGTGGTCGATGATCCGGCTGAGTTCGAAGAGTACCGTCGGCGAAGACATATTGCCGCACGAACTCAGTATCTCCCTGGTAATAGAGAGCTTAGGTTCAGGTATCTGAAGTTTCTCCTTAAGCACTTCGATCATCTTCGCGCCACCCGAATGGATTGCCCAGTGGTCGATATCATCGAGCGTCAGGTTGGCGGACTGGAGCAGTTCGCGGATCATCGGGGGCACTGTTTCGCCGATTATGCCGGGGAGTTGCGGTGTGAGTCGGTTGTGGAGTTGTCCGCCGCGGTACACGTAGCGCACGTCGTCGCGGTACTCCGGTGCGAATCTCGTTGTGGTCGATTCCAGCGAAGGCCCGTCGGGTCGGGTCCACAGCAGCGCCGCCGCGGCACCGTCGCCGAACACCGCATTGGAGATCACCAGCGCGATATCATCACCCATCTGGTAGGTCGCCGAGCAGATCTCGACCGAGACCGACATCACGATTGCATCGGGATTGCTTCTCAGCACCTGCTCGGCCAGTTGCAGATTGGGAATCGCCCCTCCGCATCCGCTCCCCACCATATCGTAGGCAAAGATGTCTCGTCGGAGTCCGAGTTTCTCGATAAGGTAGGTCGAGATGCCGGGGCAGAGGTATCCCGTGCAGGTGTTGACAAGCAGGTGGGTGATATCCCCGGGCGAGAGATTTCGTTCCCCCAGCGCCTTCAGGATTGCTTCTTCGGACAGTTTCACCGCCCACCGCGTGAACCGCTCGATCCGCACATCGGGGTCCTCGTTCTTGAGCGTGAGGAGTTCTTCGATGCTGTCCACCGACATGAATCGCTGCTTGATCGAAGGGTGGGCCAGGACCTTGTGGAGCACATCGAGGGTACGAGGCCGCAACTCGCCTTCGTAGTACCTGGTCATGAGCCGGTCCGCCTCTTCCTGGATGATCCTAAACGGCGGCAGGGCGGTGCCGACCGCGCCGATACGCACGGGGGATTGACTGTTCACGTAGGGATTTCCTTTGTTCGAAAGTGTCCGGCCCGTTGGGCCGGGAGGTGCGGGAAAGTGATTGTTCCGCCGGCTAAGCCGCGTCCCCCTCGGCAGGGCACCGCGGTTGCATGTGCCGGAAAGTCCTCTTCCTCCTTACAAAATAGTTATTTTGGTTCCGTTGCGACGATCGTGCGGGCCGGTCCGAGAGGGAGGGACGAACCCGGAGGGGTGTCGATTTACAATGATTACTCCGACGAAAGGCGGGTGGACGATGGGGCAGGGAAGCGAAGAGAGTGGGACGGGAGTGTTTGAGCGGGTGAAGAGCGTAGTCGAGGAGGTGCTCAAGAGCAAGGAGGACCTGATCACCGAGCAGGCGCGAATCAAGGAGGACCTGGGCGCGGATTCCCTGGATACGGTGACGCTGCTGATGGCGCTCGAGGATGAATTCAAGGGGTCAATTTCCGACGAGGATGCGGAGAAATTGAATACGGTAGGCGATGTTGTCCGGTATATCGAAACGAAGATGGCGTATTCATGACCGCCCGGCGAAGGCGGCGGGTGGTAATCTCCGGTGCGGGGGTCATAGCCCCCAACGGCTTCGGACTTGAAAACTTCCGCCGGGCCTGTCTCCACGGCACGGCCGCGGTGGAGCATGTCCCCACGCACTGGGCCGAGTACGCTCCGACAACATCCACGCTCTGGGCCCCCCTTCCGCCGCTGGATTATGCTTCGATGGGCATTACGCGAATCGAGCGGATGCAGCTTGACCCCGCGACCATGCTCGCCCTGGGAGCTGCCGGCGAGGCCCTGCGGCACGCGGGTCTGCGCACCGAGCTTCTCAACGAAAAGAAGAATACCTACCGGGTCGACGCTATCGATCCCCGGCGGGCGGCCGTATACCTGGGCACCGGTGTCGGGGGCTTGACCACCCTGATCGGTGCGGAGGCAAACCACGTATTCTCCCCGCAGAAGGCGCTTCTGAAACGACTTGCGACGGGGCCTTCGCCCGAGGGTGAGAAAGCGGAGGCGTTGGATGCCTTGCGCGGCCTGATGCGCATGCCGCCGCGGTTCAATCCGTTTGTGGTATCCATGATGATGCCCAATGCGTGCGGCGCCATGATCGGCATTCGCTACGGTTTCAAGGGGCCCAACCTGACCTGCTGCTGCGCCTGTGCGGCCGGCACGACCGCCCTGGGCCGCGCGTTCCGCGGTATCCGGGAGGGAGAATGCGATATGGCCCTGGCCGGGGGAACGGAGTATCTGCGCGATGATTTCGGGGGTATCTACCGCGGCTTTGACACTGCCAATGTCCTGGTCCGCGACTGCGACGACCCCGCACGGGCCAACCGCCCGTTTGACAAGGCGCGCTCGGGGTTTCTGCTCGCCGAAGGTGGGGCGGGGATGATGGTAGTGGAGGAGCTGGAACACGCGCGGGCCCGCGGCGCAACGCCGCTTGCCGAGATTGTCGGCTACGGTGAGTCGTTCGATGCCTGGAGTGTGATGGGAATCGAGCCCTCGGCGGGGCAGATCGAGCGCATGCTCCGCGATGCGCTCGCCGATGCCGGCTGTGGAGCCGGGGAGGTTGACTATGTCAACGCCCACGGCACCGGCACCGAGGCCAACGACCCAATCGAGGCATCGCTCATCGAGCGCGTGTTCGGCCCCCGTGTCGCGATCAACGCCACCAAATCCCTCACCGGCCACATGATCGGAGCAAGCGGCGCCGTCGAAGCAATCGTCACCGCCATGAGTATCGGAGATAACCGCCTTCACCCCTGCGCAAATCTGAACGACCCCGTAGCACCCCTGAACTTCGTCACGCCGGACACAACGCACCAGCCAATCACCACCGCGGTCAGCCAGTCGTTCGCGTTCGGCGGGCATAATGCGGCGGTGGTGTTGAGGTGGGTGGAGTAGGAATCAGAGGTGCGGAAGGCAGAGGGCAGCGGGCGGTCAGTCTGAGTCGTGCTCGTGCGCGTGCTCGTGCTCGTAATCGAGCTGGCGTAACACAAGACCAGAGGGCAGAGGATCAGAGGGCGGAAGGCAGAGGTGCAGCCGTCTTCGTTCCGCAAAGCGGAACTTCGCCGCGCCGAGGAGGGGCAGCGAGCAGTAGGGTGAGTTGTGCAGTACATGGTATCCGGAACTCAGAAGTGCAGAAGGGCAGCGCGCAGTAGTTTGGGTTGTTAAGTATCGGCACCACGCATCCATAGACCACAACTCCCCCAAGTCTGCCCAACTACTCTCATTCCGCATTCAGCATTCCACAATCCGAACTCGGTGAGCGCTTTCTGCGAATAATCCGCATTCCATGTTCCGCATTTCCCGCCCGAGATCCTCCGTCGTGCCGTCGGCACTCTGCTCGAGCCTCGACCGCGCCCCACACCGTCATTTTGTTTCCGCAATTGTCTCCGGTTTCGCGCATGCTCAGACCGGTGTTCTTCGGTTCCGTGGCTGCTGCCGGCGCAGTGTGTCCTCAAGTATCCCGCCCAGAACGGAAACACCCTTCACAATCGACGTTTCATCGACGCACGAGAAGTTCAGGCGCATGGTGTTCATGTCCGGCTTGTTGACGTAGAAGGGGTCGCCGGGCACGAATGCCACGTTGTGTGCAATGGCCGTGTCGAAGAGCCGGCGGGCACTGATCCCCTCGGGCAGAATCGCCCACAGGAACATGCCCCCGTCGGGGTTGGAGTATTCGACCCCGGGCGGAAAGTCGCGCCCGATTGCACTGATCATGGCTTCCTTCTGACTCAGGTATCGCCGGCGGATACGAACGATATGCTCGTCGATATCGTTGTCAATCAGGTACCGGTGCAGGACGCGCTGGGCGAAGTAGTTGGTGTGCAGATCTGAGGCCTGTTTGGAGATAAGCAGTTGTGAGGTCAGTGCGGACGGGGCCGCGAGCCAGCCGATGCGAAATGCGGGAACAAAAATCTTGGAAAAGGAGCCCAGAAGGATGGTTTGCCCGGGAATACGCGTGCGGTAGCTTTTTCGCTGTGATCCCGAAAATTGCAGCTCCCCGTAGGGGTCGTCCTCGATAAGCAGCGTGTCGCGGCTTGACAGTGCGGCGGCGACCTCGTCCCGGTTGGCATCGGAGTGGGAAATGCCCGACGGGTTCTGGAAATTCGGGACGGCGTAGAACAGCTTCACTTCGTGGTGCTGAACCAGTGCCCGGAGACGGTCGATATCGACTCCTTCGAAATGAAGCGGCAGCGGCTCGAATGCCGGGCGGTACAGTGCGAACGCTTGAATGGCTCCCAGGTACCCGGGTTCCTCGATCGCGACGTGGTCGCCCGTATTGACAAATGTCTTGCCGATAAGATCGAGGGCCTGCTGGGAGCCGGAGGTGATCAGGATGGTCTCCGGGTCGACCACAAGACCCATCCTCGATGCGTAACGCTCGGCGATCCACTCCCGCAGGGGGAGGTAGCCCTCGGAGGTGCTGTACTGAAGCGCGTCGCGGCCGCTCTCGTCAAGCACCTTCGCGCAGGCGTCCTTGATCTCCTCAACAGGAAAAAGTTCCCTGTTGGGCAGTCCGCCCGCGAAGGAGATGACATCCGGATTGACGGTTGTCTTGAGAATCTCCCGGATAAACGACCGGGGAACGTCGCTGATTCGGTCTGAGAAGATGCCCGGCATGGGAGTGGCGGATGTCCTTTCCCGGAAGCGCGCTCTGGTGGATCAGGTCTTCTTTCCGCAACACTTCTTGAACTTCCGGCCGCTTCCGCACGGGCAGGGATCGTTCCTGCCGACCGGGGAAGATTGCGGTTGTTCAAGCTCGGAGGCGGCGGTTTGCTCGCGCTTCTTGTGGTTTCGGTACAGTTTC
Organism: uncultured Fibrobacterota bacterium; assembly: GCA_964571815.1. Taxonomy (GTDB): domain Bacteria; phylum Fibrobacterota; class Chitinivibrionia; order Chitinivibrionales; family WJKA01; genus CAZNDN01. The sequence goes on along the minus strand of CAZNDN010000158.1, from coordinate 1,461 downwards.
CTCAGTTGAGCGTGCCTTCGTGAAAACATCTTGTCTACATCCGGATACGTCTTGTGCAGTTGATCGATTAACTGTGAGGGAGGGTGTGCGCCTCTCTCGGCGTTGTAGACTTTCCCTTGTTTCGCTTTGTAGTCATACCCAACGGCCGTGGGGGAGCGGTTGTGAGAACCTCGGCCCTTGCGATCCCATACCAGATCAAGCACCGCCGCATGGCAGCGGCATCGAGGGTTGAGGCAGTAGCTGTCATCCACGAAGTACTTCCTGCCGTCTACGCTGATACCGATCGGAGTCGGCCAGGGGAACACCTGTCGGTAGCGTGTGAGCAAGGATTCGTTCTCTATTTCCGCCGATGGAAACGGTGGCGGCTCGATTTCGTCCAGGTTGGTGTTGTCGATTGCCCGTTGTTTTTCGGTAAGAAAGATGTCGAGGAGAATGTCCGTATCATCTTTGCGGATTTCTTTCAGGGCCTTCGCCGCAAAGGCACTATCGGCAGCCGGTCCGTCGGAGGTTTCTCCCTTGCCGGTCGAGAAGTCGAAAACCAACGACGCGATCGGCGGGTCTTCAGGGGCGCGGTGGATCGCGAACGTGATCTCAGCGCAATCGCAGAAAGGATCGGGACAAACCGTTGTGGTGCCCGGATACAGTCGGTTGCTGTCGCGGAATTTCCAGGCGGTGCCGATGAGCTTTCCCCTGGAATCCAGAGTCTTGAGTATCATTGATGTGCTCCGTCGGTTGTTTCACGGTTGTGTGGGCGGCGGTTGGTGAGTGAGGACAATCCCGACATTAGCTTTTCGGGACAGATCTCGACGCGGTTTGCCTCTCGGACATGCTCAAGGGTTTCTGGTCATTGCTCGCCATGGCCGCATGTCCACAAATTACGCCCGTTGCACGCAGCCGCGCAAGCGGGCAGGCGAAATCCGGCCCCCGCAGTCACGCCGGGGGCCGGTAAAGGGTAGGAGATTGGGCCGATTAAACAGGGATCGGAACTCTCCACTGATCTCCGATCCCATACCGTAAGCGTTGTCCCCGTTGTCGGCAAAAGGCACTACCGCCCGGGCCCACAGCCACCAGGCGATACCGTCGGCAGGGTAGAGATAGAGCGTAGGAACCGCCCGGAACGCACTTCGATCAACCATCGCTTCTTCAGCCGCTGTCTCGTCGGCGGTGTGAACTTCGAGCGGCAGCCCCAGAGCAACGGTCTCGTTGAACGAGTATCCGGGTTCGATATATCCGTAGAGTTCGTCGTCGACATAGTTCATCCCGGTCTTGTCGGGGTCGAAAAACTGGTAGTAGCTTGTTGCGATGCTGAAATCTCCCGGGCTCAGTGCCGGCTCCAGCAGCACGGAGAAGGTGTTGGAGCCTTCGCCGATGCCCCGATACCCGAAGTCCGCTTTCAGGGCGAGCATTTCACCGAGCGAGCCCGTGTACTCCATTCCCGCAAACAGGCTCCCGGTTTTGTCG
>CAZNDN010000157.1:2157-8455 GCA_964571815.1 uncultured Fibrobacterota bacterium | reverse complement strand
TCGTATTCTTCCCGGTCATCCGGGTTGGCGAGTGTCTTGAGCAGTTCGTAGTATCCGGGGGGACCGCCGCAGTCTTCGGGCGGGCAGGCCCGGGCGCCTCCGAGGCACAGGGGGTAGTTGATAGTATTGTCTCTGAGCAGGTAGCCTTCGAGCTGAACCGTATGGTACCAGGAATCGCCGTAGTCGTAGAGGTAGGTAGCGGTTATTCCCAGGTCATTGAACCTGGAGACCACGGGAATCTCCCACCCGGGGAAAACTTCGGGCAATTCATCCGCGAATCCTTCCATGTCCGGGATTCCGATTCGCTCCTCTTTTCGCGCACCCTTTCCCTTGATCTCGAAATGGTGCAGATGACTGTCCCACCATCCCATGGCATCCTGGATGGCGACATGCAGGTCCCAGAAGTTGTAATTCGCGGGCACGACAATTCTTCTCCATACGGGCGGGGTAATGTCGGCGAGTTCGATTTTGAACTGCAGGGCTCTTTTACTCCAGGGGACGCGTTTCGGACCTTTCTTGTACTGCATCAGGTAGCCGCCGTCGGGCATGCGGTTTTTCTCGTATGTGCTCGGCATCTGGTGGCTCTCCTTTCGTGGTGTGTGTTGTTTCATTGCCCGAAGACCGCGGCGGCCGATGCCGGCACGTGCCGGGGGGCGGGGTTGCGGTTTGGGGGCATCTATGGGTACTCCCGGGGTGGGGATTTCGAGGTAGTGTATAGTGAAAAACTATCATTTTTGCCTGGTGTCACGCAAATAGTCCGAGGGGAGGGACAGGGAGAGGGTTGAGGGGGAGGAGGAATGTGCAGTCGGAGGTCAACCGGCGGTGGGAGTGCTTTGCGGGAGGAGAATGTGTCTGACTATCGATCACGTGCTCAATTTCTCCACGATTTTCAATCCTTCTTTGCCCATTCTTGAGAAGGCAAACCACTTTTTTCCAAGATCCTTGAGCGATGCGCCAATATGGTACACGGTCCGGCCGTCCACAATTAAAAAGCGGTCGTGGACGTTCTTGATTTCCTTTGCGACAACAGGCGGGTACTGCTGATTGTGCCTTTGGATGTCAAGCTGCAACTGTTTTGTCGGGGAACGGGTATGGATTGTCGCACTCACTCCATCTCTGCGTTTGGTGAACAGGGTAAGGACGGAATCGTCTATGTAGTTATCGATGAGTATCAGCGACTTCTTTGCGCTTCGGATTATCTTCGCCACCAGCACATACGCATCGTACACCTGCCCGTCGAAAAAGACACCCTTTTTGGGTGTTATGTCGCGTTCCTCGAGTGCCGTGAATATCCGGTCGATTTTCTGGTCTGTCTCAATCTGTTTTTGCTCGATGGACCCGATTCGGGAGAGTATGTGCCCATTCTCGAGCAAGAATCTCCTCATATGCACAAAGGCGTCCATGATCCGGATACTCACGCTTACGGCTGCCTTGCTGCGCAGAACCGAGGAAAGCATGGCAACGCCCTGCTCGGTGAAAGCGTACGGCATAGTTCTTCTGCCACCATGGCCCGATCTTGAGGTCACAGACTGTGACCTCAAGTTTGCGGACACCCGGGGGTTGTCAAAGGTCACGAATTGTGACCTTTGAGCCGCTTCCTCCTCAACGGTCAGCCTGAACATGAACCGGCCGGGAAATCGTTCACGGTTTCTCTTGACCGCCTGATTGAGTGCTTTGGTTTCAACACCATACAGGGAAGCGAGATCTGAGTCAAGCATCACCTGCATGCCCCGGATGGCATAAATGAGGTTCTGAATCTTCTTCGGCTGGAACGAAGGTACCGTTGTCATGGCAGCATCACCCTGTCAAGGTTCCGCGAGATTCCTTTGTCGGGCCGGTTCTCCTGCCTCAACTGCTCTGTCAATTCCCGTTTCAGGCTCATGAACCGTTCCTCGAACTCAAAATCATCCTCATTATGCGGCAGCACCAAATACTGTCCGCGCGCCGGCATGCTCCCGGTCGGACCACCGCACATGGCCCCAATGGCTCAAGATCGCCCATTCGGGAGGGTTTGAACCGGTTTACTACCTTGTCAAAAGCCGTTTTTTGAGCCCGTGAAAATCGACGGGAAGCGGTCGATAGTGGTCGTTTTCGATATGCAAGATCGCCGCCCGACTTTCGAGCCTCCCCACGCACGCGGCTTTTCCGCAGGGCGGGCGGCAACGCTGCTCAAGTCAACCATCAGCGTTTCTTCCCCTCGATGTCTGCAAAAGGCTCCACCGGTTTTCCTTTCGCCCGAGGCCTGCGCCGGTTCAACAGCAGTCTCTCTTTCCATTCCAACGGATACGCATCAACGATCTTGAGCAGGAGTGCATGAAGCTCCTTGCGCAGGAAGAACCTCGGGTTACTCCTGTAGACAATGGTTCGCCCCACCGGTTTCGCCGTCAGCACACCACTGGATTCAACGCAATCCGGGCGCATGCGCACGACAAGCACCGTCTTCTCATGAGTCTTCACCCGGTACTTCAACCAACCTCTCCTTCAAAGCATTGAAAGCTTTTTCGGAATATCGTCCCACAAGCCAGAAACTCACTGCCAATACCGCAAAGAAAGCCGCTTTGTGCGATACTTTCCAGAAATACTCGAAATACTTCGTGTAGAGATTGATGAACAGAAACGTAATGCCGACCCCTCGCGCGATTCGGTCGTCGTGCTTCAAACCCCATACGATTGCACCAACGGCAGCCAATCCAAACAGCAATGACCAGACAAATCGCTCGGCGATTGACGCACCATGCCATGTGGCCATATCACCATAGTTCCCCCAGATAGACATAACCCATAAGGCAAGAAACAGGTTCAGCAATCCAATCACGTAAGTCGATTTCGACACCTGCATGAGTCTGCTTCTGCCGACAAGAAATGAAACTGCCAGCAGCAAGCTTCCGAAAAGTACAAACCTTGCGGGATAATTCATCCCAAGGAAATACGCCCCCCATCCCGATACATATCCTGTCTCGGTTCCAAACCAGGACCCCAATGAAATCAGACCAAGCGTCCACATCGGCGCCGAGGGGAACAAGCCTCCGATCACAAGGTAGATTATACTTGCCGTCAAAATCAGAATCGAATAATGCCCGCTACCCGTGTCAACCGCGAGGCCGAAAAAAACCAGTGCCGCACCCGTGACAATGGCTCCAACAAATAGTAAGAACTCATTCGAGAGCCGCTTCTCCGGTTTTGTTTGCTTTCTCCTGAATCCCCGGAAATAGAGCGCCGCGGCCGCAACGCCAAGAAAAATCGATTTGGCAATCGGCGGCATCCGGAATAGCTGCTTCAGCAATTCCCGTAGTGCCTCATCCAGAAGCACCGCGAACACGGCAATGGCCAGGCTTATGCCGGCAATCCGGAAAGAGTACTTTCCGAGACGCTTCCAATCGAACCTCGATATCTCGATTGAATCATGCAGCTTTCGGGATTCATCCTCCGAAATCACCCCTTCACTCTTCCACGTATCAATCACCTTCCCCACAAGCTTGTGACGTCTTCTGCTGAGAAACATTCCCCGTGCCTTTCTCTTGTGCCGCACATCACGTGCGGTTCTTCGGTGGGCATTGCCCTGTGGTATTTGCCTGCAACTCCCACATTGATCGCGACCCGCCACGTTCATCCCGCCATAGCGCTCGCGTCAACCATAGAAGGACAGAGCTGATAACAAATGCATCTCGCGGTAACCCCTGATCGTGAGGTCGCTGCGCATGTGCAGGTCAAAGTGCTGACGAACGTGTGGGGGAACCCACGACTGCTTCTACTCAACGGAACACGTCCGGGAAAAGTGCTTCCAACAGTCCACGCCGTCAATCCCGAACTATATCATGCCTTTCTCGTACCCCTCATTCGGCTTTCAAAGCCCTTGTCTTCAGTCTTCAACGGTCTGAGTCCATATTCCATCTTCTTCCCGTGTAACATGAAGCCGCCCCGCGGCGGGATTACCCGCTTTACATTGATGAAGCTGAAAATCCGGGGTCGCTTGTCCTTCACCTGTACCTGGATGTCAACATGTCCGCCGGCCTACCACTCACCATCCCGGGCTTCCTCCATTTCTTCCCGCGTAACTCCAAAAGCAAAGCCATTTGAGGTATACCCGGCAATGTAAGCAAAAGTTTCGTCTGAATCACTATCTTCTGCGCATCCTTCTGCGCAACGATCGCCAAATTCCCATTCTGAAACGGGTGTCTGCGAGGTCTTGACGAAATTGTGCGATTTCGCGCTTTGGCGAACGGCGGATAGATACTCCGGATCAAACGAAATACCCAAAGCCTGCAATTCGGCAATCGAGCACTCCCAGTCAATACCGAATTTGGCACGGTACTTTTTGAGAAGGTTCGCCTTCGTGCCACCATTGGACAGGTAATCTCTCACCCACCGAGGAGCTACCTCAACTCGCCGGGCTCTTCCCTTCAGTTTCTTCCTGCTACTCTTTTTGCGCTTACCCATATGCAGCCGTTTGTCAGGGGTTTAGCCTCATTACAGTGTATTAGCCACCTTCAAGATGCCCCCTGGTTCTTGTATAGTTGTACAACCTTTTCCATGTTGCCTTTATGGCTGCAATGCATGTTTTGAATCGCCGTGCTTCCTCCTGAACTCATGTACATAGTCGACTTCCGGATAATTGAATACTTCTTCCGGGATAAACACATCTCCATACCCATAGCTTCATTCAAGAATTCCACTTGACCAACAGTTATCCAAATGTTTCCGAATGGTCTTGTCTGCCAGCCCTTGTTGATCCAGACAGTCAACAATGTCAAAAAGTCATTTACAGAGGTTCTGTGCGTATGTATGAGACTTGTCATCATAGTACCAGTTTCTAATGAATTCCTCTACTTCTTGATAGTCTTGGTCTCTCACAACTGTGTCTCCCAAGATTGAGCTGCCCTAACCGGTGATTGAGCCCCTTTTCCGCACACCCCACCACTCAACAAAATACTTCACGAGCGTTGGGTGTCAACTCCCTTTGGAAATCGACGTCGATTCGCAGAGCCGACCTGATCTCACTCAGATATTGAACAATATTCACAACGGAAGTGTAGTATCGAAATGCACCGGATACCACCCCGGATATACTCCCACTATCGCAGGCAGTTCCAACGCCGGAGGGTGGATGAGTGGGGCGCAGCGGCGTTCTTACGCCCGATACACATCCTGCCGGCTCCAATTGAAAGGGATCATCTGATCGAGTCGACACCGGGGGACCACAGAGGCCGCCGCTCACCTGATCGAGAACGCAAATCCCGTACGCACGGATATGGTCGTTGCGGGAACAATAGGCGGGGCGGGGGGATCGACGGCGTCGCGCTCGAAACGTTCGACTTCGGTGTCGCCGTCGCCTGAGGTGTACGTTTCCTTTTCATGCACCACATTCATTGCCTCGTAACAGACCTCACTCACCCACGAGAGCGGCCCGAGCACGTTGATACGCATGCCGGCCGAGGCGGTCAGTGCAGGCATGATCTCGTTGTCGTATTCCCACGTCTCGGTCGACACACTGGTGGTCGTGGTATTGTTGGAGCGGGATACCGTGCGGGTGGTCCTCTCCGATTCGGTGAATGCCATGAACACCCCGCCGCCCACACCGCAGTAAAGCGCTACCCGTTCCGAGAGCGTGGCCTTCGGACGCAGTTGCATGCGCATGCCGATGATTGTTGCATCGTACTCACGGGTCGCGGTGGTCGTGGTGGTCGCAAGCTGCGCCCAGTCGATCTCCGTGACATCTTCGTCGATAACCCCCGCAACCAGAAACGATCCGCTGAATCCGGCCTGAATCCCGAGGTTCTCGTGCAAATCGATACCCGCGCCCGCTTCTCCCCTGATCCCCTTGCCCAGGTTCAGATACCGGGTCTCCGACTCGTACGGAGCAATGTCGTTGTCGCGTTTCTCCGAAGCATACGGCCCGCTTCCGCCGAACGGAAACCCGTAGCCGCCCAGTACATAGAGATCCATCCCCCCATGCGCCGCATCCCCCAGCGCCACAACCGACGCCATGACTGCCCACCACACCTTCTTCATTCTCCCCTCCTTGATCGACCGCACCGCAACTCCCGAAAAGACAAAACGCACAAGCGTCTCTCACAGGGCTCACTGAGCGCACAGAGGAAAAGCACACACATGGTCTTGTCCCCCCCCTCCCTCTGTGAACTCCGTGTCTCCGTGAGAGAACACAACGCGAACCCACCTCACTCCTCGACCACCACCTCTCCACCCAGCTCCAAAGCAAAAAACCCTCTCTTCCCCTCTCCGTGCACTCCGTGTCTCCGTGAGAGAACACAACGCGAACCCACCTCACTCCTCGACCACC
>CAZNDN010000157.1:0-2057 GCA_964571815.1 uncultured Fibrobacterota bacterium | reverse complement strand
ACTCCGTGTCTCCGTGAGAGAACACAACGCGAACCCACCTCACTCCTCGACCACCACCTCTCCACCCAGCTCCAAAGCAAAAAACCCTCTCTTCCCCTCTCCGTGCACTCTGTGCATCTGTGTGAGGCCCTGCCCAGCCTACTCCTCTGCACCCAGGCTCTCCAGGGGACCCGCATAGGTTCGTCCCCAACTGTCGAAGTACTCCACGTAAACCGAGTCCTCATCCACCGTCCCCGAGAGCCCCGCACGGGCGTTGTTGCGAAACTCGATTGCCGCATTCAGTGTGCCTTTCAGCGCAAAAGCAGACCATTTCTTCGGCGCATCGGGTACGAAACCCAGGCGGAAGCTCTCGATGCCCAGTGCCGGGGCCCCGCCGCGGGCCTCCAACGAGACAAGGCGGTGCGCCGCATACCGCGAGATTTCGGGCGCCAGCAGAATCTCAAACGAAATGTGCAGCGTGTCGATTCCCCCATTTGCGGCGCCCCTGCGACTGAATACCAGCGCAGCCGTGTCACCGCCGCAAAACGATGAGTCGGCACGAGGACCGATCAGGGCAAGGGACTCTCCTCCCCCGCGGCGCAATGTGTTGTTGATTGTCAGCCTCGTTGTGGTCCACGCGCCGCTCTCCGTGAGGGTCAGTACCAACATCGACCGCCGGCGCGCGATATGCGGCTGTCCCACCAAGTCGGGATTCTTCTCCACCACTTCAACCCTGATCGCATTCGCGTCGCCCGTGCTGTCGTACAAGGTGCCGTCATTGTCGTAATCGGCCAGCGTCACGCTCGACAAGGTATCTCCCGCAACAGCGCCCACCACAACCTGGTCGAACACGACGATATTCACCGCGGCGGCGAAATTGTCCTCCGATGTCCCCGCGACCGACGTAACCGTTGTCGTGAATCGCGTTTCCTTGACATGGGTGACTTCACCGGTATCCAGCGTGCCGTTGGTGTCGCTGTCGGCGAAGGTATACTCGTAGCGCTCATCGGAGAATACCAGATCGGTCCGGCCGATCAGCGACAGGATCGTGTCGTTGTCGTCGGTGGAATCCAGGGCCGCCCGATTGTACAGGAGTGTGAGCGCCTGGCCGGTGGTGACAAAGAAATCGTTGGTGAAACGGTACACGTGGAGCAGGCCCACGGCGGTATCGCTGAAATCGACCACCACGCTGTCCCACTCGATCTCGGCGGCCCTTTTCGGCGCTCCGCCGGCCGCGGTATTCGGCGTCAGGGGTGCGACCATGAGCGATTCCGCCTCTCCGGCGTCGGGCAGCGTATCCCCGAGAACATCGACCTGCCGCCACACCGACCCGGCATCCAGACACGCACTCACCGCCGTGCGCACCGCGGTCCTGCTGTTCGGGAAATCATCACCCGGGCCGGCCAGGCTGCCGGAGTCCGTCGAAGAACACCCCAGCCACGCCGCCAGTCCGCAGAGCAGGAGTAAGCGTGTCATCGCTTCACCTTTGATTTCGGAAACCATTGCATGCCCAACTGCATCACCACCTCCGGGTTGTCGTCACGGTCCACCATCTCCGCTATCTCGGAGCGAAACTCTTCGATCCGCTCCATGATCCTCCGTCGGTTCTCCCGGCTTACGCCGACCAGCATGGAAGAGATATGGCGCTCCGGGGGCGGTATGCGCCGAAGCGCGCCCAGCGCGTGCCTGATCCACTCGGCATTCATCTCCCGCACCTGAAGTCCCAGCGTTTCGGGCGGCTCAACCAGCATGTCGGTCACACGGTAACGCCCCGCCGTGTCCTGCTCCACCAGCCCCCACTCGCACAGGTCCCGCACGTACTTCTTCAGATCGCTCACCGCCAACGACGGGTCGAAAAACCGCGCGAACGCCTCGTAGTCGCCGTCGAACCCGAACGCCTCGATCCCGTTGCGCACCAGCGGGTAGTGATAGTCCTGATAGTACTTGACAAACGCCCGATTCAGGCGAACAAACCGGCTGCGGTTGCGCCGCACGTTCAACTCGTGCAGAAACTCCCGCCGCTTCTGCTCATCCCGTGTCCGGCTCACCTTCACCAGCAGCCGGAAAAACTCCCCCTC
>CAZNDN010000156.1:0-8608 GCA_964571815.1 uncultured Fibrobacterota bacterium | reverse complement strand
GACGGCCAAGGAATTACACGAGGGGGCGGCATGATTGCCGCGAGCTTCACCAGCAGCGAAAGCCCGGCACGGCCGTTTTACGAGACCGCCGCCGATCTGGTGCGCGAAAGGGCGTTCGCGGACACGCTGGAAGTGGCGTGGAATGTTGACATGCGCAAGCTGCCGGTGAAATACAGGCTTGATTTTCTGGCCCTGCGCGACGGACGCCCGGTGGCGTTGGTGGAGTGTAAGGAGCGCACCACTAAGAGCGCGAAATATGAGATGTACATTTTGTCAATGCACAAGTTTTTAAGGGCCCGATTGTATTCCCAGACGTTCCGGCTGCCGGCAATTCTGGCGGTGCGGTTTGTGGATAGTGATTTGTGTGTATCGCTGGAGGAGGGACACGGGTGGGCGCTCGGATTCATCGACCGGCATTTGTCAACACGCATTGACGATGCCGATTTGGAACCGGTCGTGCATTTGCCAATGGAAGAGTTTACAGGGATTGACGGATACAATAAACTCATCTAACATTTAAGCGAGGAGGGTGACATGGCAAGCGACAGCGGAGGCGGCGAACGCAGGAAGGCGATCCGGGGATTCGTAGTGTGTTATACGCCGGACCGCGATGAAAAGATAACGCAATGGTGGACGCGGGCGTTTCAACGAGTTGACCCCGCAGACCTGAAGGCGGCTCTGGACGCGCATTTGCGCGAGAGCAGCGCGACGGAGCTGCCACCGCCGGCGGCGATTATGAAGCGGCTGGTGGGCGCGCCGAGCGAAACGGCGGACGTTGAGCCGCAGCAAAAGCAAGAATCGGTGAAAGACCTGATCGCCGAGGCGGAGAGATTGGAGCGGGCTGATCAAGAGGGCCGGCCGGGACCAGCCGGGCCGGAGACGGGACCGGGGCCGGCAACGGCTGAAAAGCCGGAGGCCTGAGGTCGATAGGAGGAGGGGACCTTGACCGGCGTACCTGCCGACACTGATATTCAAAGGAGTGCGCTACCCGGTGGAACGGAGGCCGCTTTGGGCGTCAAGTTTCTACCGGACGGCCGGACGCTGATCAGGCATCCGTATCGCCGCGCCGACGGTGTCGCTTCGTGGAAGCAGGTCACGTTGGACACGCGGGATAAGCGTAAGATTGCAAAGGCGATGCTTGATCTGGCGGTGTCGGTCGAAGGCTCTTTGAAGACTCCGACATTTGGTGAGTGCGTAGAACATTATCTCCACCGGCACGGCGGGGGAGAAGATTACGGGGGGATGCGAAGTTGCTTCGATGGGCGCGTAGGGGTGCGGAAGGCCCTTGGGCGCGTGAAGGTGAATGATCGCCTTCTGCAGGCGTATCACAAGTACACGACGAGCATTTCCGGCGAGCGGAAGCCCAATACGGTGAACAACTACCGGATTTGCGTGCGATCCGTGCTCAATTATGCTTACAGGACGGGATTGATTGACCGCGTGCCCATTCGGGACTATGGGATCACGGCGTTCGAGTACCGGGAAAGGGTTTGGACGCAACAGGAGCGGCAGCGCATTTTCAACGTGCTGGACGGGTGGGACAGCCACCTGAAGTGGGCCGTCTACTTTGCGGCGCTGAACCCGATCAGAAAGACGGATCAGTTCGGGCTAACACGTGAAGCTCTGGACATGACGAACCGTGTGGTCAGGTTTCGGCCTCGCAAGACCGGTCGCCGGAAGCAACGGCTGACGATTCTTCCCAATATCGATGATACGTTGATGGGGTATTTCCTGTCCCTGCCGGGGGAGTGTCCGTGGCTGTTTCCTATGGTCGCGACTGAGCGTAACGGGATGCACACCAAAATGAAGCCGGGGCAGTGGCGGAGGACGGGTGATCCGAAGCGGCATTTCCGGTCGGTGTGCGCTGCGGCGGACGTTGACGACTTTCACTGGCACGACCTGAAGCATGTTGCGGTGACGTACATGATCGAGGAGCAGGGATACAGCTATGAGCGGTTGCGAAAGCTCGGGATACAGTACTCCGAGAAGACCGCTCGGGTGTATCATAACAGGGACGCTCTGGAGATCATACGGGATATGAGGGCGACAGCGCGTAGCAGTTTTGTAGCAGTTCAAGAGGGCACCCATGGCTGAGAGACAGTGTTTGTGCGGCAGACGGGAGTACGGTCAAAAAGTTCCTAAACCCGGTGCCGCACGTTCGAGTCGTGCTGGGGGCGCTTTTTTCCCGGCTCGCCGGCAGTTCCCGTGCCCGCCTCAATTCCTCCGATTCACCCTTCTCCGACAGCAGATTCCCGCGATTTACTTCCAGCATCTGCGCCTGGATCGCGCATTTGGATGTCACCCATGCCCGGGCATCAGGAGCCGTCCACGTGAGTGCGGGACCGTCACTCCACATAACACACAGTTGTATACTGAAGGCATACGCCGAACTCACGGGCGAGACGAACTGGTATCCAAGCGAGGTGACAACCAGGGCATTTACCGTGGATGTGAGCGGTCTTGCGCGTCATATTGGGGTTCCGGCAGGCCGGCTCGCAGGTGACACTTCTGCACGCCCCGGGAAGGATTGTGGGAAGGTTTTCCGCCGGTGAATGTCGATCACTGCTTGCACATTCCCGCCTTGCGCCGAGGTTGTACTTCATCAAGTATCGCGGCCGCGGCGGCACGCACACAAGGAGTTTCGCTGTCACGGCGGAGGGATCTGTGCGTGCGTCCGTGGTCATGGCGTGTCCTTTTCCGAGTTTCTCGGCCATTTCCTGTTCCCCGTTTAGAGAGGTCAGCTCACCGGCCAGCCTTGGTGGGAGTCTCATTCCCGGTGCCTACCTACGAGGCACTACCGGCGCCCACGGCAGGCGCGGTGCTTGCCGACCATTCGCACTTTGCGTTTGCTCATCTCTACACCGACTGATTTTGTCGGCCTGACGAACCGTGTCACAGGTGTGTTGTGTGTAGGAGAAGGTTCTCTGTGGTCTCTGTGCACTCTGTGGTGAAAGGGGGAGATGTGAGGCTACCACAGAGAACCGGGCAGAGTGTGCGATGGCTGGTGCAGGTTCTGCTGCAGTACACGAAAACAGGGCGGCACAGCAGATCGGTGATAGCTGGTGCTTTGCCCTGCCTGGACTTCCGCCCGCGTGTTAAGTATATATCTAGCCACCGTCCCCTCTCCCCGCACCGAACATTATGTAATTTCTTCTATAATTTCTTCTAAGTACTCACGTTCGGGCCAGTGGAGGGAACTTCGTGTCACATGTCGTGATGAAAGGGTACATTTCAATAAACCCACGAATCTGCAGCGGCAAACCGGTGATTGCCGGGACGCGCATTCCGGTTACGGTTGTGCTGGACCAACTTGCCGAAACCGGCTCGGTGGAACAGGTCGTTGCAAGGTATCCGGAATTGTCCCCGGAGCAGGTCTCTGCCGCTCTTCAGTACTGCCGTGAAATGATTGACCACACTGAGGTTGAGCAGCGCGCGGCATAGCAGATGCGATTGTTTCTGGATCAGATGATCGACTCACACGTGGCGCGGCGTGTTCGCGCTGAAGGCCACGATGTTGAATGTGCTTCCGAAAAAGGAATGAGTCGCTCAGATGATATCGAGATACTCACCTACTGCGTTTCTTCGCGTCGAGTGTTGATTACTCTCGATGAGCATTTCGGTGACTGGGCGGTTCTGAAGCTTTCGAGGCATCCGGGAGTTGTACGCCTGAAGGCTAACCCCACCTCCGGCCGCGCACTAGGCGAGCTGCTCCTTCCGTTTCTTCGTCGAAACAAAACTCGTGATTTCTCAAATACCCTCGTGATTGTGAAAAGCTCTTCTGTGCGCTGGGTTGTCACCGCAGAGGGTGAATCAACGGGAAACGTTGGTTCTTCGTGATGGGTGAGAAACTCCGGATATGAGGACCGGCGAGTGCCATTCCGCGGAAGGACTTGATAGACTCTCGTCCTCGTCCTCGTTCCTTGGTCTTGTACTGCTTTGGATTGTGGGCAAGGTGCAAGCCGATTATTCGTCCCGACTTTTCGGGACTCACCCAGTCCGAGCACGAGCACGAGAGTATGGCGTCGATGATCGTGTTGGCCCGAATAGGCCCATGCAGGCAGTTACGTTTCCGCGACCCCTCCGCATCCGGGCCTGAACTCCTCGCCCCGGTCGGGGAAGAGGACATCCGCCGGTTACCGAGCAGTCCCGGCGGGTGTTGTCAGTCCTGTCCGTGCGGCTTATTCTACATCGAACCCGACTTTCAGGCTCACCTGCCAGTGCGCGACCTTGTTGTCTTCGATATGGCCGCGAATCTCGCTCACCTCAAACCACCGCATGTTCCTGACCGAGTTGCCGGCCTTTTGCAGCGCCGTCTGCACGGCATCCTCGATCCCCGTGGTTGACGAACCGGTCATTTCGATTTTTTTGTAAACATGATCACTCATCGTCCAACTCCTTTCAAGATGTGAATGCGACAACTGAACGGTTTATGCCCGTAACGATCAAATATCGTACCAACGCGCCCGCGGATTCGGCCCGCTTGAGCGCCATGTTCCCGGCTGTGTAAGCCGGGGAGCCGGGCAGGCGCCGCGGGGACGTGAATAAATATATCATGCCGGACGAATTGGCACGGGACGACCACTCCGGGGTGCCCGCGAATGCTCTTCGCGGTCCCGGTTTGGCGATTTCGGGAAAAGTATTTCGCGAAATCAGAAATGAACCGTGAGTCTTTCCGGACGGCGACGGCTGCTGCGCCATTTTTGGAGTGGACTGGTGAGGTTGAAAGCATGGCCGGCTGATGGCACGGGCTTTGCTTTGTCTCCCAGGCAGAGGGTTATGGTGGACCTTTGCCGGGAACGATGGAAGCACGGGCGAGTGGGAAGGGGTAATGGTATCCTGGAACCAATAACTCTTCTCCGCACCTACTCACGTACTTCCGGGGGGGAGATTGTGTTTAACCGTTCGTGAGGGTGCTCAGGAAATGTGTCGATGTCGGATGCTTAAGCGTTCGAACGGGTTTCAAGCGGGTTCGTCGCGAGCCTGCCGATGGACGGGGGAAGGGCGTGCGGACGACACCGGGGTTGCGGAAGTAGATACGTCATTTCTTAACTGAGGAGGTTGCTGATGGGTGTTCGACGAAGTGCGGGATGGGTGGTGTGCGCGGCGGTGTGTTTGTTTTCGGCGGGTCCGATATTCGGTCACTGCGAGATTCCGTGCGGTATCTACGATGATGACATGCGGGTGGCTCTCGTACGCGAGCATATCGGTACGGTCGAGAAGTCGATGAAACAGATTGTCGAGCTGGGCAAGAAGAAACCGATCAACTACAACCAACTGGTTCGCTGGATCGACAACAAGGAAGCGCACGCGAACAAGATCCAGGAGATCGTCTATCAGTATTTCATGACCCAGCGGATCAAGCCGACAGGTACCGACGAGAAGGAAGCGCGCGCGAAATATGTCCGCGAGCTGAGCGCGCTGCATGAGTTGCTCGTGTATGCCATGAAAGCCAAACAAACCACAGATCAAGACACTATTGCGAAGATGAGAAAGGCACTCGATGCGTTTTCCGAGTCGTATTTCGGTAAGAAAGAGAAGAAGTAGCCAGGCCCGGCTTTCTCATGGAGAGCCCGGAGCCACAGAAAAAGAAAGGGCTCTCGAAGGATGACGCTCCGATCAGAGGTAACCGGATTAGCCCGGCCGGGCAGAGGCGGCCGGGTTTTCTCCATCGCGGGTGGGTGAGGGGTCCTGTTCGACCGAGAATCGCTTTTCGCTCTCGACACGACGAACGAATTCACCGAACTGCTCCGCCTTGATCCGGAATCCGTGATTTCGTTGCGGGTAGGCACCGCTTCTTACCTCGTCGGCAAACCGGTCGGCCGCTGAAACGGTCCGTTCGTGGAATTGATCGTAGCGGCGCACAAACCGAAACGGCATGTTGTACCACCCGACAACATCGGCGTACACCAGCACCTGCCCGTCGGTATAGCGCCCCGAGCCGATTCCGATAGTCGGGATCGAGATACGCTCGGTAATCTCCCGTGCAACATCCTCGGGCACACACTCAAGCACCAGCGAGCAGACTCCGGCGGCCTGCAGCGCGCGCGCATCCTCAAACAGCCTCACCGCTTCGTCGGCCAGCGCGCCCACCACGGCGCGCTTCGCGCTCCGGGCCAGTTGCGGCTGGAACCCGATATGACCCATCACCGGGATACCGTCGTCCACAATCGCCGACACGATCGGGCCAAGCTCCGCACCGCCTTCAAGCTTGACAATATCCGCACCCTTGCTCTGCATGAGACGGGCATTGGTCAGCCCGGTGTTCACGTCACCGTAGGTGGCGTACGGAAGGTCGACCATGAGGGTCTTGCGCGTAACGCCCTTGCGGACTGCTTTGAGATGATGAATCATGTCCTGAAGCGTCACTTCCAGCTCGGAGCGGTAGCCCAGCATGTTGGTACCCACCGAATCGCCCACGAACACTACGTCGATATCGCTGTTGTCCATGGCACGGGCAGTGGGGAAGTCGTAGCAGGTCAGAATCGTGATCTTGTGCTCAGGATCTTTTTTCAACATGAGCGCCTCCTCACAGCGAACAAGGACACCACGGAGATACTCCGCGACCCATAAAAATACGTGACCGCGGCCGGGGGTATTTTGTGTGGCGGGATGCCTGTCCGGGCAGGGCCCTGAAATCGTTCAACGGTCATATTACCCGAAAAGCCCAGGGAATGGTATTCAGCTCCCCCGTACCGCCACACCTCTCCGGCCTGCCGCTCCAGGACTACCTGGCGCGGCGTTTTACGTACCACGAAATCGGGCAGTGGCGTGAGCATGTCGCCTCCGGGCGAGTGACGCTCAACGGGGAGCGTGTGGACTGCATGGCGAAGGTTACGGCCGGCGACAGTGTCGGTTTCGAGCCCCCACCGTTCGAGGAGCCGCCGGCAGACACGCGCTATGGGATTGTGTACGATGATCCCTGGCTGCTGGGGGTGGACAAGCCCGGCAACCTGTTGGTCCATCGCGCGGGAAAGTCGTTCACGAACAACCTGATCAGCCTCTTGCGAACAGCACCCGGCTCACCGTGGGGATCGGATCTGCACATTGTCAACCGACTCGACCGGCACACGTCGGGCGTTGTCCTAATGGCAAAGCAGCGCGCGGCACTGGTCACGATGAATGCTCGTCTGGCGCGGGGCGAGGTCGACAAGGAGTACACGGCGATCGTGGAGGGCATTTTCTCGCGGAGTGCATTCACCGTGGATCGTCCGATCGGCAAGATGGAGAGGGCCGAGAGCGGGGCGCCGAAATACCGGGTCGATCCCGACCGCGGGAAGCCGGCACGCACCGATCTGGAGCTGGTCCGTCGGCTCGGACCGAGCCACAGCCTGATAACGGCCCGGCCGAGAACCGGCCGTACGCACCAGATACGCGTACATCTTGCGTGGGCGGGATTGCCGATTGCGGGCGACACTGTCTACGGAGCGGTGAAGGAGGCGCCGTGTATCGGCCGCCAGGCGCTTCATTGCCGCGCACTGGCGTTTCGGCACCCCCGGAGCGGCGAGCCGGTGAAGATTGCAGCACCTGTGCCGGAGGACATGCGGAAGCTGGAGCGAGCGCTGGAGGGAGCAGTCGGGCAATAAGCCGGCACCGTGGCGCAGCTTTGTAAGGATTGTCAACCTGCAGTAATTATTTTAGCGATTGCAGCCGGAAATTTACCGTCGAGCGTGTCGGAAGGGAGGCAGTATGGCATCGGCAATCGAGTTGTACCGAAGGGCCTACGACCTTGATTATCGCAAGGGCGACTGGGAAACGGCGGAGCGATTGTATCGCGAGATCATGGAGCGGTTTCCCTACTCCGACGAAAAGGAGTACGCGCAGGTGCACCTGGAGCGGATTGCGCAACTGAAAGCCGATCCGCACAACCAGGAGCTTGCGCCGGTGCGGGGGGGATCGGGACCTCACGCGCTGGCGATCGTGAGTTTCGTGCTCGTCCTCGTTCTTATGGCCGCCGTGGGTGTGGTGGGATACACGGGCTGGCGGGGCCTGCAGTACCATCGGCACACGCAACTGGTAATGGAAGGGCTGCTCAGCGAACGCATCGGAGACCTGAAAGGAGCGCGGGACCGCTACAAGGAGGCGCAGGAGCTCATGCCGCAGGATCGTTTCGGGTATCGGCTCATGGCCGAATTGTACCTCAAAATCAAGGATTATGAGCTGGCGCGGATTGAAGCGAAACGGTGGGCGCTTGCCGCGCCGAAAGATCCGGAGCTGGAGATGTTTCGCACGAGGCTCGAGTCGTTGCGTACACCGGTGTCATCGGCAATGCCTTCCGATTCTCAGGAGCAGCACAAATGATCAGAGAAGACCGGGCGCGGGTAATTCACGGGATGGTGCAGGACCGGGGGCGTTGGATATCGCTGGAGCGGGCCGAGCAGCAGCAGAGCCGGCTGCGTGAGATGATCCAGCAGGGCTATGTTCAGTTTCAAGGTGAGTGGATTCCGATCGATGAGAAGCTCAGGCGGTTGCAGCTCGAGGAGCCGAGCCCGGCTCAGCCCTCGCAGGTGACGGTTAACAAGACGGTGAACCGACAGGTATACAACGTCAGCAATGTCACCGACAACCGAACCTGGAACCAGAACCGCCACGAACACCGGCATATCCACGT
>CAZNDN010000155.1:4949-8923 GCA_964571815.1 uncultured Fibrobacterota bacterium | reverse complement strand
CCTCTGTCTCTATCTTCCCTTGAGGTCGGGGAAACAGAGTTCGCGGAATACGCAGTTGCGGCAGATCGACGGTGATGGCGCCGGGGGGAAGTGGTCGATCGGGAGGGGGATGTTGCGTTGGGGATCGACGCAGAAGCTTTTCATCTCTTCGGACTCGGCACGGACACGTTCCAGGAAGCTCTGTATGTCCTCTTCCTTGAGCACGGCTTCCAGCTCTTCGAACGCCGGATAGAGATAGACGATGCGCGGGGAGATGCGGCTCCAGGGTATGTGAAAGTTGTTGCTTGCCGCGGCGGCGTAGCCCGTGAGCTGGCGCGTGTGTTTGAACGTATCTTTCCTGCCGGTTTTCCAGTCCAGGATATACACGTCGTCGTCGACCGGAAACAGAAAATCCATCTTGCAGTACGCCTTGATCCCGTCAAGCCGCGTCTCTCCGTAGCCGGGGGGTTCGATCATCCAGTTGTCTCTGTTGGTCAGCGCTTTCATGTATATCCAGTTGCAGGTGGGGCTCCCGAGAAAGTTGGCAAGGCAGGTGCGCACTTTTTCATGTACCGCTTCCATGTCGATACGTTCCCGGTCGCCGTAGTACAGTTCCATGAACGTCTTGCGGCCGAAATACTCGGACGTCTTCTCCGCGGAATATGCCAGCAGCTTCTCTTCGTCGATCGCGCTGTCGTCCTTCTGCAGGCGCCGAAGAAACGCCTCCATGACGTCGTGCACCACGTTGCCCGTCTCCAGCGGGACCGAGGTCATCTCACGGAGCTTCTGGATTGTGTAGTGGGGGACGTCGGTGACATGCCGTCGGTAATACGTGTAAAAATACCGGCGCTTGCACGTGTCGAACATTTCGTAGCGTGAGATCGACCATCCCGGCTCGGCGGTGTACGAATAGGTTTCGTACTTGAGTTCAATCGGCGTGGTGCCCATACCGTACGAAAATAGATCGAGCGCGGCACTCGCTTCCCGGTGTGTGGTGCATTTCCTCATTGAGGATCTTCATTCCATCCACAATCGCTGTCCCAGTCCCGAGCCGCGCTCGGTGGTTCGCCGCAGTGCCGCCCGCAGAATCTCCCCGCTTCCCCGGATCTCGACACTGTGCCGGGCGCGGGTGACCGCGGTATAGATAAGCTCTCTGCTCAGCAGCGGTGAGTCGATCTCCGGCAGCAGGAGCAGTACGCGGTCGAACTCGGAGCCCTGGCTCTTGTGCACGGTGAGGGCGAAGGCCGGCTCCCAGGAAGCGAGTCGGGAGGGCGAAAACGTTCGGGGCCGGCCGCCGGCGGGAGAGGGAAACTGTACGCGAAGCCCGGAGGAACGATCCGAATCGGTGTACACAAAACCGATATCTCCGTTGTAAAGTCCCGTGTGGTAATCGTTGCGGGTTATGAGAACGGGCAGGTTCTCGTACAGGGGCTCGCCCGCGGGAAGGCCTTCGGATTCGGCCAGCAGTTGCCCCACGGCGGCGTTGAGCCGCACTGCACCCCACGGGCCCTGGCGCACGGCGCACAGGAGCCGGAAGGCGGTGAAAGCGCGCAGCTTCCCGGCAAACTCCGTCGCCGCAAGGTAGGGTCGAAACCCCTCGCGTATGGTTGTTCCCAGCGTGGAGCGCAGACCGGAGGGCGGGGGAAGCGGCCGCAGACTCAGCCGGGGGCTCTGCTCGATCACCTGCATGCAGGTATCGAACGCTCCCTCGCGAACCGCATCGGCCAGCGCTCCGATCTCCCTGTTGAAACGGTGGGCCGTGGTAAGCTCCACGATACAGTCGGCCAGGGGAGGAGCAGCGCCGATGCCGGCTTCAGGCGCGGATGCGCCCACCGCGTGAAATCGTCGACGCGCCGTGTCGGAGAACCGGTTGAGCGCAACGGGGCGGCAGAGATCGCCGAGCACGGCGCCGGCCTGTACCGATGCAAGCTGATTGCGGTCGCCGAGAATCACGAGTCTGCACCGCCGCGTGAGGGCGTCGAGCAGCCGCGAGCACAGGCTGAGATCGATCATCGATGCCTCATCGAGCACCACGAGGTCAAACGGCAGGGGGTTGTCGGCGTGATACCTGAAACCACGGCCGGCGCCGAGCAGGCGATGTACGGTCAGGGCCTCGGGTGACGCACCCCGATCGCCCATGCCGTCCCGGAGCGCTTCCTGCATGCGAGCCGCCGCCTTGCCCGTGGGCGCGGTCAGCGCCGTACGCGGCGGCCGTGAGGGCTCAGCCGCCTCCAGCGCGGTCAGGATGGCGGCAACGGTTGTGGTCTTGCCCGTGCCCGGCCCTCCGGTGACGACACACAATCGGCGCGTGAGGGCCGTCACCACGGCCCGCTTCTGGGCATCCGACAGTCTCGGGCCCCGCTCGCCCACAAACGCCGCGCGGCATCCCCGCCGCACCGCTTCATCGTCAAGCTCCGTGCACTCGTCCCGGGCCCGCTCGCGCAGCGCGCCGACAAGCCGGTCTTCCGCAACACGGAACCGGTGCAGATAGAGCCGCGATCCGTCAAGAATCAGGGGCGTAAAGGAACCCGGGGCGCCGACGATGCCGCACTGCAGCAGCAGCTCGCACCAGTGCCCGGTATCCCGGGCGACCGGGCCCGATTCGGCCAGGCGCAGGTCCAGACAGGTATGGCCCTCCGAGGCGGCCCGCAGAAGCATGGTTACGGCCGTGGAGAGCGCGGGGGAGGAGGGGGTGCTCAGGCGACACAGCGCGCGGGCAAGCCGCTGCAGGGAATGCGTTTCCCCCGGCTCCGGCGGCGGTACAGGTGCGGTGTTCATCGTCCGATTACCTCTTTGTCAAGATGCTCGATAAACCGGCGAGACGGCCGGGCCGCGTACACGCCGCTCACGGTTCCGTCGTGCTCCCCGATTCCCCTGAGGAACACGTACAGCACGCCGCCGAAATGGCGTTCGTAGGCATAGTCCCGCATGCGCGAACCAAGATAGCGGTGAACGGCTACCGTGTAGATGTGGTACTGCAGATAGTAGTGCTCCCGGAGGATCGATTGCTCCAGTTCGGTTTGCGCATAGTCGCCGAGCGTGTCTCCGAGGTGATTTGATTTCCAGTCGATGAGATAGTACCGTGTACCGTCGAACAGCACGCAGTCGATGAACCCGTGCATGAATCCCCGCGCGGGGTTGAACTGAAGGGATTCGATGTGGCCGGTGGGGAGGGTCGGGACCGTGTGACCGGCATGCGTGGCGAATGCGCGCGAAAGCAGCGTCGGGGTGACCGGCGCAAGAGGGTAGAAAAACTCCAGCTCGTTGAGACGGTGCGAGAGAGGAACCGTTCCCAGCAGAACCCGCTGCGTGTCGACCGGCAGGGGGGTATCGACAAGTACCTGAAGCGCGCGAAGCAGCGTGGGTTCCCACGAAGGTTCGAATCCGTACCGTTCAAGCGATTCCCGCACGATAGCAATTGACCGGGGCGAGGAGACATCGGCAAAATCGATCTCCTGGAGGATTGCGTGCAGGCATTGCCCGGCGCGTGCGCCCCTGGGGAAGGCGAAGATGGAGTCGGGTGGAGGCGGCTCGGGCGGACTCATGGCCTCTTCGGGCGCGGGCTCCGGCGCCGCGGCGAATTGATCGCTGTCGACGTCTTCGGGCGAGGGGCGGGCGGGGTGTACCAGTGATGAGAAACTGCACAGCGACCGTGCCGGCGGGACGGTGCCGGAAAATTCCCTGCAGTCAAGCCCGGTACCATCGTGCTCCCGACCCCGATACGGTTCGGCGGTGAGGTGCTCGTCGGCCTCCGGCCGGTGCAGTTGGATCGTTCCACCGGAGGCCCGGGCCCGTGCCGCGAGGCTCTCCAGCATCGCATCGTCGTCGAGCCCCTTGACATACGCACCGAGCTGCGCCACCGTCTCGTCCTCGGGCGGTTCGTCGGGCGGACGGTGAAAGACCCAGGCGGGGGCCGATGTTTCGGCTGTGTTGAATCGACCCCACACCACACAGCACAGGTTGCGCGCCCGTGTCAGGGCGACATACATCAGGCG
>CAZNDN010000155.1:0-4849 GCA_964571815.1 uncultured Fibrobacterota bacterium | reverse complement strand
TCCAGACGAAGCTCGTGTTCTTCGCGGCGGGGGGAGGAGGGGTCGCAGCAGGAGGAAAACCAGTCCAGAAGCGCCGGCGGTGCCTCGTGCCGCTCCCGTGAGCGGTGATGAAGGATCTCGGCAAGGTGCAGCAGATTGGTCAGTTGGCGCTCGCCCCCCGCCAGGCCCGGCAGCCGTGTCCGCACCCTCCACTGGAGCATCAGCGAGTTGAACATGTGCATGAATCCATGGGTATTCCACTCCGCGTTGAGCGTTCGGAACCGCTCGCTGTGGCGCTCCAGGGTTTCGGTGTTTTCGGCGGCCCCGTACAGCTCGCCCGCGTCGCAGCCCAGCGTTCGCGTGCTCAGCGCCCCCTTGACCAGCGACTCATCGTGGGGCCGGGCCGCTGCCTGAAGGATATACCGCACTTCGCATGCTTCGTCGGTGTCGAAGAGATTCCCGGCCCTGCTCAGTACGGCCGGCACCCGCACCCGCCCGAGCGCTTCCTTGCTGTCCCGCGCTTCGTACCTGCTCTGTACCAGCACGGCAACATCACGGGGCTCCAGCGGCCGGGTGCCCAGCATGGCCTTGCGCTCGCGTCCCAGGTTCAACAGGTGCGCGATACGTCGGGCAACCAGTGAAGCGATCAACGGGCGGGCCGTGCCGCGCGCGATGCGCTTGCCGGATTCGGTGTATTCCCGTGACGCAAGAAAAAGCAGTTGCAGCTCCGATGCCGGCCGGCCGTCGATGGTGAGCGGGGCGGCGGGAGGGGACGCCGGGGAGTCCACCGGCCGGAACGGAATGTCGTTGCTGTACACGAAGGGGTTGCGGTGGCCGGCGAAGATCGTGTTTACCGCCCGTGTCAGCGCCGGTTCGGAGCGGTAGTTCACGCCCAGGGTGTGCATCCGGTCCGCGCCGCGGGCGGCATCGATGTAGGTGAAGATGTCGGCGCCGCGGAAGCTGTAGATCGACTGCTTGGGATCGCCGATCAGCAGCAGCGGGTGCGAGTGGTCGCCGAAAAGGGCATTGAAGATGAAATACTGTACGGGGTCGGTATCCTGAAACTCGTCGATCAGTGCGGCATGGTAGCGTTGCCGCACGGCATCACGCAGCACGGCGCGTGCCGGGCCGCGCAGCGTGCGGTACATGGCGCCCGGGAGATCGTCGAACGTGCAGATATTCCGCGCAGCCTTGACTTGCGCAAGCCTTCGATTGACATAAGCGGGCAGGGCCGCGCGAAGCGACACCAGGTGCGCGTCCAGCTCGGCGCGAAGCAGCCGTGCCTGCTGCACAAGCTCGGAGCATCGGTCGAAGAACGGATGGCGCGGCGTGGCGCCGCCCTTCTTTGTCTGCTTCCGGAGTACCTCGTTGGTCAACAGCTCGCACCCGTCGAACAGCAGCGGGTCGGGGGCCGAAAGGAATACCCGCAGGGCGGCGAAGAGTGTGGCGATCCGCGACGGTTTGTAGCGGGTGCGCTTGAGCCCCCCGGCGCGCAGCAGCTCGGAGGCTTCCTCCCACTGCGGCGCGTCGACGGCACCCAGGGCATCGACCGCCCCGGTAAAAGCGTCCGGAGCGCCCCGGGGCAGTGACGGGGGCGTGGGGATATCGGGAACGATACGAAGCTCGGGGCGGCCCACCAGGGGGCGCGCCAGGGAGGTGAGTGCGGCGGGGGTGACGTTTTTCCGGAGTGCGTAGCGTACGCAGACGGGGTGTGTTTCGTAGAAGGTGTTTCGCCAGAAATCGTGCACGGCATCGCGCAGCAGAAGGTCCGATTCGGTCTCCAGTTCGGAGTCGGGCGAGACGCCGCTTTCGAAGGAGTGCTCCAGGAGGACCTGTCTGCAGAAGCCGTGAATGGTGCCCACCGCGGCTTCGTCGAAGGATCTCAGCGCGGCGGTCAGCAGGCGCCGTGCCGGCTCGGCTCCCACGGTATCGACAATACGGGCGATCAGCGGGTCGGCCGCGGCCCCGCCTTCCACGTGGCGGCGGGCCTCCTGAAGCACCTCGCGGATACGGGCGTGAAGCTCTTTGGCGGCGGCTTCGGTGAAGGTGACCACCAGGATGGACCGCGGGGACAGCCGCGATTCCAGAAGCAGCCTCAGGTAGAGTCTGCACAGGGTATGGGTCTTGCCCGTACCCGCACTGGCTTCGATCAGATGCGTCCCGCTGAGCGGGAGGGATTCCAATGCGCCGGCGCTCATGCGGTACCTTCCCACTGTTCGTGCTCCAGCATGGGAGCGAGTATGCGCAGGGCCGTTTCCCGGAACGAGCCGTCCAGGGGTTCGGTATCACGCCGGCAGAGCGCGTTCCACGGATCGGCCGATTCCCCGTTCCGAAACGCGTTTCCCTCCCAGCAGGCACGCGCCGCGCGCATGGCCTGCTCCTCAGCGGCGCCCTTTCCCATGCGCTGCTCCACGTAGGCCAGGGAAGTCTCGGGAAAAAAGGGAATCGCCCGCCGGGATACTTCATGGTAGAGCCCGCGGAGGTCCGCAAGAATCTCCGCGGCGTCGGCGACGGGGGTATAGCGGAGAATCTCGGCGCCGGCAACGACCCCTTTGCCGGCGGTTCCGGTGGTAACGCCGATCAGGAGACCCTCGCGAGGCAGTCCCGGGTCGCGCGCGGCGTTGGTCAGCAGGTGGGTAACCCACATGCGGATGCGGTCGACGGCTTTAATCCGGGCCGGGCGGTACTTCACGATACGGCCGCCGTGAACGTGGCGCACTCTTCCGACAACACTCCACCGGCCGGCGCGTGCTTCGAGGTCCATGAACGAGGGGTCGCGGGGCTCGCCGGCATGCGAGCGCACGAGGGAGTCGACGAACCGGGCGGGAGCGGCTGCATCCTCGAAAAAGCTTCTCCCCACGGCGCCGTGAGGCAGTTGCCCTGAAGCGACCACGGCCCGGTAGAGCCGGGAGCCGGATACACCCGTGCGGAAGGCATCGGTGAGCAGCCGCTTGAGTGTGTACAAGTCAAGGCCTTCCGAAACCAGCGGTTCTTCGCTGGGCGCCGCCTGTATGGTTTCGGGGAGGGTGATGCCCAGGGTGGTGCGCAGAAACCACCGGGAGGGCCGGGACAGGAACGATACGAGGTCCTCCAGCGCGATCGGGGCGTCGGATGAAGGCGTTTGGTCGATGAGTGGTCCCGGAATGAACGGCCGGGGATCGCTGTGTTTCCCGTACAGTGCCCGGGCCGCATCGAGGTGCTCCCGCACGTAGGAAAAGAGGCGCGACGAGCCGGTGTCGCCGGAGAAGTAGTCGGCATGGTAGGGGGTGAGACGATGGCGCACCACGATATGCCGGCGTGTGCGGGTGGTGTCGTGCGGGGGGGCGTGTTCGGGGCGGAAGAAGCGCTGTATGTAGTCGAGCAGCTCGCTGACCAGCGTGGAGGGAGGAAGTTCGGCGTTGTCCACGGGGCTTTGCCCCACGTAGCTGATAAGGAGCACTTCGCGGGCCGAAAGCAGCGACTCCAGGAACAGGTACTTGTCCGATTTACGCCTGCTTCGATCGCCGGCGCGGGGCGCCGCGCTGATACGGTCGAACGCGGCGAAAAAATTACGCCGCGGAAAGCTTCCTTCATCCATACCCAGCAGGCACATTACCTTGAAAGGGATGCTGCGCATGGGGAGCATGGTGCAGAAGGTGAGGCCGCCGCGCAGAAACCCGGCCGCCGAGCCGTACCGGGTGGGCACATCGCGCAGAATGTGACGGACAACCTCGGGGCGGACCTCGGCGGTATAGCCGGCGCACTCACCTCTCAGACGAAGGTCGGTGATTGCCGAGCGGATGCGGTGCAGGTCCTTGCCGGAGGCGTCGTCGGGGGCGAAGAATTCGTCCAGAAGCGAAAGCAGGCACGAGGTCCATTGGTCAAGGGTTTTGGGCACCGACAGTTCCCGTGCCCGGTGCCGGAGCGAATCGACAAAACCGACGAGCGTACCCAGAAGATCCCCCCGGTTCTCGTCGATATGCTCCACCGGCAGTCTGCCGTCGAACAGCGCCGGCCCCTCCGGCTCCATGGCATAGCCCAGCACGACTCGCTCCAGTCCCCAGGCCCACGTGTTCTGCTCTGTCGGCGGGACCCCTGCGCCCTCGCGGTCGCCGGCGTCCATGCCCCAGTTGATACGCGCCGATTCCACCCATTGGTTTACCACGCTCATATCTTCCTCGCTCAGCCCCAGGCGCGTGCGCACCGAGGGTGACTGCAGCAGGCTCAGGACTTCATCGGCGGGAAAATGGTGCAGCGGCAGGTCAAGCAGCAGCAGGAAATCGTCGACCGTACGATGATCGGCCCGGACCGAGCGATCGGCGATGGAGTAAGGGAGGCGGGGGCACCCCGCGGGCGGATAGTCGAACACCGCCTGCACGAACGGGGCGTAGGTTTCGATGTCGGGCGTCATGACAACGATATCGGAGGGGCTCAAGCCCGCGCTGCGGTCGAAAAGGTCCAGGAGGTTGTCGTAGAGCACCTGCACTTCCCTGAGCGGGCTGTGGCAGGAGTGCACCTGCACCGAGCGATCGTCGTCACGGATCTCTCCCGGAGTCTCCCGCGTGCGCAGCTCCAGAATATCGGATTGAATCATGTGCAGCAGGCATCCTTCACCCGGCTTCTCGAAACGGGACACCTCCCGCGGGCCCGCGTCATGGAGCTGCGCAAGAAATTCTCTTCCCTGATCTCCCAGCGAAGCCGGCAGTGGATTTCCGGTGTCAAGGTGGAGAAGTTCGGGGTCCCGGCTGTCCGCGGCCGCCTTGCGGGCGGCACGTTTCTCCGAGACGATATCGTCCCAGAAATGCAGGGATGGGTTCAGGACGAAGAGGTGGATGTCGATCGAGGGTGCGAGGGCCTGCAGCAGGGTGAGGTAGAGAGATCGGAAGAGCGT
>CAZNDN010000154.1:0-8977 GCA_964571815.1 uncultured Fibrobacterota bacterium | reverse complement strand
CGGCATGAAGCGTGGCCACGATCCGAACACCATACCGGTCCTACGGACCTCGTGACCGTCTCCTGTTCCGGTTTTTCTACAGACACGGCGCACCTACGGCGCTTTTCGATTATTCGTCCCGCAAGGCGGGACTCACCGAGTTCGGAATGCGGAATGCAGAATGGGAGTAGTAGGGCAGAGTTGGGAGAGTTGTGGTTTCTGGATGCTTGATGCTCGATACTTGAAAACCAGAACCACTGCCCGCTGCCCCTCTGCCTTCCCGCCTTCGCCCCGCCTTGCGGGATAGCGCCACTACGGCGCGACGGCGGCTGCCCTCTGCACTTCTGAATCCTGAGGCCCGTAGGGCCGGCATGTCTGTAGCACACGACAACCCCCCGAAAAGACATCCGGAGCCCCGTAGGGGCGGCATGAAGCGTGGCCACGATCCGAACACCATACCGGTCCTACGGACCTCGTGAGCGTCTCCTGTTCGGCCCTCGCCAGACGGGCAAAAGTACGCTGCCGGGAAAATCGTTCGGCGGGGATCCGCACTCTCTTTCGTACGATTCGCTCCGGGCTGCGATCCTTCAAAGAGAATGTCCCCCGACGCCGAATGCGTACTTGCGTGCCGTATTGACAGGCCGGCTCAGTTGGGTCCTTTCACGGCCCGCCCGTGGAAGGTTGTTCTTCGCGAACTGCATGACACACCGTAGCCGTGAAGCGAAACTCAAGAGTAAAGAATCAGGAAGCTGGAAAAGCGAAGGCTGTCCGCGGGTGGAAGCGCTCCAAAGCCAAACCTGCCGGGCGATGCAGAGGAACCGCGGGACCGGTCCAGACCACAACCCACCCTCCTGTTCCCTACTGACAGTCTTCGCTCGGCACGTCCGCCGGGCGGGACGGATAACCTTCAATCACTCCCCCACCCAACACAACCTCATTGTCGTACAACACCACCGACTGCCCCGGCGCTGCCGCGTACTGAGGTGTGTCGAAGCGCACGATCAGTCGATCGTCGCCGACAGTCGCTTCGCAGGCAACCGGATCGTGGCGGTAGCGGATACGGGCGGTACACCGGGAGGGAAGTCTATCCACCAGCAGGTTGACCTTTCCGGCGCTGAGGCCCCGGGAAGCCAGGTTCTCCCTGGTGCCGACCGTCACGGTGTTGCGCCGCGGATCGATTGCGGTAACGAAAAGGCGCTTCCCCGCCGCAATCCCCAGGCCCCGTCGCTGGCCCACCGTGTAGTCGGCAACGCCCCGGTGCCGTCCTATCACCTGTCCTTCACTGTCCAGCATGTCTCCCTCACGGTGCGCTTCCTCGCCCAGGAACTCCCGATAGCCCTCACCTCCGGCAAGGAAGCAGATATCCTGACTCTCGGAACGGTCAACAGCCGCAAGCTCCCGATTGCTGGCTTCGATGCGCACCTGCTCCTTGGTCATCTCTCCCAGGGGGAAGATCACCGACTCCAGGATACGCCGCGGGACCGCATAGAGGAAATAGCTCTGGTCCTTGCCGCTGTCCCGTGCACGGCACAACAGTGGCCCGTCGGGGCCCTGCCGTATGCGGGCATAGTGACCGGTTGCCAGGAAAGCGTACCCGCGGTCGCGGGCGATCCGAAGAAGCGCGCCGAATTTCAGAAAACGATTGCAGCGCACGCACGGGTTGGGGGTCCTTCCCGCAAGATATTCGCTTTTGAAATCCTCGATCACATGGCGGTGAAGGTGTTCTGAGAAATCGAACAGGTAATGAGGAATGCCAAGCCGTTCGCATAACCGCCGGGCATCCTCTCCCCCGCCGTCTTCCTCACCGTGAGCGGCCGCATTCGCGGCCGAATACCGACCGAACGACATGGTCGCTCCGGCCACGTCGCAGCCCTGCTCCCGCAGACGCAGGAGGGCAATCGACGAGTCCACCCCGCCGCTCAGCGCCACCATCACCCGTTTTGCCATTGTGCTGCAATCCTTCCGCAAACCGCCTCCCAACCTGAGAAAATACCTCAAACGGCCCGGTGCGGTCGGTTTTCCGAAGTCCCCGAACCCCGGTTCGAGACGGGTTCCCGGGCGTTCCCCGGCAGTCATCCGGTGCGGAAGAGCCGGCAGGACGGCATGTCGGGACGGTTCATCTCTCCGGCTGAAACAGGGTCCGGTTGCGGCGGCTGAGCGGACATTGTATGTTTTGATGGTAAATCGTGCAGCAGAGGACGATCTCAGCAGCGAATGTCCCGACCGTCCGGTCCGGAAACAGGCGGTGAGACGCTGTCCCGATCGAGTATCCGGAATCAAATGCCGGCGGGAGACAATCACCGTCGACGCCGAACGAACTCTTACTGTTGGACACCGGTGGCTATTGGTGAACAATACACGTGTCGACTCACCGAGAGAAGCATTGCCCCGGAGCAGCGTACTCCATCTTCGGAACAGGACCCCGAGCATGAAAACCGCCGCTTTGCAGAGGACGCTGTGGTATCTTTCCCTGGCGGCAGTCCTGCTGCTCACCGCAATCTCCTGCAATCGAGACAACCCTGTCGGACCCGACGACCACCTTGCCGCCACTGGCTCCCGGCGGAAGGTGCAGGCGGTCACCGACACGATTCGCGGCCGGGTCGAGGCCATGCGGGGCCTTACCTTTCAAAGAGACGTGCACGCCGGTGTGCTGACCCGTAAGGAGTATCAGGAGCGGTTCTACGAAACCGACTGGGACAGCGATACCGAGCAGAAAGCGGTATCCGATTTCGTTACGCGCATGATGCGGCAAACGGGGTACATCCGGCGAAGCGACAGTGTGGAGACGATTTTCGAGCAGCAGGCCGAGATGTACGGTGAGTTCGCCGATGCCTTCTACCGTCGGGGCAGAGACTCGCTCTATGTAATCGTCGGTGATGAACTCAGCGAAAAGGTTATTGACTCGGTGCTGGCCTCACCCGGGTTTCGTCCGCTGATTGCCCACGAGCTGATCCACGCTCTCCAGGACCAGGCGCTGGAAGATGAGCTGCAGCGGTACGAAGATCTGGAGGTCCCATTCTATTCAAGCGACTACCACCTGTCCCGTTTATGCCTCATCGAGGGTGATGCGAGCTACTTCCAGTTTCGATACTGGTATGAGTACGTGTTCGGAGACACCAATTACGTCCAGTTGACCAAAGACTGGGTTGAAGACAGATTCACGACGTTTTTCCTGAATATCCACGATCACAACCTCATGCCCCCCGAGTATCTCTCCGTGATGATGTGGGGGCCTTACGCGATCGGTCCGGATTGGCTTTCTCAGTACAGTGAAAACTGGGCCGCTCTCGACGCCCGGTTCGGCGATCCACCTTTGTCGACCACCGAAGTTGTTACCAGGGAAGATGTGGAGCCCGTGCGATTCGATTTCGAGCCGCTCTATGAACTCTTCGATTTCACGAACCGGGATGTCATGGTCGATGTCCTTGGCGGGCTGCTGGTTTCCGTGCTGGTGCATGGGCTCGACCCGGAGGGGCTCGGCGCTCTTGATGCGCTGAAGGCCACGTACGGTTGGCGGGGAGATCGGCTGCTCTATGAGGACGCCGGCGAGGGCTCCATGGGTACATTCATCTGGGCTTTCTCATTCGACGATACACAACACTCCATGCGCGTGTGGAATGCACTCCGGCATTTTCACGATCAATCGGATTCGGACTACTACCGGCCCCACTTCGACAGCGTGGCTACCGATTCGACCGGAACCTATTCCAGGGTATCCAGGTTTTTTGCGGGATCGCACCGAAGCTACCTGGCGCTGGAGGATACGCGCGTGTACTGGATCGACAATCTGGGCGGGGACTCCGATGAAGCGCTGGGCCTTCTGCTTGCGGGCACGGCGCTTGCCAAGTCCCGCGCAGGCGGCGACCCGGGGCTCAAAAACCAGCTCTACAAGTATCTCCCGAAACGGCATCGGCGCCGGCGCGGCCTTTCCCTTCACTCGAAAGCCCGGGGATGATCCAGGACTGGAAGCAAGGGCGGAGGATTCGCACCTTCGGAAAGAACGGCCCGGTGGTGATCGTGCTTCACGGCGGTCCCGGCGCCTACGGGGGAAGCGACACCCTTGCCCGGGAGTTGTCCCGCACATTCAGGACCCTGGCGCCCCGACAAAGAGAAAGCGGAGCGGTCGGGCTCAGCGTTGGTATCCATGTGAAAGACTTGAAAGATCTTGTGGAAACCATCGCACCGAACCAGCCCCCGGCGCTGGTCGGAGAATCATGGGGCGCAATGCTGGCCCTCGCCTTCGCGGCCGAATACCCCGCTCTGACCCGGTGCATCGCCCTAATGGGATGCGGGACATTCACCGAAGAAGCCCGCGGGGAGTTGACATGCACGAGACTGCGGAGAATACGCGAGCATATCGCGAAGCACCCGGAATACAAGGAGGACCTGAACCTGCCGGACATGGACCGGATTCTCAAATGGCACGAAATGACCGACACGTACGAAAGGATCGACCTGCCGGCGGCGCAACGGTCCCCGCGGGAATTCGACCGGAAGGCATTCGAAGAAACGTGGAACGACATGATGCACCTGCAGAGCGAAGGGGTCTACCCTCAGGCGTTTGCCGCCGTTTCCTGCCCTGTGGTCATGATTCATGGAGAGTATGACCCGCACCCGGGCGCGAAGACCGCCCGGCGCCTTCGATCGTACATCCCTCACCTTGAGTACAGGGAACTGCAACGCTGCGGCCATGAACCGTCGGTTGAGAAGTATGCGCGGACGGAATTCTATGATTTCCTGGAGTCCTGGCTCCTCGCACACACGCAACCGGTGCCGGGAAGCTGAGGGCGGGTGCGTGAAATCCACGAGCAAATCAGCATCTCCAAGCAGGGGAAACCGGTTGCCAAACTCGTTGCCGTCGATGAGCATCCTGAAAAGAATCCTTTCGGGGTGTTGAAAGGGAGCATACTGATGGAGATCAATATCACGACAGTATACCACAGCCCACCCGGGTTATTTGGTTGACTTTGCCCTCCGCATACTATAAATTCATATTAGTGGAAATTCCCAAATTCAGCAATTCAGGATTTATGCCATGTCGTCAACCATTCAGATCAATCAGAGGGGTACGATGACACTGCCGATGCGGCTGCGGAAACGATTGGGGCTCGAAAAGGGTGGTGTCGTCATGGCGGAGGAGTCGGAGGAAGGGATCGTCTTGAAACCGGCCGTTGCATTCCCGGTGGAAATGTACACCGATTCACGGGTCAAGGAGTTTGAGAAGGAAAGCGACCGGCTTCACAGCCATCTGCGAAAGAAAAGAGCCGAGTGAGAGTATTCCTTGATGCGAACGTGCTGTTCTCAGCTTCACAGCCCGGGAGCGTAACTCGGCTTCTCTTTGACGCTGCAGTGGAGTATTCCGAAAGCTGCGTGACCAATCGACATGCCCTCGAAGAAGCGAGGCGGAATATCGAGGCAAAGCGCCCGGCCTGGATATCAGGACTGGAATTCGTACGCCGGCACATTTCACTGTCCGCCGCATTTCAAAGAAATCTCTCCCTCGATCTGCCGCCGGAGGACATCCCGATCGCCGCGGGAGCGGTCGGCTCACACTGTTCACACCTCTGGACCGGAGACCGGCGCCATTTCGGCGCCTTCTTCGGACACGCAATCCATGGCGTCCGGGTTGTCTCCCACACCATGCTTGCGGATATTCTCTGCACCATGGGCTGGAGGCCGAATGTGTGAACCGGTCTCGATCACGGCAGACCGCCTTTTCGGCCTGCCGAACGAAGCCTGCATTGTCGACGCACGCGTCCATAGTCTCACGGGATCGGTGTTCGGCAAGCGCAGAGCTGCATGGTTCGCATGAAGGCGTCGGACCGAAAAACCATATCGCAGTTCAATGCCTGGGCCGCATTCTACGACCGGGTCTTCTTCATACCCTTCCTTCTTTGCAGAAGGGCGGTTGTCAAATACGCCGCGGTCGATCACAACTCCCGTGTTCTGGATATCGGGTGCGGTACCGGCAGCACTGATGGAACGCCACATCCGGAAGAACCGATATATTTTCATCCCCACATACCCCCCAAACAAGACAGCCATCCCGATCGTCGCCACCGGAGCCGGCCATGTCTCAATTCGTCCTGATCCACGGAGCATCGCACGGCGGGTGGTGTTGGCACAAGGTGAAGAAACTGCTGGAAGAGGGTGCACACACGGTCCAGGCGCCGGACCTGCCCGGGCATGAACCGCAGACCATCCTTCCGATCAGTGCTCCTCTGCGACGTTCACCCGGCAGATCCGTCAGGCGTATTGGTGTCGTCTGTCAAAGGGACAGGGCGCTGACACCCGATTTGCCGGTTGCGCTGGTGGCTGAGATCTTCGTTCTGAACAGCCTGGTGTGGCTGCCGGCGGCGTTCTACCTGAGAAAGGCCGGTTTCCTCGCAGCGGTCGAGATACACTTCTGGGCCGACCTGGTATGGCACGTTCTGTGGGGACTCGCGGGAACCTGATACACGGCACGGTGCGTGGAGAAACCGTGGATTCAATGGGGCGCCCTATGACCGGACAAATCGTGTTTCACGGGTAGTTGAGTCTCAGCATGCTGGCCTCAAGAGTCACCATCGGCTTCTCGGCCATCGTGACTCACTCGCCGGCTTTCGCCGCGGGATACGCGTTGGTGGTTGTTGCCGGTACCGTTGTCGTTCTCGTGGCCTTCTGCGCGA
The DNA here is from genome assembly GCA_964571815.1 of uncultured Fibrobacterota bacterium. Classification (GTDB taxonomy): domain Bacteria; phylum Fibrobacterota; class Chitinivibrionia; order Chitinivibrionales; family WJKA01; genus CAZNDN01. Next base: position 2,330 of record CAZNDN010000154.1, on the reverse strand, counting down.
AATGTCCGTGTCGGGACGTTGCCTGCAGACATATCATTTTCGGCCCGCTTGCATCGCTGCTTACCCGCCGAACCGAGGGAAAGTACTCCCTTTCGGATATCCTGTTCACAACGGTTGCGCTGGTCGCGATCGTCGTGTATCCTCAGATGTGGCTCGTGCGAAGCACCGGGCTCTCAATTGCCTTCTGGCTGCTGTCCGTTATTCTCCTGATCGAGATTAGGCTTAACGTATGCAGGCGTTGTGACAACCGTCATTGCCCTTTCTGCCCATGAGCCGGAACAGCGGACCTTACGATTACAAGAGAATCACCGAATCTCAGTTGCTTCCGAACACGATCTCGACGGTGATTTTTGCGAGCAGGTCGGCCGCGAACACATCGTTGGAGAACCCTTCGTGCGTCCTGAATCCGTAGAGCGTGGCCCCGCAGGACGCCTCCCCGGTCAACCGTAACCATCGAGTCTGTATCAACGACAATCCGATCCCGCTTCCCAGCGACACCCCCCAGAGACCATCGCTGGAGATCGAATCCGTATAAAGGTAGTCCCCGCGCTCGTTGTAGACCTGGCTGAAAACATCGTTCCTGTACTTCCAGAACACGCTCTTCACCTCGAAATCGACAGGCACGAATATCCCGGCAAAAGTGTGGTCTGGTGTGAAGTAGAAACGGTGCTGATATCCCAGGTGCAATTGAAAGAGATCGCGGATTGAACCCGGGAGGTCGCTGTCTTCGCGGGCGGAAAGCAGGGCGGCCCCGGCGTGAAGCGCCGCGCGGCGCTGCCGGTCGTAGTGACTCGCCCACACAAACGATACGCCGGTGACACTACCGTAGTGCGATGAATACGTGAGCCCGCCGGCAATCCTCAGTCCCGCATAGCTCCACTGCTTTCGCTCCCGCACACGCCAGTCGGCGGACGCAACGGTCTGCGCGGTATTCGACGATGTCTCCGCGTGCAGGCCCGCGGCCGAGTCGGTCTTCAGTCTCTCGATAAGATACTCGCGTTTTCTACCCGCGGTATCCGATGCGGAAAGCACGATATGGTCGATGCTGTCGGGAACAACGAACGGGAGCGAAAGTTCAACTCGATAGCGTTGAAGATCGATCCGACCGGAGCTGTCGCGCGGAAGGGAATCGAGAGAATCGAGGGCAGGAGGCGCGATCGGCCGCCCGTGCTGTTCATGCGGCGGGGAAGTATACGACTGAACGCCGGCCGGATGAGGGAGCGTACGATCCTCGCTGCTCGTGTCGGCCCCCCACCACCACCATCGGCCTTCACGCTCCTCCGAATCCTCTACCCGTCGTTCGCCTTCGTGGTCATCGGACGCCTTGTCCATTGCCTCGCACAGGGATCCCCGACGGACATAGCCGTCGCGCTGAAACAGGATGCTGCAGGAAAGCAGCACGCAGCAAAGCGATACACCAGGGACTTGAAATGCCCTCTTCATCTGCCCTCCCTCAGCCGGAGTGCTGCTACAGGAACTGGATCGGGGGAGGTCGTGAAGTTTCGGGTTTCGTACCAATTCCTCAACAACCCCGCCTGCACAGGGCGGAAACAAGCTCGGCGGTTTCATCTACCCGGAGAGTATCGCACTCCTGAATTCGCGCAGGCACCTGCGGATGAGGGACACGTTTCGTCGCCCCGCGGAGCGGCCGGGGTCGCCGCCGCTCCCGTGGCCTGCCGTGCGGTTGACCAGGTTCATCACACGAGGACCGCCGTTGCCGCCGTTTTCGAGAATCTGGGAGGCCGACGGGATCACGAAATCGTGGCGCCGCTCCTCCACTTTCACATGCCCCCCACGGCCTCGAACCGTAAATCCGTTGCGATACCGGTTCACGGTGTCCCGGACATGACGCTGCGTGATGTAGTCGGTGGTCGCGTAGCGGGCTTCTTCGACGATCTCATCCCGGTAGACCGCACCCGCATTCCTGAGGCTGTCACGGATCGAATTGCCCAGAAGCTTCTTGTTTTTCAGCCAGAGCCACGCGAGCCGGTAGACGATGTTCATGAACGACAGCACGAAGTCTTCCATGTCGTTATTTGTGCCGATAATGGCCGCCGAATGGATCCGCTTGAGTCGGTGTTCATTGACCAGGCGCAGCACCGAGTATGCATCACGCTCCATGGTTTTCACATCCAGATCGTAAAACGCATTGAACGGATTGTCTTCAAGCCCCCCGAGCCATTTTCTCGCGGTAACCAGCACGTCGCGCGCCTTCAGCCGGTTCCCCCGCAAGGGGCGCGTTTCCTCCAGCTCTCCTCTGAGTACCTCGACCAGTCCCAGAAGCTCCCCCAGTTTCAACTGCCCCCCGACCGCATCGTGAAATTTCGAAT
>CAZNDN010000153.1:5872-9128 GCA_964571815.1 uncultured Fibrobacterota bacterium | reverse complement strand
GGAGTTGCTGATGCCTGATGTGCTTGTTATGCGGAAAATCGAATCTTTGCAGCGGTGCCTCAAACGCATTGAGGAGAAGATTCCACGATCGGCTCCGGCGCTCGCATCGGACCTGGATGCGCAAGACATCATATCGGTCAATCTGGAACGCGCGGTGCAGCAGTGCGTCGATGCCGCCATGATCGTATTGTCGGAGGCCGACGAACCCGTACCGGCAACCATGTCGGAGGCCTTTTAGGCTCTCGCCGCGGCCGGCGTGGTTTCCCCTGAGACCGCCGGGCGCATGTCCAAAGCTGTTGGATTCCGCACTATCGCGGTACATGCCTATCGGAAGATCGATTGGGGCATCGTGTGGAAAATCATCACGGAACACCTAAATGATTTCCGTCGCTTCGCGCGGGAGATCATACGGTGAGGCGCTCATCACTTAAGAAGCCGGCGGCCGCACCCGGACCGGGGGAGAACCCCGGTCCGCGCCACACCGGTAATTCCCTCCTCCGCAAGCGCGTCGAGATTCGGCGTGCGTGCCGCTTCAAGTTCGGTCCGGCCGCCGGAACTCGGATGCCCTCCCAGCCCGTCCATCACCAGCAGCACAATTTTCGACTCCCTCCGTTCCACCAGACTGCGTATCTGTCTCAGCCCCACGGGATGTCCTCCTTCCGTTCGTTTCGACCGGGTTGCCTCCTCCCGCGCCGCGAACAGGCCCTTACCGGGTCGTGAATCCCCCGTCGACCGCCAGAGCCTGCCCCGTCACAAACGACGAATCCTCGGAGCACAGCCACAGAATCATCTCCGCGACCTCCTCCGGCTTGCCCAGTCTGCCCATGGGCTCCAATGCCAGAAGCCCCTGACGCGCTTCGTCACTGCCTCCGGTAAACCGGTCGATCATCGGCGTCTCGATTACTCCCGGACAGACGGCGTTGATTCGAATTCCGGTCTCGGCATAGTCCAGGGCAGCCGTCCTGGTAAGTCCGATTACGCCGTGTTTTGACGCCGTATAGGCCGCCATACCCTGAAAGCCTACCAGACCGGCAACCGACGAAACATTGACAATCGCTCCGCCGGCCTGCTGCTTCATCCTACCCAACTCCAGGCGCATGCACTGAAAAACGCCGGTAAGGTTGACGGCGAGTATGCGATTCCAGTCGTCCGTATCGATCTCCGCGGCCTCGGCCGGTTTCCCTTCAATGCCGGCGTTATTACAGGCCACATCCACCGAGCCGTTGAGCCGCACCGCCGAGTCCACCAGATGCTCTACTTCCTCGGCACGGGACACGTCGGCCTTCACAAACGATGCGATTCCTCGCTCGGAGCGAATCTGCTCCGCTACCTCCTCCCCTTCGTCAGCCACATCGGACACCGTCACCGATGCGCCCTCGCGGGCAAACAGCAGAGCCGTCGCCTTCCCGATTCCCGATGCGGACCCCGTTACCAGGGCACCGCGCCCTTTCAGTTTTTCACCCATAGTCCACCCTCCTCTCAAATTCGAAGCACTCACATACCAACTTTCTCTCTTTCTTCGCAAGAATCGTACCACGCAGAGGCAGCTTTCTTGTTCCCGGATCATACCGCCGGAGGAAGCCCGGCACGAGGCACCGTCACCCCACAACATGCATGTGCCGGTATTCGGAAGTACGGATGCTGGTACGGTAGTTGCACGAATATGAGAAGCGAGGCCGTACAGGGGCTGAGCCCGAATGCAGTAAAACCGCACACCTGAAAAGCAAAGGAGACGGTATGGCGTCAAAATATCGGGATCGACGTGAGGCGGGCAGGATGCCGGCCGAAGAGCTTCGGCAGTATGACGGGGATCGTGATCTGCTGGTGGTGGGACTCCCGCGCGGAGGGATACCGCCGGCATACGAAGTAGCCCGGCGTTTGCGTGCCGAGCTGGACGTCCTTGTCATTCGAAAGCTGGGTGTTCCCGGCAACGAGGAACTGGCCATGGGAGCGGTGGCGCGCGGAGGAGTGCGTGTGCTGAATCGTGACGTGGTCGCCGGCATGGGTATCACCGCAGAGCAGATTGAAACGGCCGCGCGGCGTGAAGAGCATGCGGTGGCCCAACGTGACGAGGAGTACCGGGGCGGGCGGCCGCCGCCGCGAATGGAAGGCAGGACCGTGCTTGCGGTAGATGACGGCCTGGCTACGGGCGCCGGTATGCTTGCCGCGGTCAGGGCCCTTCGTCAATACTCCCCCGCTTCAATCATTGCGGCCGTACCCGTAGCCGCCCCCGATGCGTGTCGGAAAGTGAGTCAGGAGGCCGATGGAGTCGTGTGCATGAAGACGCCGATGCCCTTCTCGGCTGTGGGAGCATGGTACGAAGATTTCTCGCCGGTCGGCGACGAGGAGGTCAAAGAACTGCTGTGGCAACCCGTGTAAGTGCGCCGGCCGCAACAGGGGGGTCAATGATGAAATCCGATGGAACCGGACCAGTGTCCCTCAAGCCACTCCGGAAGGGACCGATCCGTCTTTTTCTCCGGAGTGCAATGGATGGTACATGCCGGCAGGAGAGCAAGAACAAGGAATACACACAGGCGGATACGGTTCATTGCGTCCCCCTCCTCTTCATTGGAGCCGATCGTGGAGTGCATCTTCGATATACAGCATTCTGATCGCGACCATTCCCACCACGGCCAGAGGCGTGGCCACGAGAATCCCCGGGATTCCGCCGGCCAGAGCCATGATAATCTGTACGGTGATGAGAAGTGCCGCGGGCACCGAGGTGGTCTGCTGCTCTATCAAGGGCGTAATCAGGTAACTCTCCAGCACCTGGATTGCGGTATAGACAACCAGCACATACACCGCCTTGATCGGCTCCTGGGCCAGAGCCACGATCAGCGCCGGCACCACGCCGAGAACCGGACCCAGGTAGGGAATGAAAGAGAGCGCACCCCGACGTGGTTTTTGCTCGGGCCGTGCAATACGGCAACGCAGATCTGGAGTTTCTCGAAGCCGTCAAAGGAGTCGGCGTCACGTTCCGCCTGTTCGGGATACCCTTGATCCCCAAGGATACTATCCTCACATGAGCCCGGTACCAGATAGCCCCCCGGCTGTATGGGCCCCTGTCGCAGCCGCCCGCGGACATCCCGGTCAAAAGGGGTTATCCGTCGGTAGTCGGTTATCTGCCGCACCGGTTTCAGTTGACTTCCGTAAAGCGAAAAGTGTGCCAATAACCCCCCCGCGCTTCCAATAGCGCGGTTTTCAGCCATTCGGCGTCTTGCGAACCCCCCGGCAGAATACGGGGTCCGTGACGAGA
>CAZNDN010000153.1:1245-5772 GCA_964571815.1 uncultured Fibrobacterota bacterium | reverse complement strand
GTTTTGCATGAGTCAAGAAACACAAACGTTGATCGACGGCCTTAACTATGACCTTCAGTGGGAATACGCGGCGGCAATTCAGTATGTGCAGCACCAGGCGGTCATGTCCGGCGCCGAGTTCGAGTCCATTCGCAAGGAACTGCTCGTTCACTCGCAGGAAGAGATGAACCATGCGGTGATGCTCTCGGAGCAAATCGACTTTCTGGGGGGTGTGCCGAGTGTGGACGTGGAGAAGCGGGGGATATCCGACAACAACCTCGAAATGCTCAAGCAGGACCTGGCCGGCGAGGAAGATGCAATAAAGCGGTACAAGGAGAGAATCGCTCTGGCCGAAGAGATGCGGGAATACGGACTGCGGCGGGTGCTGGAGGATATCCTGATCCAGGAAGAGGAGCACAAACGCGACCTTCTTACGTCGATCAACCGGAAAGCATGATCCGTATCTTCACTGACCTTCCCCAGCGGGGCGGCACACGGGAGAAACTATGTCGGTTCGGGAGCGAAGAGAAAGGGGACCGCGGCGCCCCGTCGATCTCATCCCGGTGCATTTTGTGCACTGCGGACAGAATGTACGAGGGCTGGTCGCCGACGCCTCACGTGAGGGCATGAAAGTCGTAACGGTGGAACCGCGACCGAGAATCAGGGTATCTCCCGACGAGTCTACGCTGTTTACCACGTGGACGCCGGACGGGATGCGCCCCCTTACCGGGAGTATCCGGTGGGCAGCGGCGGGTCGCCACGGCAACACAATCGGCGTAAGTCGTCAGGATTCGGTAGAACGGAACGGGGCGACACTAATGTGAGGACGGGCAGCCCGCCGGGATTTCAAGCGTCTCTCTCCGCGGTCGGCTCAGTAGGCCCCCCGCCCCGAGAAAAGGACTGAGACCGTCCTGAAAAGCAGCAGCAGGTCCAACCGCAACGATGCTCCCTTAACATAGCGCAGATCCATCCGCACCATCTCGTCGAATGTCGTGGCGCTCCTCCCCTCAACCTGCCACAGCCCCGTGATACCCGGTTTGGTTTCCATCACTCTCCGCCGGTGCCACAGATTGTACTGCTCCACTTCGTATAGCAGCGGAGGACGGGGACCGACCAGCGACATGTCTCCCTTGAGTACGTTGAAAAACCGGGGGATTTCGTCGAGGCTGGTCTTCCGAAGGAAACGCCCCACCGGTGTCACCCGTGGATCGTCCTCGATCTTGTACACGCCGGCCTCCTGCGCGCCTTCGATCAGGCGCGAGACGAAGGCGCGGTGAATCTCCTGGTCGTTATTGAGGTACATGGAGCGGAATTTCAGGAAGGTGAACGGTTTCCCTCCCTTGCCGATCCTCTTTTGCCTGAAGAAGACCGGGCCTTGTGAGGTCAGTTTCAGAGGAATGGGAACAAGAAGAAACGCGGGAGCGAAAACCACGAGCCCGGCCGGCGCCCCTGCAACGTCGAGGGCTCGCTTCGCGATGCGCTCCATGGGGGAGAGTTCACGAAGCGGCGCCTAAGCACAGGGGCGGCATTGTGCCTCAGCCGCTGCGTCATCCAGGGTGAAAGGCCGACTCGATCGGAAGTTTTTGCAACCGTTCCCATCAGAAAGGCTACGGGAAGCGATGCCTGAGGGGCTGCCCGCACCACGTCGAAAGCACGGTCGTTCGTGCCGTGGGAAAACAGCCGAGGGCGCTTGACCATGGTCCGGGTTGCATGCCGGCGCCGGGCGAGCGTGCCTGCTCGCCGAAGGCCCTGATTCCGAGGCAAGGCCTGAAAGAGCGTCGAGGGTAGCCTTGCCGATTTCGAGAATCGCTTTGCGATTCCGACAAAGCCGGCGTAATCGCTCGTGCCCCTTCGGTACCCTGTCCGCTGTCGACCGGGCTGTGTTGACGGAACGAAGCGATTGTCGGCACGGCGTTTGCGGGAGAAATGGGTCAAATCATTAGGGCGTTTCTAAAAGACTATCGGTTTATATCGAAAGGACAGGTGTATGGACCGGGAAACGATCAAGAAAAACGTAGTAGAGCATCTCTACTGGGACCAGCGGGTTGATGCCGCGGGGATTTCGGTCGAAGTCGGCGACGGGGTGGTGAGGCTTTCCGGAACCGTCCCCTCCGCCCTGTCCCGCGCATCGGCGGAGTACGATGCCTGGGTGGTGGACGGTGTGGACCGGGTCCGCAACGAGCTTATCGTGGACTACCCCGGCTCGGGCGACTTTCCTACCGCCGAAGAACTCCGGGGCGAAATCGAGCGGACCCTTCTGTGGAATCCGCATGTGGACGCCAAAAAGATCGAGGTCGAGATTCACGGCGGAACCGCGGTGCTCACAGGCGAGGTCGATGCGTACTGGAAAAAGGCGCGCGTGGTGGAGCTGGTATCCGAGGTAATCGGCGTGCTCGGTGTCGAGGACCGGCTTGCGGTGAATCCGCGACGGAAGCTCAACGACGAAGACATTGCCGAATCCGTTGCCGCCGCGCTCAAGCGAGACCGCACCATAGCCCATATCGATGTCGGCGTGACGGTCAGAGACGGCGTGGTGGAGCTGAACGGATGGGTACCCGGTCCCGGCCAGGTATCGGCCGTGGAGAGAATCGCCGCGCACACGCCGGGAGTGACGGGAGTCAAAAACAATCTTGTCGAGAAACAAGCGGCGTTTGCCGACCACTGAACCCGCCCGGAACGGGAGAAGCAGAACAATGAGCGAAACGCGGCGGAGCGCCTTGACATTGTATAATACGATGCAACGGGCCGGGGGACGATTCAGTCCCCGGTATGCCCACAAGGTCAAACTCTTCACCTGCGGTCCCTCGGTCTACCGGCCGCAGCACCTGGGCAACTACCGGACGTTTTTCTACGAGGATATCCTTCACCGCTACCTGGAGTACCTCAACTACGATGTGCTCCGGGTGCTGAATTACACGGATATCGAAGACAAGAGCATCGCCGAGGCGCGACGGAGGGGAATGACACCGGATCAGCTCACGGTACCCATCGAAGAAAAGTTCGTTGAGGACTGCAACTATCTCTCCATCCGCCTCCCGCCCGAGATCCCCCGATCCTCGACCAGCGTCGAGACCGCGGCCGAGATCATCGCCGTACTGCGGGACAAGGGCCACGCCTACGGACACGGCCGCGATTTCTATTTCGACCCTCTTACGTTCGAAGGGTTCGGGAGGCTGTTTCGCCTGGACATGAGCAAATGGCCGAAAAACAAACGGCGCTTCAGCCGCGACACCTATTCGGGAAGGCGATGGAACCTCGGGGATTTCATCCTGTGGCACGGGTGCGGGCGCGACGATACGGTGTGCTGGGATACCCCCCTCGGACGAGGCCGTCCCGCGTGGAATGTGCAGGACCCGGCGATGATCGTCAAGCACCTGGGTACCGAAATCGACATAAGCTGCGGCGGTATCGACAACCTCTACCGCCACCACGACTATACCATCGCGGTGGTCGAAGGCTACTCCGGCGTGGAGCTTGCCCCCTGGTGGCTGCACGGAGAGCACCTGCTGGTGGACGGCAGCAAGATGTCGAAAAGCAAGGGGAACGTTCTGTACCCCGATGAGCTGCGCAAGAGGGGCTACGACGGCGCCGTGGTGCGGTACTTCTTCGCGACCCGGCACTACCGCCGCCGGCTCAATTTCACGTATGCCGCTTTCGAGCAGGCCGCTCGCGACCGCGAGGAGCTTGTCGGGCTCAGCAGCGTATTCACCCGTGCGGAGGATGTCGACTCGCGGGTATCGTCGCCGAGTGCGCCGGCAGCTCTGCTGCTGAAAGAGTTCCAGCGGACGATGGGCGACGACCTCAACACTCCCGCGGCGCTGCGGGAGCTCCAGCACGCACTTCTTCCTCCGGCCGAAGCGAAAAGGGAGGGAAGACTTGCGCGTGAAGATGCCGGGGGTCTGAAAACCGCCCTCGATCAGATCGATTCGGTGCTTCAGATTGGTTTGTAAGACCGGGAAGAAGTATGGGCGGGCGCCTGAGGGGGGGCGCCCGTCGGTGTATAAACCGGTCGTGCTTCGTGCGTTGTGCTACGGTGTGGGCACCGGCAGCTCCGCCTTCAGCGTGATCTCCGCTCCGGCCAGGGCCCGGGAAACCGGGCATGAAACTTTGGCTTGACGGGCGATATCCTTGAACGTGTCCTCGCCGATTCCCGGCACTTCACCGCTTACCGACAGATCGACCCGGGTAATCTTGAATCCCTCCCCGGCCTTGTCGAGGTGCACCACCGCGGTTGTGCGGATCGAATCCGGCGTATACCCGGCCTTCTCAAGCTCAAGGGAGAACGCCTGCGAGTAACACCCCGCCTGCGCCGCCCCGATCAACTCTTCGGGATTGGTCCCCTCTCCTTCCTCAAATCGCGAGGCAAAGGAATACGGCGCCTCCCACTTCCCGTCTCCCACGGTCAACGTACCGTTACCCTCCTTCAGTGTTCCGTGCCATACGGCTGATGAAGTTCGGATTGCCATAATCAACCTCCTTTGGTTGGGGTAATGATAGACACGTGTGTCATTTTTTTCCTGGACTACGATCATGCTTCGACCGGGCTCA
>CAZNDN010000153.1:0-1145 GCA_964571815.1 uncultured Fibrobacterota bacterium | reverse complement strand
TCATGCTTCGACCGGGCTCAGCAGAGCGGGACCTCAACAAGGACCATGCCGGTCCTACGGACCTCGGGACCTTCTTCCGGTTGTGATATTTCTACAGACATACCGGCCCTACGGGCCTCAAGATTCCACTGGAGAAGGAACTGGAGTGTGTAGTGCACGTCACGAGCACGAATCACACACCTGCTTTCCAGCCTCTGAGTGCCGCGTACTTGACAACGTGCACTGCTGCACCACCTCTGATTCCCCGACGCCGGGTACTGCACACCTCACCCTCCTGCTCGCTGCCCCTCTGATTCCGCCCTCTGCCCCTCTCCTCATTCCAGTCCTTCCCGATCGTAATACGCATACAGATTCCGCTCGTAATCCTCGATCTCCATGTTTCCGTGATACGAGGGGGAGCCGCGGATATCGTCGACCGAAAGATCGAGATCCAGCTCCGCCGTGGCTGTTCTGAAATCCTTGACATGCCCCAGCGGCACCAGGACCTTTTGCTCCTTGAACTCCGCGTCCGTGGCCACGACAAGGTGCCGTATCGTCCAGTCTTCGTCGTCAACCAGAAGCCCCATGACCGCGAGCCGCTCTTCATCGACCGTAGTCGGGCTGTTCTCCCGCATCCGCGAGACGCTGTGCAGCGATGAGCTGTAGGTGCGCTCCTCCGTAGGTTCGGCAAACTCAAGCTCCCTCATTTCTCCATCGTCGGGCTCCCCCGATGCGAGATTTTGTGCTTCCTCGTAGTCACCTTCATCGTAGTTGTACGCATCCGGCGCTTCCGCCGGGGCGCCGAAACGCCTGCCCTGCCGGTGAGGAACCGCCGGATCGCCCAGGCCCTTGGTGCGGGGCGTATCCAGAAACGACACTTGACCCCAGTACACGGGCCACTCGTAGTAGCGGTGCAGCGCGGTTTCGTATTCGCGCGTGACCGGCAGATCCGTGTCGACCTCGGGACTGTTCCGGACCTTCTCGCTCTCCAGAGCCAACCGAAGGATTCTGCCGTCCCAGTCGAGCGAATCCACCGCCGTCACCGACACCAGGGCGGTTGTGGACTCTATGGGCTCTTCGATACGAATCACCACATACCGCACGGCCCACTGCTCTTCGTCGAAGTACAGGTCGGTGACCGTCCCGACATCCCCGTCGGTACACCG
>CAZNDN010000152.1:0-9152 GCA_964571815.1 uncultured Fibrobacterota bacterium | reverse complement strand
CTTGATCCGCGGCAGTGTCGCTCCCGCCCGAAAATCAACCCGGTACATCGGGCCGCGCCCGTACTCATTCTGAAACCACGCATCGCCTTCGGTCCCACGGGGACCGAAAATATGATTGCACCCCGGTTCGGCCCAGCCCCACACGAGGCGATCCGAAGTGATCGAGATGGTGTCGTACTTGGTCACGTCGAACTCGGAGCTGAGGCCGCCCGCATTTTCGAACCCCGCTTCGAGCCGCGCCCCCATCGGCATGCTCCACAGTGTCGAGGCCGCCATGGCGTTGATATCCACCCGGCTGAGCGCCTGAAAGACCGAATAGTCGAATGGAATGTGTCCGCTGTAGCCGTCCTCCTCGTGCGTGAACCTGCCTTCGGCCCGATTGCTGAACGCATCCAGGGTGTAGTCCAGTTCGGCCCGTGCCGTCAAGTCGTTACCGAACCGGTGGGCGTAACCGAATTGATTCGCGACGGAATGCACCGCGGCGCGGTGTTTGAAATACGCATCCTGCTCCTTGAGATCGACACCGGTGATAGTGTAGTCGGTACTGGTGTTGGGCTTCCGCTCCGGTTCATCCAGGTCGCCCCACCACGGACCACTTCCGTAGCCGGGCCGGTAGTAGATGAAGTTTCCTTCCCTGAGGAGAATATCCTGAGGGAATGACTCCCACGAGGCGTAGGGATTGGAGCCGATGGTCAGGATACGCGTATCCGACGCCCCCCGGGCGCAAAGAACAACAACGACCAGACTGAACGAGCGTACCAGGCCGAATTTCATGATGTTCCTCCCTTGGCTTCCCCTCAAATAATACTATACCGAGTGGGGTTCGGGCAAATGAAGCGAGCCGCGGGCGGTGCGGGCCGACGCCGGCCGTTCTGTGGTTCCGCGGACTTCGCGGCCCGGCTTTGAGACTCACCTGACGGCTGCAACACCAGCGCCCACCGGAGCCTGAATCCGGGCTGACGGTTCGTGCCGGGCAATTCCTTGCCGATTCGGTTCCGCTCTCCCGCGTTCGGAAGACCTCCGGGCTCAACATCTATGAGGCCGATGGCTTCAGCGTTGTATTTTTCCGACAGCCGCATAACCAGGATTACCTCTACCTCTCCGTATGCCCGCCGACACAGAAACCTCCGTTCCATTCCTCGCCGCCCTGCCTCCCCACATGGAGTGCGTGCGCAATGTGTTTGTTCTGGTGCCGCCCGGGTCCGACGGCGGCCATGAAACAGTTGCCGTTGTCGAAAAAACGGCATCGAGAAAAGGCAAACTCCGGGGCTTGAACTCAACCCCGCGGCGGTATCAGCGCAACGGAACCAAATGGCTTCTCTTTCTGTACGACAACCATTTCGGCGGGCTGCTGTGCGACGACATGGGGCTGGGCAAGACCCACCAGGTCCCGGGCCTGTTCTGTGCGGTGAAAGAGCAACGACGAGCCGACGGGCACCGGCGCCACCTGGTCGTCTGCCCGGCTACGGTGATAAGTCACTGGCTGCGACTCTGCACACTATTTGCTCCCGGCTTGACGGTTCATACGTACTACGGAAGCGAGCGGTCTCTGCCGCGGTCCGGTGTGGATGTAGTAGTCACCTCGTACGGAATCCTCAAGAACGATCTTCCCGTCCTCAACGAATCCGATTTCGACATTGTCGTTTTCGATGAAGCGCACACGTTGAAGAACCGGCAAACGCAGGGGTGGCGCGCCGCGGATACCCTTCGGTGTCGCTGCATCTTTGCGGTAACCGGCACCCCCGTCCAGAACTCGCTGTCGGACATGAAAGCCCTGTTTGATATCATTCTGCCGGGGTATCTGGGTGCCGACGAAGACTTCTGCGCGCGGTTCGTCGACCCGATCGAATCCGGCAATGCCCCTTCTTCGGTTGCACGCCTGCGAACCCTCACAAGTCCCTTTGTCACACGCCGGCTCAAAAAGGACGTGATTAAGGAACTCCCCGAGAAGATAGAGGACATTCGCACCTGCCGCCTTTCGGAGACCCAGCGACAGCTCTACGATGAATGCATTCGGCAGCGTGCCGCACCGCTCATGCCCGCGCTTGAAGACCGGTCGCAGGCAATTCCCTACATGCACGTATTCGCCGTGATCAACCGGCTCAAACAGATTTGCGATCATCCCGGGCTGGTGGATGACGCGTGGAATACTGCCGCCGAGCCGGGCCAATCAGGCAAATTCGAGCTTTTCGGGGAGTTGCTTCAGGAGTGCCTTGCGGCGGAACATAAAGTAGTGGTCTTCGCCCAGTACCTGAAAATGATCGACCTGCCGGCCGACCTGTGTCGCGCCTTCGGCTGCGAGCCGGTAACGCTCACGGGGTCGACCCGACGCAGAGGAGAGCGGATTGCGGCTTTCAACACCGACCCCTGCCGTCGCGTTTTTATCGGGACCCTCAAGGCGGGAGGAACCGGAATCGACCTCACCGCCGGCTCGGTGGTCATCCACTACGACCGCTGGTGGACCGCTTCCATCGAAGACCAGGCTACCGATCGTGTGCACCGGATCGGCCAATCGCGCGGTGTGCTTGTGTACAAGCTGATGACCGAGAACACGATCGAAGAGCACATTCACGAAATCATCCGGCGCAAGCGCACGCTCGCCGACGGCACCTTGCCGGTCGACTCACCCAACGACATCAAGCGCCTCGACCGTGAAGAGATAGTCTCACTGTTCTCGTGAGGTAGCTGGTCGACGACATACCGGGCCGCATCTCCGCGTTCGCCACGGCCCCTCCTTCGTCGGTCCACACGCACGCCGTCCGCACCCTCCTCGGAACGAGTCTTTTCCTGTGAACCGGTGCGCAGGAACAAATATCCGCGGGCCTGGTGCGCCGGGCCCTTGTCGGAAGCGGGGGATGCAATGCCGACGGGAAGGAATGACGGCTACGGCGCGATCCGTGTCGCCAGCCAGGCCCCCCCGCTGCAGAGGAAGAACTGGGTGTCGGCCAGCAGGTTGAACAGGGCCGGGCGCTCCAGGCGAAGGCGGGCGTTCCACCGTATGAACCAGAACATGTAGAAGACCGCCGGGAGTTGCAGCAGGTAGCGTATTTCGGTCCGGAAAAAGGCTTCGGAGCGAATCACCAGCACCAGCGCCGCGTACCCGCACAGCAGGGCCGCCGCTACCACGATTACCGCCTGCATCGCCTTGCGCACTCTCTGCTCCCCGATAATCGTCACCAGGGTCTCGCGTCCCATGATCCGGTCTCCCTCGATGTCGCGCAAATCCAGGATTACCGATCGCAGGTAGGCGAGCAGGAATATCCAGAGCATCACGAAAATGAAGTCGCGCGTGAAAGTCGTCTCCGGGACAAGCGTGTGCGGAACAAGTGTGATCACGACGCACCAGGCAAGCGACACGAACAGGTCCCGCGAGGTCGGGATATCCTTGAGATTGCGGTAGGCGACAATGCTCCTGAAAAACGGGGGCACGATCGTGACGTGATAGATCAGCCCCACGACGACGGCAAACAGCATCAGGTAGAACAGAAGCGTCGAAGCGAGCAGGCTCAGGCTCAGCAGCGCCACCATGCTGATGCCGGCAAGGCTCAGCAGAAGCTTTCGGAAACGGTTGTAAAAGCGGTACCGGCCGAGCCCCAGATGGGACGTCATTTCGATACTGGCCAGACTGTTCCACAGGTGCATACTGAAGAAGTATAGAAAGCAGACCGCTGCGCCGGCATAATACATGCGGGTCGAGGGAGTAATGTCCTGGAGCACGCAGGAGGCATAGTATGCCGCCGAGGCGCCGAGGGCGCTGAAGACGTTGAGGTACGCCGGAACATCGAGCAGCTTGTGAAGCACCTCACGCGGGGAACGCTTCCGGCTCGGTACGCCCAGCCGAAGATGATCGACCACGCGCTTGATCATCCAGTTGGGTGTGGAGGCCCCGGCGGTCACGCCGATCGTCTCGCACCCGGCCAGGGCATCCAGATCGATGTCGGTTTCGGACTCGACATGCTGCGTCGGGGTTGAGCTGTCGCGTGCGATGGCCGCCAGCCGCCGGGTATTGGCACTGTGCTTCCCGCCGACAACGATCATCGCATCGACCCGCGCCGCCATCTCGCGCGTCTCTCCCTGTCTTCGGTCGGTTGCGGCACAAATCGTCTTCTTCACGACTACTTCCGAGCCTGCATACCGTCTCCGCACCGCATCGGCAATCCGCTCGAAGACCCTCTTGTCGAAGGTTGTCTGGGACACCAGGCACACCTTCGCACACGACGGCAGCTCCCCTGCATCATCGGGAGAACTCACCAGCATACCGGCTTCACCGGCAACGCCCATCAGTCCCACTACTTCGGCATGTCCCTTGTCGCCGGCGATCACGATCTCATAGCCGAGATCTCGATACTTGGATATGACCCGGTGTACGGTTTTGACTTTCGGGCAGGTCCCATCGAGGATGGTATGCCCGCGCCGGACAGCCTCCTGCTCAAGGGCCGGGGGAATACCGTGGGCACGGACCAGCACTGTAGCGGCGGGATCATCGGGCAACCCCTTTGAAACCACGACGCCCCGCTCGCTGAGCATCTCGACCGTATGCCGGTTATGAATGACCGGCCCGAGCGTATAGCTTTTTCCCCGCGGGCTTCTGGACAGATCAATTGCCATATCCACCGCGCGCTTCACGCCCATGCAGAATCCGGCCGTCTCGGCAACGACTATCTTCATACCCTCTCCTCCGTCTCTGGAAAATACACTCATCTGCCCGGCGCTCACCATCGACATCAGCAAACTGTGGCGCAAGTACGGGGGAAAAAGCCATTTTTTGCACCATGCAGGTCCTCCCGGCTCCGGGCGGGAATGCACAACGCAATGCATCCCTCCCCCGGGCATAACGCAATTGTCACAACCACGGCGCCTTTCATGCAACCGATCGAGATTTCGGGACTGACAAAAGGATTCGGGGCTGAGCCGGTCCTCGACGGTATCTCGCTGGCCGTGCCTGAAGGTACGGTCCTGGGCCTGGTCGGTCTGAACGGCGCGGGAAAGACCACGCTTCTGCGGCTGCTTCTGGGCCTGCTGAAGCCCGACGGGGGCAGTGTGTCGGTACTTGGCGACGATCCCTGGAGGCACCAGTCCGGCCTCTACCGGCGGATGGGGGTAATCCTGGAGCACGACGGGTTCCAGGGGAACCTGACGGTCGGGGAGAATATGCGTCTGTTCAGGGCGGCCAAGGGCCTGCAGAAGCGGGAGTCCGTCGACGACAGGCCCGTGATGGTTCCGGAGGCGACCCGCCGGGTCAAGTTCCTCTCACGCGGCGAACGGATGCAGTGCGCAGTATGGCGTGCGTTCCTGGGCAACCCGCGGGTGTGCGTGCTGGATGAGCCGCTGGTGGCGCTGGACCTCGATGCCTACCGGCATTTCGCCGGACTGGTGCGCGATGCGCGCGCGCGTGGGACGACAATCATTATCAGTTCGCATGCGCTGGAGTCGGTCGAAGAACTTTGCGACAGGATCGAGGTACTCAGAGGCGGCAGGCTTCATCCGGTTTCACGGGCCGAAGCGGACACCTGGTTTCTGCGGGTTCAGGGCGAGAATGCCGAGCGTATCATTCGGGAGTGTGTGGATGAAGCCGAGGCCGACGGCGACGGATGGAAGATTCGTTTTGACAACCCCGAGAAGCAGGCGCCGCTGCTGGTGTCGCGGCTTGTTGGCGGCGGCTGTGACGTGCACGAGTTGTATGCACGGAAGAGTTCGTTGCGCGAAGACCTGGGACGGAGCCTGATGAAATGATCGAGCAGATACGAATTGTCTGCCGCAAGGAGTGGAAAAACTTCACGGGAAGTCACAAGGGCGTATTCGCGGTGTATGCACTGATGGCGCTTGTGTATGCCCTGGTATTTGTCTCCAACCGCGAACTGGACCGTCAGACACAAACAGTCGTGTGGTGGGTTTTCTTCTCGCTGATCATAACGGGTTCCTCTTCCAACACGGTATTCGTAGCCGAGCGCGTGAACGGCTCGCTGGAGATTCTGCTGACCTGCGGGCTGTCACGGGGAGCGATCCTTGCCGGGAAGGTGCTTTTCGTGGTACTCATCTCTCTTCTGATCGGGATGGTTCCTTTTACCATATCCACGGGCTGGGCCCTGGCGGGCACCGGAGTTGCGGGTGCGGATTTTGCCGGCCCCCTGCTGTTTGCCGCCGCCACCTTCATGAACGCATCGTCGGCAGCCTGGCTCTCGGTGCGCCTGACCAACCCGCGCCTTCTTCATTTTGTCAACCTTATCATCGTTTCCGCCGCCCTGGGTGTGGGCGCGGCCGCGGGCGCCGGCGCCGGAATGCTCGCTCTCGGCCTCGCCGTCACCGGAGCACTCTTCTTCGGCCTCGCCCGCCGGGCGTTTGCGGGGGAACGGGTTGTACAGCCGGTTAATCTGTGAAAGGACGGCGGTTCGCACCTGTAACCCGGGCCCTGAAGGGGCGGGAGAGGAACCGCGGAAGCCAGAATGGCCTGGCTTCCTACCACGTAAAACGACCGTACACCGGCAATCGACCCGGCGGCACGCAGAATGTGCTCCAACTCATGTCGCCGCATGGGCCTTGAACTCCTTGAAAAGCTCCCATCGCCTGCGGGGCGGGATGATGCCGCAGAAGGGAGTGCTCTGCCTGAGCCGCCTCCCCTCTTCTCCGGGATCCAGCAGGACCGCTCTCACCTCTTCCCACGGCTTGTCCAGAGTCGCCTTCCATTCATGCAGCACCGGGTCGGACCGGAAAGAAAGCCACCTGTTGCATACGTCCCGCGCCTTCGCGAGCCCGCGGCGGTCGGGGTCCGCATCGATGACTCGCGCAACCTCACGCGCGAGGAAGAGACTCCGCCGGTCGATTTGTTCGTGGCTGTGTATCGGCGCCATTGCTCAGAATACCCTGCTGCCCCGTGAGACGGGAATCTATGTGAAGCTTCCGATCGAACGTGTGCAGAACAGCCCCGTTTCGGCGTGCAGGAACGAAGAACAGCATATCGTACACGGGCTCGCCTTTACGCGAAACCTTACGCGGCAATAGTAACGATATCCTTGACGGTGACGGCCAGGGAAAGGACCAGGAAAAGAACCAGCCCGGCAGCGGTGATCAGTTGCTGCACTTTCGGACTCGGTTGCTTCCCGAGCACCGTTTCCACGGCAAGCATGGCCAGCCGTCCGCCGTCGAGTGCGGGCAGTGGAAACAGGTTGACGATTCCCAGACTGATACTCAGGGACCCGCCGAAAAACCACAGACTCATGATACCCTGCCCGGCAGCCTTTCCGGCCATGGAGGCTATTCCCACCGGCCCGACCACATTGCCCAGACCGCCCTGCCCGCTGAGAACAGACAGGGGCAGGAGCACCGTTCGCAGAGTCACGTCACCAAGCAGGTGCAGGCTCGTGACCAGGGCCTCAACGGGCTGAAAACCCGCACTGATCAAGAAAAAAACGAAGAATACCACTCCGGCGAAAGCGATATTGCACGCCGCTCCCGCGGCCATGATCACGGCTCGTGCCGGCCGTGACGGGGCCCGCGGCCCGCGTCCGTCGAGCGCCCCCGTATCTGCAAAGCCCACAAATCCTCCCAGTGGAAGCAGGCGCAGGGTAAACTCCGTCTCCCGGTGACGAAACAGCGTGCACAGCCGGGGGCTCAAGGGAAAACCGATTGAAAACTCACGTACATCCACCCCCAGTTTGCGTGCCGCAATGAAATGGCCCAGCTCATGAACCACAACAACAATCGAAAACACTACCAGAAACGCGACGATCGAAAGGACCATTAACTGTTCTCCTTACGTGAAAGTGTCTGTGCCAACTGCAGGCGCCGCCGCCATCATCGATGATACCTCCCCGGTGCCTGTTCGATCTTTGCGGACCACAACCGCAATTGTCCATTTCGCAAGCAGCTTCCGCGAGTATTCCATCTCCTCTGCGCCGTCTACGCGGCCTTACTGAATGAAATCGTCTGCGCCACTTCATCCGGGGAAGTCCCCAGAGCCAGCAGCGATTTCAACAGCAGGTCAATAGACACCGTGGGATCGTCATTCTCCATCTTCGCAACACGCGACTGGCTCGAATGGACAAGATCGGCCAACTGCTTCTGGGTGAGATGCCTGCCCTTTCGCTTGGCGCGGAGTTTCTGAACAAGTGCAATCTTGATCTCGATGTAGGCCTGTTCCTCCCTGGACAGCTTCAGGAAATCACCGGCGGAGCCGATCTTCCATCCCCGCTTCCTCAGTTCATCCGCTTTTTTCCGTCTCATACCGAATCATACTCCCTGCAGCGTTTCCTGCAAACATCAATCATTCTATCCGGCGTTGACCGGGTCTTTTTCTTGAATACCTCGAGGATCAGGACGGCATCCGGGTCCAGTCGATACATTATCCTCCACTCGGCATTTCCGTCCTTGATTCTCAACTCGCAGCACCTGCTGCCGATGTCGGGCATTGGCCTGGAGTGAGGCAGCCCGAGTTTCTGCCCCTTTTGAAGCAGGCGAAGAAGAAAACCCGCCGCAATTCTTCCCCCTTTCGAGAATGGAGGAGACTTCACCTCTCCGCTCAGCCATATAAGTGGTTTGTCATTCGGACTCATATATGAAGTATATGTCATTTCTGACATTAAGTCAAATATACAGTCGCTTTCGGAGGTCGAAACCGCCGGAATCACAGGCGATACATTCGCCTGGTTGAGCAACCGCCGCGCAATCACGCCTGCTTCATCGACAACCCGATCCTCTTGCGCTCCTCCTCAACACTCATCACCCGCACCTTGACGGCCTGTCCCACGCGCACTTCGGCGCGGGGGTCTTTGACGAACCGGTCGGCCATCTCCGAAATATGCACCAGGCCGTCCTGGTGCACGCCGATATCCACGAACGCGCCGAAATTGGTGACATTGGTCACCACCCCTTCAAGACTCATCCCCGGTTTCAGGTCGGAGATCTCCCTGATACGATCGTCGAACCGTGCGTAGGAGAATGCGGCACGAGGGTCGCGGCCGGGCTTGCGGAGTTCGTCGACAATATCCCGCAACGTTGGCAGCCCCACTTCGTCGCCGACAAAGCTCCGGAGGTCGAGGGAATCGAGGACCGGGCCGTTGGCGATCAGGCTCCCTATCTCCCGTGACACATCGCGGGCGATACGCTCCACCAGTTGGTAGCGTTCCGGATGCACGGCGCTGTTGTCCAGCGGGTTG
>CAZNDN010000151.1:0-9161 GCA_964571815.1 uncultured Fibrobacterota bacterium | reverse complement strand
CCCGCACCTCCTCGGCTAACTCCCCGAGCCCCGCAGGGTATTCCTCACCGCTGCCATCCCCCTGTGATACTTGACAGTTTCGGAAAGGGACGTTATACTGAAAGGAAGCGTGGCGTCGGTGCAAGAGCGGGCAGACTCATGGAAATCGAACAGAGCAGATCAGGATCGGTTGCCCTTGTCAAAGTCAAGGGAACCATCAAATTGAGCACATCGGGACGGGAGTTCTCCGACTATCTGGAACGCCTCCTCAAGGCCGACGGCTGTTCGGTTGTGCTTCTGGATTTTTCCATGGTCGACTATATCGACTCAACCGGCCTGGGTGAACTGGTCGCCTACCTGCGGAAGTTTCACCGTCAGAATCGGCGCATCGCCGTGCTCGAACCTGCCGTGCAGCTCATGAAACTCTTCAGGTTCATGAAACTGGAAAAGGCCCTCCCGATATTTGAGACGACCGAACACGCCCTTGCCGTGCTGGGAGAATAAGCCTACACGTTGCGCCTCAACGGCCACTGTCCGCGGAGGCGCCGCGGGGGGCTGCGGTAGTGATCTTCTCGGCAAGCATCTCCACCAGGCGTGTAACGCCCTTGTCAACGTGCCGCGAAAGTCCTTCGCCGAGAGTCAGCGGAGGCGTCACTTCCACGCCCCATAGCTCCCAGGAAGGGAAGGGATCAACAAGTTTCAACGCGGCGAGTGCGTGCATGACCGCTCCGATGTCGGTGTGGTGCAGCGATCCGACGATCATCGGCTCGGCCGTACCCCGAGCCACAATCCTGCCGGGAGCATCCCCCACGCAGGCATCAACAAACACGAATTCCTCGGCCCGATCCAGCAGGTCGGCGATTTCGTACACGTCTCTCTCCAGGGTGAAAAACCGCACCCCCGCGGTATCCCCGATCCGGGCGCGAAGTCGCTCCACGGCCACAATCCCTGCCCCGTCGTCACCCGCCAGGGTGTTTCCGACACCCACCACCGCCGTGGCGGCCACGGTCTCAGGAGCCGCTGCGATAGACCTTGACATCGTAGGAGCATCCGCTCTCGCCCGGTTCCGATTTGGTAAGTCGGGGACGAATGCCGGCGATCCTGCTCAGGTAGCCGGCCAGATAGTTGTAAAAAAGTGTGCAAAGATCACCACCAAGGGCAATACTCTCCCGGCGGCAAAGCCGGCGCACGAAGCAGGCACCGACGCTTACGCGCAGAAGATCCTCACCCTCCGGTTGCAACCTGATATCCCAGGCGGGAGCAAGGGTCCGTTCCGTCAAGCGCAAAGCTTCGTCGAAGCACCGCGGGGGCTGGTATCGCGGAAGCTGAGAGGCGAGGGTCCTTCCCGCCATGGTGCCGACCGCCGGGAGGCTGCTGCCCAGGGTCTGTTTCAGAACCGCCGCCACCGATAGGAGCCGGACGCCGAGGTCCACCACGGCATTTCCCACTGCCGCGTCGTCGCACGGAGCATTGAACGCCCGCGGGGGTGAGCCCATGGCAGCCGCCATGGCAAGGTTCCGGGAATCATGATAGTAACTCTGGGACAGCTCGACACCATCGTGAGCAATCGCTGTGGCCGGACAGATCTCCGTGCAAGAGAGACACCCGAAACACTCCGCCGCCTTGTCCACCATCGGCACATCCTTGTGCTCCTGCCCCCGAATCACTCCCGTGGGACAGACATCCACACACAGACCGCACCCCACGCAGGCCTTGTCGTCAATCCGGATCTCAAGGTTACTCATGGTTGGCTCCCCCTCGTGATCGTTCGCAAAACCCTCCCCCTGTGGCGGAACTCCACTTTCAGCGGCATACGGCCGGCCACATGCGTGGCGCATGCCAGACACGGATCAAAACAGCGCAGTGCGAACTCCGCCCCGCCCATCGTCAGCGAATCATCACCTTGCGGCACATAGTAGCGGGCAAGCGACGTGATCGCGGCGTTGATTGCATCGTAGTTGTTCTGTGTGGCCACGATCAGGTTCGCTTCGGCCACCCTTCCGTCCTCGTCGGCCGTGTAGTCATGCACCAGGATTCCGCGCGGAGCTTCTACGACCCCGACATACCTGCCCTTGCGAGGTGCGGCCTCGGTGCGCAACTCGCCGTCGGCCGGAATCTCGGAACAGAGCTGCTTGATTCTCTCGGCGCAGTGAACCATCTCGATCATGCGGGCCTGTATATTGTCCACCGCGGAGCAGCGAAGGCCGTCCTTGACAAACGCCTCAAGCAGTTCGGTTGCGCGTGGAGAGGAAAACCGTTGGTTGACACTCAGTCGAGCCAGCGGGCCGACAAAGAAGCGCTCCTCGGGCTCGCCCCGCAGCCGCACCGATTTCATGTAGGAACCCGGCATAGCGTGCTCAATCAGCCTGGAAGCATACTCCTGCGCGGGAAACTCCTCTTTCACTGTGCCGTCCGTACCCGCCACGCGCACCGTGCCCCGCAGAAAGTCCACGACGCCGTCATTGCTGAGGGCCAGCCGGCTGAACGGCTCAAGCGACGCATTCTCCCTGAGCTCTCCCAGCCCTTCCAACGCCTTCACCAGAGGCGCTCGAGTCTCCTCGAGCAAGCCCAGAGCCTCGTCACCCCACTCGGCCATCTTCGCTATCTCCTCCGCCGAGGGCGCCGCCGCAACGCCGCCCGCGACCCCGCTTACCGGATGAACACCTCGTCCCCCGACAATCTCGACGATACGCTGGCCAATACTGCGAAGACGCAGGGCTTTCTTCGCCAGCTCCGGCTCGCTGCGCAAGAGTGCAAAGATGTTTTTCTCCGAGGCGCCCTTGATGCCGCACAGGATGTCGGGACCGACCAGTACGAACGTGCTGAGAGCGTGAGAGTGAAGCACATGCCCCATGTACATGAGATTGCGCAACAGCACCGCTCGGGGGGGGGGCTGTATACCGAGCCCGTTCTCGATTGCGGTGACCGAGGCCAAATGATGAGCGGCGGGGCACACCCCACAGATACGAGCCGTCACCGTAGGCATTTTGGTTAGCTCCATCCGCTCCAGCAACTTCTCGAATCCTCGTATTTCCAGCACATGCAAGCGCCCCGCCTCCACACCCCCACCGTCATCCATATCCAGAGATATCCGCGCATGTCCCTCTATCCTGGTCACGGGTTCCAGATTCACGGTCTTGACCATATCGTTCGGTGCTCCTTACCGGTTGGTGTGAGTCCCGTCGCTCAACCCTCGGCCTCAACTGCTTCGGTTGTTCGCATCGCCCATTCTCTCAGCTCCACCGTGGGCTTGCGAAACATCACCGGCGACGCCATCGCATAGCCGTAGAACGTACGGGCTTCCTCTTCGATGTACTCCCTTATTTCTTCTTCGGCGATCCCCGTCAGCATGCTCATGCGGCGGGAGACCAAGGTACGAATATCGTAATGAGGCTCGGTGATGATATCCGCCGACGGTCCCGCGCACCCGCTGCAGGCAACCCCGCGGTTGGGGCATTGCGCCAGACATCGCTCCATGGTCACCGAGCCCAGGCAGACAACGCCCTGGCTCAGCAGACACATCTCGGGATCGTCGGCCGAGACCGCGCCCCGTTGAAGACGTGCCCCCTCGCGTTTGCGCATGCGACGCTTGCATCGCGAGCAGACCGTCTTCTCATGGATGGCGGATGTATCGCCGTTGATCGCCGAAGAAATCGCAGCCGCTATCCAATAAGGGTGCGGGGGACATCCCGGAAGATACATATCCACCTTAACCACCTCATCAATCGGTACGACGCTCTGCTCCAGTTGCGGCACGCCGGCATCGGGTCCCTCTCCCGGCGCGTTTGTCGGGCCCGCACCATAGGCACGCCCCAGGACGGAACAGCCGTCATAGAGCCACCCGATTCCCGAGGGCCCCCCATAGACAGCGCACGTTCCGAACGCGATCAGAATCCGCACGGTCTCTCGCATTTTCAGCAGCGCCTCCCGGTCTTCAGCGCTCCGCACGGCGCCCTCGACAATCCCGATGTCCGCCTGAGGATATCCGCGCTGATCCACCAGAACCGGTATCCGCAAGAACTCCACCGAACCTACCAGTTTGAGCAACTTTTCATGCAGGTCTACCATGGCCACGTGACAGCCGGAACAACCCGACAGCCACTCCGTGGATACCGTCGCTTTCATGATTTCTCCTCCAGCACAAGTTCCTTCAGACATGCGTTGGGCCCGGCGTGGACAATCTCCAGCTCGGCCTTGGTACCGGCCAGAATCTCCTCCATGGCGCCGGCGAACACCCCGTGCGCCATGTAACACAGCGACTGTTTCTGTTCGTGGGAATACCTGAAAAGCGCGTTGCGCACCATGCAGGACCGAAACGCCAGGCGAATCCGCTTCTTTCCGTCTTGCTCCCTGGCCGCCGAAGCGTTTTCGCCTGCGAATGGTTCGAAATCCCACACGATACCGCGTTTCCGGAGAGCCTTCCCAAGCATCTCGATAGCCCCGAACGGATCGTCGGTCTTCCCGCACCCCCGGGCGGCCTCGCGACCGAATTTCTTTCCCGCCAGCGAACAGATCGAATGGCTTCCCTTGCCGAGGTTGGCCTCACATGCCGAAGCCAGAGCGCCGACGAAATATGAAACCTTTTGCAGCTCCTCGATTTGTGTACTCATCCAGTCATTTCTCACTTTCCGTTGATGCCTTGTATCCTTCACCCGGGATCCGAACCGGACAACCGGCCCGACTCAATCGCCGCCCAATCGCAACCGGATTTCTCCAACCACCAGGTGTCTGTCGGCGACAACAACCCAGATTCCTTCATCCCGCGGCGCTATCACAATAGCCCCGTGACGATACTCAAGCAGAATGAACTTCAACGCCCCCAGTGCCAGACTCCTGCCCACCCCCGAGCAGGAAACCGCCGTTACCGCCGAAGCGGCGGCCACGGCTTCCGGGTCGGTCGGCCAGGGATCGAGGCCCGCAACCGCGAAACCGTCTTGGCTAACCAGATACACCCCCCGGACACCCCGCACTTCGATCAGCGACTCCAGCCGCCTGCTGTACTGCTTCACGCTCTCCATGAGAACCCACCGAATTCCCCTCGTCTTAACCCCGCGTCCGGCCGCACAACAGGGCTGCTCCGTATCAAAGCAGCTTCACAAGACCGTCAAGACTGCGCTTGACCGCATACCGCACACTGCCGATGACTGCATTCTGGTCAGTGATCAACGCCAGTATACCATCACCCGCGGCAGCAATTATCGCCTTGCCGTTAGCGAATTCGAGGAGGTACTGCTGAAGGTCTCCCATGGAGAAATCCCTGCCGATTGCCTCGGAGGCGCCGATCGCGCTGGCCACCACGGCACCGAGTGCATCGGTGTCGAGCTTGACGGTGCTGGCGCTGTCAATCACGAACCCGTCACGCCCAACGATAGCCACCGCGTTGACACCGTCGATATTGAGATACTCCCGCAACGCGTCTTTCAGGGTCTTTGCCATAGACACCCCCTTGGAACATAGATTTTATGGGCTCACCCTTGGGCTGTTTTCCGCGTGTTCTCACCCGCTGCGGCGAACGCCCGTTCGATCTCCGATGCAACTGTCGACCGTCCTCCCGTACCGCCGACCAGAACCAGCATCACGGTCTGATCGCCCATTTCCCGCAGGTACATCGTACCGTGCTCCGCCTCGACCGTCACTCTCCGCTTTTCCTCATCCCGCGTCAGGCCCGATTCACGAACGGCGTGAAGGATGTCTGCGCCCACAACCGAGAGTTCCTCGATCGCAGCGGCGTTCCGGGCATGACGCGACAGCAGAAGTCCATCCCGCGACAAACGAACCACGGCCTCGACCTGAGGCACCCTCCTCAGAACCGCATCCAGGATCTCGGAATCGCCGCCCATCGTATAAATGACTCCCCCACAAGATGCCGGGCGTTCCGGCAAGCCGGAGCCTACGGATGACAGAGCCTGCATGGCCTGAGACCGGCCCGCACGGGCGCCGATCGACAATCGTACCATGTCAGACTTTCCACATCGCAGTGAAGCAATGCCGCGCACGCCGGATCGTGAAACACCGTGGCGCCTTCTCCCGCGACGAAACGCCCGCATGCCCTCAGCCGGCGGGCACCCAGCCATGAATCCTTTATCCACACACGCCTGCCGGCTGTGCCCCCCTCTTCCACCCCGCCGCCAATCGCACCTGCGGCGTAGCGGTAGAGCAATCCCGCGACGCCCTCTGCCCCCTCGCCGGTGACCGTCACGGCCAGAGCCAGGGGTTTCGATTCTATGCGCCCGATCAACAGCGCGGAGCCCGCCTCCGAAAGCACCAGCGACTTTACGCCTGTTCCCTCGACGCCTCTCACCTTGCGGTCCACTCGACCCAGCAAGAGCGCCAGGCGAGCGGCCTGTTCCTCGCCGACGCCCACTTGCCCCACAGCGTGGAGCACGAATCCGTCGGTATCAAGCAACGCACAGTTGTTGACCCGATGCGAGAACGATGCAAGCCTCTCCAGTACCCGCTCCTCGTGTCCCCATGGGCGCCCCTCACCGCCGCCGTCGGCCTTCCGTTGAAGCCCGTCGGCGAAATCCCGCAGAACGCCATCGCAGTTCATCGAGAAACAATCAAGCAGGGCAAGAAGGTGATGCCGGTCAAGCCGCGAGCTGTTCTCGCCCGGCCGACAGATCACGCCCGCGTAGAATGCTATGCCCCTGATAATGCGACGTGCAACGAAATCCCATCTCCGGGGGGTCATGGCCATAGTCACAACTTCATCGAGTTCCGACGAGTTTGTTGCTTCCGCCCGCGGCTTGATCTGCCCAGCGCCCTCCTGCTCATGGTGAAGCACCGGCCCGTCCTCCGAGTCCAGAAAAAAAGCGATGCGTTCACGACCTGCACCGTCCCTGCCTGCAAGACCGAGTTCCTGCGCCGACACCATGGAGCTTTGCGCAACGGCCGCAAGGTTCTCATCAACTCGTTTCACAACGTAGTCCGTCGTGTTTGCCCGCCGAAAAAAGCTACGGCACGCTCCAACACAGCCACGATTCCATCGGGCTCTTCATCGAGATCCCACGCACACCGGAGCCATACCTGAGTATTGTCGGATTCGATTGCAGGGCCGTCCGCCGGGGCATTGGCGGCAGGAATGAACAGCACGGTACGCGCATATCGCATCCTGCGTATCTTTGCCGCAACCTCCTCCGAGGGAGCGTATGCAATACAGGGCGAATACTCGGGCAGCACGGGGACTTCGCTTTCGCCGAGGAGCCCCACGACATACAGACACACGGAGTCAAATCGCCCTACGCGGAGCACGGGTACGGCGGCGGTATCGAACATGCTGCGGTCCGCATCCCCGGCACAATGCTCTATCACCCTTTCAAGAAACGTCCGTTCACCCACCAGCGAGATGAAACGACGGCGCTCTCGATCGGTGATCAGCCTCATCAACTCCCTGTGACTCATCCAGCGAAGAGGAAAAGGCTTCCCGGTGCAGGTGCGAAACGCCGATCCAATGGTACGGGACTCTGCTCTCCACCACTGGTCCAGCGGCCGAACGGCCGCATCCGGCGAATTGTCGCCGTTTCCGTGCTCAGCCCGGCTCATCCCACAAGATAGTTCTTCTTCATCCGGGGATAAATCATTTCTCCGACCGGAGATCATCTCTTCACGCACCGAGCCAATCCTCACACCGACCCCGGCGTCTGTTTCGACACCCGCCGTGCTTTCATCTTGTTCCACGGCGTGGGCAAGCAGCAATTCCTCGACCGTGGCTTTCAGGTTGCACAGCGGCGGCGCCCATGCTCGTCGAAACACGTGCAGGGCCCCATGTCGGACGGCGAGAAGCTCCTTGACCGCTTCGCTCCCGGCATGACCCGAAGACCAGGCGTACTCCGGAACACCTTTCGAGAAGTACAGACATCCGCGCGTGGCCTCCCGTCGTTCCTCCAGGGCATGCCTGCCGGCGGCCCCGTCGATTCGCACCGCACAGGTCCATCCCCCAACACCCACCATTTGCAGGACATCACTCACCGACACGTCCTCGATACGAGAGCTCAGGAACGGGCTGCGCCACGCCGCCCACAATCCGCTGAGACGCTTCCAGGCGTCGCTCCACCCCTTCGTGTAGTTGACGACGCCGCAGACGCGGAGGAAACCGGGGCAGCCTGTCAGTGGGCGGGCCGCATCGTCGGAGCAGCGCAATACGTATACCGGTGCGAACGCTTCCGTTACGTCAATCGTCCATGCAGCAGCTTCAAGCAACCTCACATCGAACCCCGGCTCACAGAGGACCAGTCGCCCTGCCGCGACTGCAGTCCCCGAATCGTACACCTCCTCCGAATTGCGCAGCAGACGCGTACTGTACCCTTCGGGCTCGCGTGAAAGAAGCGTCTGGAGGGGCGCAAGATTGCTTTCCGAATGCGAAAGCAGAAGAACCGCGGCCTTTCCGCATCGAGACACCACTCCACGTTCCATCGCCCGGGACTCATCATTCTCCAAGGTGTTCACATATCCCTCTCGTCTCGGTGTGGTATCCATCACGGCCCGCCGTCGAAAGAGGGCGCCCATGCCGCCATCATGGTACAGTGCATCTCAACCCCGTGTACGTGGTGGTGTACAAAACTAAGTATACCTTTCGTACGCCACTCGCGCAAGGCAGAAAGCGCCCGCGTGGCGTTCCGTACGTATAGCGTCGCTCAATGCATCTTTTCCATTTCGACAAACGCAGTACACCACACTTCACCAGGTGCATCCTGAGCGTGTCGAAGGGCTCAGTGCATGCGCTTTTTCGTAGTGGAAGAAAGCTCTTGCCGACCTCGATCTGGTGGTTTCCCCGTTCCCGGTCACGTGAATGGCCCCGCTTGGCCAATGCACAGGTAGTCCCTTCATACCACGCGGATGTGTGGTCATAGAGCACCGATGTCCCTTGCCGGAGATGACGAGCCGCGATTCTCTCCTCAAGAGCGCTCTGCCGCTGCAGCAGCCGGTCCATAGCAATGTACAGGTCGTCTTCGTCAAGCTCGCCCAGTGCACACTCCCGTGCCAAGGAAGATGCAAACGTTCGATTACGCCGCCTTCTGACGGTGGCCAATGTTTTCTTGACCGCGCGCTTGCCCACCCGGTGGTCCTGTCTGAGAAGAATACACGGCGGAGATTTTCCGTTGGGAACGGGTTGGATGTACATGGAGACCAAGCCGGCTTCGCCGGAGTCCCGCGGAGCGGGAGAGACCACAGATGCCGGCCGC
>CAZNDN010000150.1:0-9207 GCA_964571815.1 uncultured Fibrobacterota bacterium | reverse complement strand
ATGATTTGTACGCCGGAAGAACTCATGGAGGTGTTTCAATGAGAGACGTTGTTGTTGAAGAAATTCGCTCGTTTCGCCGTGAAATTGAAGCCGAATTCGATAACAATCAGGAAAAATATCTCCAGCATGTGTACGAGGAACAGAAAAAGCGAGCCGAAAGGGTGGTTCGGCTCGGTCCCAAACCTGCCCCAAAGCGCAGAGCCGCATAAGGTATCGGCCGATTCTTGTGGCTTGTTATTGCGGGATTAAGAGCGGTGCGCTTCAATCACGGCGCAGGAGAGCACCTCCGTCGCACTCAAAGAATCAAACATTGTCGGCGAGCGGCGAGCGGAGTCCGAGCCCGAGAGAGGGCCGGAGCTTCATCACTCTGTCTCGAAAGTCCGGGGAATCGCACGGTTCTGGTGGTTTTGCGGCCCACTGATCGATGTGCTTTGTTGAACGGAATGCCGGCAATTGAGGGCCGGCTTAAGCGATTCAGGTCGGGCGTGATGGTGGAAGAAAAGCATTGAAATGAAACACGTTGGCTTTGGTCCGACCCCGTGTTTACACCCTTCCGGAATCCGCGCTTCGGTTGCGGCGTTTGTACGGATAAACAGCATCCGCTCAGCGGCAGGCGGGTTTGGCTGCCTCCTGTCGGTTGCTTCCACTTCCAGCCCTCTCCCGTTGACTCCCACGTCGGTCGTCTCCGGCATGTTCGGTACCAACAAGGGGGCGGGGTCGGCGGCCGTGCCGCGGACACACGCCGTTGATCCCCGCCCTGATCCCGCTTTGTTCTTAGGCCGTTCCTATAACCTTCCCCATACGCAGTGAAATATAACGAAAAGTTTTCGAAAAAAAAGGCATTTTTGGCCCGATTTTTTTGCCGGTTGTGTGAGATGGGTTTGAATTGGGGAATTCTGCTCTGAAAAGGGTTTTTCCGCAGGAAAACGGTTGCGAGGTCGAAGGAATTACGGGTGTTCCGATGAGAATTCCTTGCGCCGGCAGCGGGCTGCACGTGCCTGGAGACGGAGGCAATTTATTAAGTTATGCCTTCGCAGTTCCGCTCACACCGCATTGCGGATAGGAATTCGGTGATTGCCCACAGCCAAGCCCCACTTCGACGCGTTCAATCAGGGCTCCCGGACATCAATTTGGTGAGGCACTGAGCGTGAACCCGGTTGAAGCCCGGGAAGCCGGCAGGTCCCGAATTGTCGTTGCATCGAATTGCAAGACGCACCCGCCTCGATCGCCTTGTGGACACTGGCTAATCTGTGCAGTTCAGGAAGAAAATCGGACCCTTACGGTTTTGAGAAACCGATGAGGCCTCGCGGAGGTCGTGGTCGAGTCGTAACCCTGGAGGGCAATTCCTTAAGTTAATAAGTTGCCTCCGTCCCCGCTAAGAACGACGGTTTGGCTGCTGTGCGCCTTCCCCCGAACCCCTTGAATGCCGCGGCTCTGCTCTGTTTCGGCGATTGCAATTGAGTCCTTTGTGTAACGACACTTATTTTTGGGGGAAGTTCCGGCACTCAAACCAGAGGCTATCCGATATGAAAAGCGGTCTTCCCGTGTTCGCAACCCTGTGCTGTGTCGTTTCGCTTCTTTACGCGGGAGCGAGCAGAGCCCTCGCCGAGAATATCGTCTTCCCCGGCGATGCCGGCGTGATCGACGTGACAAAGGCCCCGTATCTGGCCGCAAACGACGGGTCCGTGGACGTATCCGCCGCGATCAACCAGGCAATGGACGACTACCCCGCGAAGAACAAGATCATCTATCTTCCCAACGGCACCTACCTGGTCCGGGATACCATTCGATGGTCCAGGGGGGGCGATGGGTCCGGGGACGACTGGAAATGGACCATCCTGCAGGGGCAGAGCCGTGACAGTACGATTGTCAGGCTGGCCGACAATTGTCTCGGCTATGCCGATACCGCGGCGCACAAACCGGTGGTCTGGACCGGAAGGGCGCCGGCACAACGATTCCGCAATGCCGTTCGAAACCTCACCGTGAACACCGGCTCGGGCAATCCCGGAGCAATCGGTATCCATTTTTTCGCCAACAACACCGGGTGTATCCGCGATGTTTCGATCGTGTCGGAGGACCGGACCGGCGTGGCCGGGATCGAGATGGCCGAGCAGGTGGACAACGGCCCGCTGCTCATCAAGAATGTCTCGATCACCGGCTTCAACTACGGTATCTGGACCGACGGCGAGCACATGAGCATGACGTTCGAGAATATCACCCTTCGGGAGCAGAAGCGATACGGTGTTTTCAACGTGGAGCAGACTCTCAGCTTTCACAACCTTGTCAGCCGCAACGCTGTGCCGGTGGTTTTTAACGCCGACAGTGAAGGGGTGGTGACGCTGGTCGACGGGCTCTTCGAGGGCACGGGCGAAGCCGCTTCGGTTCCCGCAATCATTATTGACCGGGGAGCGCTCTTTGCGCGTGGTATCCGAATCTCCGGATACGGCCTCGGTGTGGAAAACAATGTCGGGCATGGGAAGAATTTCACCGGCGACTCGATCGCTGAGTTTGTGAGTCACGATGTGCTGAGTGTGTTTCCCACCGAGCCGATGCTCAAGCGAAGCATGGGGCTGGAGATCAAGCCCACGCCCGAGGTCCTCTGGGACGATACCGGTTCCTGGGTCAGTCCTCTGGATTTCGGGGCCGTGCCCGACGATCAGATCGACGATACCGAGGCCTTTCGTCAGGCGCTGGATGCCGGTTCGACCACGGTCTATATCCCCAACGGATGGTACCGTATCCACGGGAGCCTGACGCTTGACGGCGCCGTGCGGCATCTGATCGGCTGCGAGGCCATGCTGGACTGGAAAGCCGGTTCGGATACGCTGTTTCACCTGGCCGACGGTGACCATCCGGCCGTGGTGATAGAACGCATCTTCGTGGGCTGGCAGGCGGGCGAGAGCAAGGTTGTAATTACCGGTAATCGGCAGTTCGTCCTGCGTGAAATGGATCTGGGCCAAATCTTCGTGATGCAGGGCGAGGTATTCTTCGAGGATATCGTTCACGGCGCGTGTTACATTGGCCCCGCGGCAAAGGTATGGGCCCGTCAGTGGAATATCGAAAACAGGTATCGAGAAGGCGGGTACAATATCATGAACGACGGAGGGACGTTGTGGGTGCTGGGGTATAAGGCCGAGCGCGACGCCGTCAAGCTTCATGCAAAGAACTTGAGCAACTCCGAGATTCTCGGCATGTTCTGCTACCAGAACACGGAGCCCAACGATACCATCCCGTTGATTATCAACGAGCAGTCAAATGTCGCGGCGGTGGTGTCGGAGATCGTCATGGACACCACAACACCCGGCGGCTGGCAGGGCAGCGGCGTGCCGACCAGATACCCGGTTGTCGAGACACGCGACGGCGTCACGGATACGCTCTACAAGGACTCGGCCTACCTTCATCTGAATTCCTCGGCCGACAGCATACAGGACGGCTCCATGATGCCGCTTTACGTGGGGTATGCCGATCCCGACATTCCGGTGGTTGACCGAGCGGTCCGTCGCCCTCATGCCGGGCTTCGGCGGCATTCCCGAGTGGTCACCCTGGGCGCTCGAAACGTCCATACCCTGCCCGCACACGCAGCCGGAGCGGCCTGCGAAGTGTATGCGATCGACGGGCGGCTTGTTTTTC
This sequence comes from uncultured Fibrobacterota bacterium, assembly GCA_964571815.1. GTDB lineage: Bacteria > Fibrobacterota > Chitinivibrionia > Chitinivibrionales > WJKA01 > CAZNDN01. The sequence goes on along the minus strand of CAZNDN010000150.1, from coordinate 5,577 downwards.
GCCGCGAGGCCATGCCGGAGGGCGCTCCGGCCGGGAGTCATGCGGCGGGTCGCCGACTGCCTCGCGGAGTGTTGATCGTGAGGTACTCCCTGCCCGCAAAAAACCCCTGATATGACCTCGCGCTTCAGCAGCGGCGCGGCCCCTGTTCCGCGTACCAGTCATCGGAGGGTGGAGTGAAACGCCGGGGATCATCGTAGAGCCCCACACGCTCAAGCGGAAGCGGGGTGATACCCAGCTTCCACGCCGGGCTCTCCCGTCCGAACCGGTAGTCTCCGCTTGACGCATCGGCGAACCGCGGATCGGCCGTGATACTGTCCGGATCGAAGCCCATGGCCCGCCATCCGGAGAAGCTCATCCGGTGCTTCCAGTTGTATACAATCGGAGGGTTGTCTCCGTCGCAGTGGATCAGGTTGAAGTTGCTGCGGCAGCGGCCCATGGCCTCCTGGACAGCGGGGAAGTACTTCGGTTGCATCCCTTCGGTCCATTCATCGTCCATGGGCACGTCGTAGTACACCGGATCGAACACAATCCACGGGCCCGCCCATCGGAACGCTCCTTCACCGACCGGCACGTAGCCGGTCAGCCGCCAGTGCACGTAGCCGCTCTGGCAGCGTACGGCGACCGTGTTGGTGCCTTTGCGAAGGTGGAGATCGAGCGGGCAGGCGGCCGACGGCGAGAGTTCGTCGTACCGTCCGTCAAGGGAGTTGAAAACCTCCCGGCCGTTGAGCCAGACCACGCCGCCTTTCTCAAGGGCCAGGGGCCATCGCAGGATCTGCTCCCCGGAACTTTCGAGCACACGGTAAGCGTGGGTGACGGCGTGGATACGACGGTACCCCTCGGAGCTGTGGCAGCCGAACAGGTGCTGGAAGTCGATCTCTTCTCCGAGCACTTCCCGCGACCGTCGTTGCGTGCCCTCATGCGAGAGCACGTCCGGGATCCGCGGGGCTCCGTCGCCCTCCAGGGCCGTTTCACCCGCGGCCGAAGGCCAGTGCGGTACGAGGGGACGGAAGCCGAAGAAGTAGACGCATGCTTTCTCGCCCAGTACGAGAATATTCCGGCGAATCGTATTGTTGATCTGCGTGTTTTGGTGCGTGCCCACAAAGAGCAGCTCCCGCCAGAACCGCCCCTGGTCTTCGTGCCGGAATGCCTGACCCTCGGGGACAATCAGGATGTTGTTCTCCAGCACGTTGTCGCACCCGGCGTGCACGCTGATCCCCGCGGTGAACGGGCCCTCCAGGAGATTGTGGCTGACTTCCGTACCGCTGGTGAAATCATCGAGGAACACCCCCCAGATATACTCGCCGCGTGGGAAGTCCCAACGGTCGGCGTCCGGATCGCGCGCAATGCCCGTGATACCCGATAGGTGGTTGTAACGGATTTTGCTTCCGCGCATGGTGAAATCGCGCGTGTTGGACCCGATAGCGGAACCGTCGTCGGTCTCCAGCATCACGCGGTGCACGCGATTGAACTCGATACGGTGGTCGTTGCCGCGGAAGAATATGCCTGTTCGTGGCGAATCGTGGATGAGGTTGTGACGGATCAGCACGCCGACACCCCCGGCGAAGAGCGCCGCCGCGTCGCGGGCGATGCGCCCGGGGTGATGGATATGATTGTTTTCGATGCGATGCTCGCACGAGGTCCAGGAGCCGGTGAACGGGCACGAAATGCCTCCCGAAATATCGAGGCCTTTGCCGCCCGTGTCGGCGATATCGCACCCGACTACCTCGCAGGCGAGTCCGTCGCGAATCACGACCCCGTCGCCGCCGGTCGCGCGCACGGAGGATTTCACCAGGGAACACGAGCGCACGTGCTCCATCCGGACCGCGTCGCCGGTGCAGCCCTCCAGACGGAGGTTGCTGAACATGAGGTATCCGCGGCCGTAATGGCCGTCCAGCGACCGCGGCGCTCTGCGCGTCGGAAGATCCGGGACCGTTCCTTCAAGTGAAAGGAGGGTCGAGACAACGGGCACCTGCACCACACTCCGGTCCAGAGGTGACGGAGGGTAGAAATACAGCTTCTCGCCGGGGCCGTCAAAATACCACTCACCCGGCTCGGTAAGCTCTTCGCGGATGTTCTGAAAGAAAAACCGATCGCCGGGATAGATATCGAACGTGCACGGCTCGGCCAACGTCACCTCGCGGGTGTGCGGGTCAAAGCCTTTCAGCCGGCGGGTATCGAATTTCCAGTTGAATCGAGGGAATACGCACAGTTGCACTTCGTCGATACGACCCCACCGCTCGGGCCGGCCATCGGGACAGACAAAACGGTCGGCCTGCCCCTTGCCCTTTTTCTGGAAATGTCCCGCGCCGAGACGTCCTTCGCGGTACAGATACCCGCCCAGCCGCGGGTTCTCCGGGTCGAACGAGGGGTAGCGGGCAAGGGTTTGCGCGGCGCCGTTGAAATAGAGCTGGTTGAACCGCAGTCCCCGGTACCCGGCTTTCGCCAGATCCAACTCGAAGATTCCTTCCCGCGCGGAGGGTTGGAATCCGGTGAGTTCCACAGCGCCGGTCAGGGTCACTTCTTCGTTGTCGGCGCCCCGGAATACGACGGGAGTGCCGGCATCACCGAGATCGCGTTGTTCGAACCGGAGTGTTTCGGTCAGGAGATAGGTCCCTCCGGCGATAACAACTTCGGCCGGTCCGCCCAGGGCGCCGTCGGCGCGCAGCGCCCGCAGCCGGTCGCGCGCGCCTTTCAGCGAGGCCAGGGGGCCGTCGGTGCGCTGCGTGTCGACCCGCGGCATCGCGCCGCTGAACTCGTCGGAGCCCTCGGTGGAGACGTAGAGCGTGGTCGGTTGTACCATGTGCGTTCCCCTGTGATTCTCGTGATGTTTCGGTACGACAAAACGCGAAGGCGACTGGTTGCCGGGGTATCAGAAAATAGTTCGCCGTCGGCGGAGGCCCGGCAACCGGTGGGCCCGGAACGTGGCGCAGTTCGGCACAATCGGTGGGGAAGGCTTGATGCGGAACTCGCTGTCGATGGGCACGGGACGTCAAGAGGACCAATCGGGTGAAGGCCGGCTTGCTCCTGAAGAGCGGCGCGTGTATCTTACTTCCCGCAAGGCAAAAGAATCAAGATTTCCGTCGGTCATTACAGCCACCGGTCAAGCATGCTGAGATATTCCTGCCATGGGAGTACCTGTACGTTGCCGATAGTGAATGTGTTGCGCGCCGGACAAACAATATTGAAGGACGCTTCAGGGTAGTCCTGCGCAAATGAACGCAATCCCGAGCAATCGGCGCCTGCTACCCGTGAAGTCGGTTTGATCTCAAAGGCTGCGATACATTCGCCGTGTTTTTCAATCACTACATCAACCTCCGCGCCGTTTGAAGTTCTCCAATAATACATCGATGATTCGCTGCGACGGTAATTGAGCATACGGTACGTCTCCAAAATGATCATCTGCTCGAACAATCTTTCACGCATCACCGGATCGACCGGAGCCGCCAACCTGCGATTGACGGCATTGGTTACACCCGTATCAAAAAGATAGTAGCGCGGGTGAGAAGCCATGCGTTTTCGCAGGCTCTTTTTCCAGGGATCGAAACGCCCGGCAAGAAAGTTGTCATGCACGTGGAAGGGCCGGGGTTTGCCTTGATGGGCAACTGGTCCGGTCCCCGGGTATTCGTCTCTTTCTACGGTCGGCCGGCCACCTCCGGATGATTCCTCCCCGCCCGGCGAAAATAGCCCGGTTCATGCAACGGCAAGAATAACGAGCCGCGAGAGCAGGGCACGCAAAGGTGTATGTTGTACACAAATCCAGTGCACATTTTGCACTTAGCCGGAAAACCGCGACCGCATCACCCGCCACGTGGCGGTATCGGAGGCGGCGAGGCTGTGCGTATCGCTCCCTTGCTGTAAGGTTCCGGCTGCTGTGGTCGACCAATAACAGGCGAGGGCATGGAAGGCTGAAGGATCCGGGACTCATACACCGATGCCGGGCCTCACCGCTTGCGAGGTGGAAGGAGCGCGTGCCATGAGAGTGAGTCGGAAACTCCGGAGAGGGACTGCGACTGCCGCAATCATGTTCCTTGCCTTGCTGCCGGGGTGTCACAACTCCGCATCCACGAGCGCGCCGCCGGGCGACGACCAGGAGAAGAAAGCCCGAATGGAGGAGCTCTACCGGAGTTTCAAGGAGTCGTCGTTCCCGGATGTCCCGGATGTCACGGTCGCCGAGTTTCTCAATCTCCGCACCGTTTCGTCGGTGATGCTGGTGGATGTTCGTGCGGAACGGGAACAGGCTGTCTCGATGCTGCCCGGGGCCGTAACCGATGTGCAATTCGAGGCCGACAGCGGGGCCTGTCGGGGGCGGGTCATTGTGACGTACTGCACGATCGGGGCCCGGAGCGGGGAGTACGCGGACAGATTGATTTCCGCCGGATTTGCCGCTTTCAACCTGGCCGGAAGCGTCCTGGCCTGGGCTCACGAAGGGTTGTCGTTCGAGCACGAGGGAGAGTCGGTGAAACGCGTGCATGTCTACGGTGAAGACTGGAACTACTTGCCCTCGGGCTATGAGGCCGTATACTGAGGCGGGTGGGGAACCTGAAGACATGAGCCTCAGATTCGGCGGCAGGCCGGAGTGGTGGTGAGAACGCTCCGACGCTCAGCGGGGCGAGGGTTTTTTCGACGGGCTTGTTGCGGCAATCAAGATGTTGAACAAGCGGGGATACGGTGTCGAGCGGGAATGTCGAGTACGTGTATTCGGCAGTCGACACACTGTTCCCACGGTATGTCGATGAAAACTCGGGTCTGGTTGACTACGAAGGAATACATGCCGATCCTCTTCTCAGGGCAGTGCTGGACTCCATCCAGGCTTTCGACATGGCGGTATTGCGCACACCCGCCGATTCCCTTGCATTCTGGATTAACGCATACAATGTCACGGTTATCTACTATCTGCGGGTCGATTTCGGCATGGAGCGGCAGGACCGCGCCGATTTCGCATTGTTCAGGACCCCGTATGCGATTGCCGGGGAGCTGATCACACTCGACGATCTCGAGAAATTCAACCCGGAGCGTATCAAAAAGTTCAACGAACCCCGCACACACTTCGCGCTCGTATGCGCGGCCCTGAGCTGCCCTCCGCTGCTCAACCGGGCCTACCGGGGGGAGATTCTTTATCGTCAGCTCGACGAACGGACCGGATCATTTATCAACGACACCGATTTCAACCCGCTCCCGCGCGCTCGCCTCGGAGATCAGAGCTGCTGAAAGCTGTATGCCGTCAAGCAGTCCGACCTAATGCTTGATGAGGGGTGCTGATGGATTGCAGAATGTAGACGTGATGAAATGAGGATTCCGGCATGCCGAGACGTAGCTTCGCTCTTATGCAGGCAACAAAGCCCGCCTTCGCTTCCAGCTTCGGCGCGGCAGACTTCCGCCCCATTCCTGCATCACGGAGCGAACTCTGGAGGTGAGGGGAACCTGTTGCTGTATTCACAAGTCATTGTATTTAATGTTGTTATATTCTGGAGTGGGCTACGTTTGGGCTATGGTTTTGAGCGGAAATCGACATGTTATGGTTGACAAAAACACTGAAATGTGATATATTGTATAGTGGGTATATCAACCACACAAAGG
>CAZNDN010000149.1:0-9499 GCA_964571815.1 uncultured Fibrobacterota bacterium | reverse complement strand
TGTTCTCGATGACACTCAGAGGCCGCTCGTTGAATACGCTGTCCGATGGGGCCTCCGTGATGTTGTCGAGGTCGATCTTGCCGTAGTGGACGGCGCGGCCAACACCAGACACTGCGAGCTGAAAATGGGCCGCATCCCGGCTGCTCTTATAGAATCTCATGTGATTGTAGCAATCGGGTTCCTGCGAAATGGTTGTACACGCGACCTGATACACGAAATCGAACCCCCTTTCGGTGCGAGTATCAATTGTGTCCACGCCGCTGAGTATCAATCCCCCCTTCGTCGAAGCGTCAGTAGTGCCTGCAACCAGCAAGAGGATTAGGCCAAGTACATACCCATACCGAAAGGTCCTTGGTCGCACTCAATCCTCCTTCCGGAGCTTCTCCACGCGCGCTTGATGTATGCGTACCGCAGTGAAGCTCCTACTTGGGAGATCAAAAATGCCGGCGCAATCGATGACTACACCGGGTACACCCTCGCTCGTTCGACTTAGCGTGGTGTCGTTGAGTTCGGCTTGCTCGTACACGGTTATCCCGTTGAGCTTGACCGTTATCTCAAACGAAGTCAGTGAATCTTGCACATCATCAACCGATTTGGTTCGTGGCGTTACCTCATATTGCACCGTGTCACCACGCCCAAATATCGAACCATTGAGCAACGTATCGCTCCCCCACCGTCCTCCCCTCAAATAAATCCCGTCCCCCTTGAACTTCAGCGCATAGTTCGTGGAATCGTCCTGGTAATACACTATCACCGCAACCTCTGCGGTGTCATTGGCCGAGGAATCGGGTTTGACCAGTGTTCCCGAGAACTCGTAGTCCCTCCAGGGCAAATTCGATGTGGGCGTGAGGAGAATCGTCTTCGGATAGTCGGAGGACTTTATCTCCGGCGTATGCCGGAACACCATCACATGCTCTCCACCTGCAGTGTCAAGTACGAATCCGCTTGTATCCTTGCCCACCGGGTAGCGGTAGTCCCGGCCCACGGGATACCAGTTGGCCGGAACGTAGGGTGCAACGTCAACCACGGTATCTCCCAGGAAGTCTTCGTAGGCAACGTTCGCGTTCGGCGCTTCGTCATTGGCCGTCACGGTGATAGGTGACCAGTAACGGGTGCCGGAGCCAACCTCTGTGCTGACACCCACAAGCCCTCCTTCGCTCAAGGTGTTGTTGAAGCCCGTAATACCCGGATCGTCAGGCTGAGTGGAGGTATCATGCCAGAACCACGCCTCGATCAGGTTCGACGAACCTACGGGCGATATTCTGATTTGATAGCCGTACCATACACCCGAATCGTTCAGGCTGTCGTTTCCCGCGGGGGAAGCAGCGAGCGTGTCCATCGGCGTATACGTCATGCCGTCGACATAGTACAGGTACGCCAACCCGTCACTCTTGCGAACAATAGAGTATTTGCGGTCATCATCGGGCCACTGCGAATAGAAATTAATCCCAAATTCCGCATCCGAGCTGTCAAACCTGATCTTCCCGCGAATCGTGTAGTCATTCAGTCCCGCGAGGTTGATCCCGGTCAAATGGTAATTCCGGTTCCCCGTAGAGTCGGTTTTCAGCACCAACCCATCCCTGACAAACGCTCCGTCCGAGACTTCCGTTACGCTGTTATTGGTCCCCGTCTCCAGCCAACCGTAGGGCTCGGTCTTTACCGTATCCCAGGTTTCATATACGTGTCCAACCGGGGGGAGGGGGCGGTACGTCCTGCACGACGTGTTCCACTCGTTGCCGTACTCCGAAGGCCAGGGCTGCTTGTAGACCGACCCGGAATCCAGGCTCCACGCATAGAACCACCCGCGTTCGTCCAGGGCAACGAGGTCCAGAATACCGTCGGCTTCCATGTCCGTCACCGAACACGAGCGCCCCACCTTGCCCGCGACCTTCAGCGGAAACCCCGGCACCAGCACCACCGACGAGTCTCCCGCGCGAATGTCGAACGCCCGGATATTGCCGTCGCCCTGATGGTTCACGACAAGCTCCAGACTGTCGTCGTTGTCGATATCCGCAAGCAGCGGCTGCGGCGTGTGCTCGTAGCCGCCCAGACGCCAGTCCGGAACGAGTCCGAAGGCGAATGGAGGCACGATTGGGGCCAGCGTATCGGCCTCTACTCTCAATAAATATACGGAGTCCTCGGATGCGAATGCAATGTCGTCGATGCCGTCTCCGTCGATGTCGCCCAGCGCCGGATGACACCCCGAGAGGCTCGCGCTTCCGTGACGTATGGGTGCCTTATGGAGAGCAATGCCCAGGTTGCCCGAGGCCGTGTCGAGAGAGAAGAGCACGAGGCTGTCGGCCGTGGGGTCGGGGAAATCGGCGGAAACGCCGAAAACCAGCTCCACCGTGGACACTTCACCATCCAGCTCACCCACACTGACACCCGTGTTCACCCTGGCTATCTCGACGGAGTCGACCACCTGGAACTCACCTTCATCCCAGTCGGGCTTCAACAGAAAGAGGTGCCACTCGTTTCCGCCCACTTTCCCGGCCGCGGCGATCACCTCGAGCGTATCGGGGCCGCCCGCGAAATTGCCCACGGCAACGGTGGGGGCGTAGTTGTGGTCCTGTACAACCCTGCGGGCACGCCTGGCACCGTGGGAATCGTAGATATCGATAGTACCTCTTCCCTGGGCCGACCCCAGCAGCATCTCCATTCCCATCACCAGCACGTCCAACGAATCGTCGCCGTCGAAATCGGCCACAACCGGCTTGAGGTAATAGTGACGGACCTCGCTGGTGTGCGGCGCGCCGCCCGTATGCGCGGTCCAGCTTGCCGCGGTATCACGGTAGTTGCGCACGTAGAGCGAATCCTGCCCGGCAAGCACCGCCTCGTCAAACCCGTCGGCATCAAGATCGGCCCACACCAGACGGTCCACATCCACGGGATCCAGTACTCCGTCGTTGGACCGGTGCACCACCGCCTCGTGCCCGTCGCCGCGAAACCCCACGGGGCGACTGAGGTGTCTCTGCCGAACCGTGTACAGCTCCGAAACCCCGTCCTTGTCGCGGTCGGCGACAACCGGGGCCTTGCGGCCCGTGCTCGCCGTGGACACGGGAAACCCGGGCTTGATCGTGCCCGCACGCACAATCGTATCGAAGGACTCGCTGGAGAAGTTATGCGATGAATCCACCACGGTCACGCGATACACATATTTCCCGCCCATGTCACCGGCAGGCCAGTAGGTATCGTGGAAGAAGTTGGCCGAAGAAGCGGGTTTCAGAGTGAGGAGATCCCAGTTACCGGCGCTGTCTTCAAGGGCCCTTCTCATGAGCACACAGCCCATGAAATCGGAACGCCGGCCGACACTGTCGGAGTATTTCTGCGGGTTCCATCCCAGGCGCACCCCGCCCTCGTAGTCGAGCTCCACGGCCGCCGTGTCCATGGCCAGGTCAAGCCCGACCAGCGGATTGAGGTCGATCTCAACCGTATCGGCGGGCATGTTGCTTCCGCTCAGGCGCAGCCTGGCCCTCAGCAGCCCATGGGTCTCTTCGGAGTAACCCGCGGCAATCGTATACGTGATATTGCCGTTTTCGGCAATATCTCCGAAGCGGATATCATACACCGCGCCCGTGCTGTCCTCCACATCGCTGAGCAGACCGGCCGGCCAGTCCATCAACCGCGCACCCACCTCGAACGCCGTTACCGGGTACCTGTTGACCAGCGTAAGCTTCATGGTAATGTCATCCCCCGCTTCGGGCACAACCCCGCTGTCCTCATCGTGCAGGTACGTGATAAGCGGCACGATATGCGGGCCCACCACCGGCAGGTGCAAGGTTGCCGTATGGTACACCTCACTCTCTCCCTCAACCATACAGTCGAAATGGACGGGAAGATGGTTCACGCCGGGAGGCACAGCTCCGAGCTTGAATCCGCCGCTGTCGGTATAGTGATACGCCGCCGCACCCTCCGCAAACCAATTCTCCGAGCCCTCGATCTCGATTCCGGTCCCGGCCGTGTCGAAACGAACCGTGCAACTCCCCAATGTAGTATCGTCTGACGCAATCCGGAGGTCGTACCATACGGAATCACCGGCCCCGAAGATACCGTCACGGGTAAGCAGCGAGTCTATGGCGTTCGTATCAACGAGCCCGGCCACAACCACCGAGACCCCCACCTGCGCCCCCCCGGCCGGTAAAACCAGGCGCGCCGGCAGGTAATCGTGATGAATCGCTGTCGCAATGCATTCCGTCGCCGTATCGGCGGAGAACGACAGGACTACCCTGCCGTGGCGATTGGTAATGCCATGTGCGAAGATCACCTCGGCATACCGTCGCCCATGGAAGTGCATTCCCGTCGTGCCCCGTACAACTTTTCGCTGGACCAGGCCGACCCGAGCCCCTTCCACAGGATCTCCGCCCCGCTCCTCGACCGAGAGGACAACCTTATTGAGGCCCGCATGAATACTTCCCCCCGAATCGGCGGTAATGGCGAGCGTGTCGTGACCCCCAATGCCCCGGTAACGCACCGGAAGAAGAGGATCCCCCAGGTAGTTGCGCGAGAGACTCACCCAGCGGGCAATGTCCCAGGAAGCGCTTTTCTTGAGTACCGTCTCGGTGGATTCATGCCAGACGTCACCCCATGTGAACCGCGTGCTGTCGGCCAGGTTCCTGAATTCCTCATTCAATATCCGGCTTTCCACAACCGGAAACGAGAATTCGGAGGCCCCGAGGTAGGTAAGCGCGCCGCCATACTCCTTCGCGCTGAAGACCTGGCCGAACGAGCGAAGGTTCTGCGCTGCGGTCGCACAACCCACCATGCGGACATGGGGCATGGCCCCGAACAGGTTGAAGCGCGTGCGACGCACAAGATGGGATGGGGTGAGATTCACGAAATTCCTGGTCCGGGCCGTGGCGGTATCCTCGATGAAATCCACCAGGGCTGCGTCAAACCCGCCGTGCCCGAAGTGGACCCACAATCCCGGCGGTTTTTCACCGAGAGTGTCGAGAAACTTCTCCATCCGCTCGTCGCTTTTTGTACCGGACTAATTTTATTACTTTTTCGAATCGGCAATTCGCGCGGTCTCCTGAGCCGTTTTTTCCGGTTATAGCGCGTGAGTATGCGGGGTGCCGGGGCTTGGTGGTTTTTCGGGCTGCGCTTTGCTGCTTCCGGGGCGGAATCGCCGTCCCGAGACCGGCGGGAGGGAGCCTCTGCCTGAGGTACCCCTGCCGGTCAGGGGATAATGGATTTCGGTACAGACACCCCGTCAGGGTTCGGAACGGGGACGCTCGCTCCTCCATGAGAAAATGCATGGGACGGTCGGCAGGAATTGCTCAAGTGTACGGTCTCTGAGGAATCCAAGCCGGCTTCGACGGAGAGGCCAGATGCCAGCGTGCGAGGACCATAAGAAAATGGCCAATGTGAGTTGACACTGATAGAAAAAAACACACTTCGATAAACTCTGTGCAACGCGCAAGAAACGCGATGCACTGAGCATGCCGAAGTGTAGATGTCACGGATAGAGAGTCTAGTCCGCCACCTCCAGCTTCACCTTCACACTCATCTTCCGGTTGTCCCGCAGGATAGTGACCGTCACCGTCTCCCCTACTTTGCACTTCTCGAGCGTCTCACCGAGTTCATCGGTATCGCCCACCGGTGTGCCGTTGATCCCCACGATCACATCGCCCAGCAGCACCTGACCGAACCACCCTTGCCGAAGCCCCCTGAGGCCCGCCTTTGCCGCCGGACCTCCCGGCGTTACCCGCACGATCACCACACCGTCAATACCGTTCTGCCGCGCAATGGTGTCGTCGAGCAGCCGCACCCCCAGCCCGGGCCGGATCTCCTTGCCGTACTCGATCAGTTGCGGGACAATCCGTTTCACGGTATTCACCGGCACCGCAAAGCCGATTCCCGCGCTGGCGCCGCTGGGCGTGACGATAGCGGTGTTGACTCCGATCAGCATTCCCCGGGAGTCCAGCAGCGGTCCGCCCGAGTTTCCCGGATTGATTGCGGCATCGGTCTGAATCACGTTGTGGATTGTCCGGCCGGTTTCCGATTTGATCCGTGCTCGGGACGGAGTCGCATTTATCGCAAGTACGCGCAGAGGCACGATTCCGGTCGGACTGAGCCGATTGGCGCCGGCTCCCGGTACTTTCGAAGGATATATCTACTGGAGCATATCATCGGCCTCCCAGAATGCCTTCTCTACTCATTTCTGTTTTCGTTCGGGCTTTCCAAGTGGTATGAGCGGCCGAAACGCGCCTGGAATACCGTATCCATAATCCTGCTGTCGCTCATATCGCTGATGAGTTTTCTCGGCTATCCGGCAAGTATTGGAGTACTGAAGCAACCGAGGTAGGTTATTGGAGCCATGCATTCGTTGCCGGTGAAGAAGGCCGGCGGGTAGGCGCCCGGCAATTGCCCGGTGCACCCCGGCATTGGGGAGTGGATATGCCGTTACGGGTAACGCCTGATAAGCGAAGGACAAAAACGACGGACATCGCTCCGTGCGGTATGAACTGTCGTATCTGCTACGCTGCCATGAGGGAGAATCCCGGCTGCCGAGGCGGGCACGAGAATATGTCCCGATCGTGTATTGCGTGCCGGATTCGAAATTGCAGCCGCCGGAAAGCAAGTGCCGCGTACTGCTTCTCCTGCGACCTTTTCCCCTGTTCAAGACTGAAACAACTCGACGCTCGATACAGGAAGAATTACGGCATGAGTATGATTGAAAACCTCAACCGTATTCAGCATGCCGGAATCAGGGCATTCGTCCGCACCGAGAATGATCGATGGATATGTGCCTCATGCGGGAAGAAACTCTGCGTCCACCGGCCCGATTGCCCAAGCTGCGGGCATTCCCGGCCTCGGGAGAGTAAAGCGAATCGGTAGTGTCGGCATCTTTGTCCCCCCGGCAAGGAGACTTCAACGGGAATCAAGTTTCTTTGAGCCTTTGTGCCGGCACCCCGGGCACTCCCGCATTCCCCATCAGAATGCTCCTCTGAGAAACCAGCGGTGCAATCGGGTATGACCTTACAGCGGAGCAACGCAACCGGGTCGGGTGTCGTTTCCCGCGGCTTTCCAGCGACCTGCGTGCCGATATGCTATATTAGTTGCAATGGCAACTAATGTCGGCAATGAAGATCCTGCGCAGAATCCACGCCGCTCCCTCGGCAAACAGATCAGCTACCTCGCACGCAGTTTCCGCCGGATTGTGGAACACGAGCTTGCGCCGCTGGGAGTCGGCAGTGGAACGCACTTCTTCCTTCGTGTCATTCACCTGCATCCCGGGATCACCCAGAACGAGCTAAGCGAACGCACGCAGATCGACAAGGCAACGGCAGCCAAGGGGCTCGCACGACTTGAGGACCTGGGGTATCTGCTGCGGGTGCCCGACGGCAGGGACCGAAGAATTCGCAGGCTCTACCTGACGAATGCGGGAAAGCGTATCATTCCTTCGATCCATGCCACCTTGCGGCATGTCACCGAAATCTGTGCGACCAATCTGGACGAGGGAGAACTTGACCGGCTCTTTACGCTGCTGGATCGTGTCGAGGACGCCGTCTCCGCGCATATTGCCGGTGTCAAACAGGAGCGCGTAAGCTCATGAGAAAAACCGAGACCAACCGGACCCGGCTGCTGGAAGCCCCGGTCGGAAGAACCCTCGCCGGGCTTACCGTGCCGATGATATTCGGCATACTCAGCATGGTCCTTTACCACCTGGCCGACACCTTCTTCGTCGGAAAGCTCGGCAGTTCCTACTCTCAGGCCAACAAAGAGAGGCTGAGGTGGTAGGCCGGAGAAAACCGTCTGCATCCTTCGATCGAAAACACGGTTCAAAGCATCTTGTCCGAAGAGTACCGCTTCCCCCGGGACATTCTGCGGCAAATAAGAAAGGACAAACTCGCGTGGAGAAACTACGAGCGATTCTCAGATTCCTACAAGAGGATCAGGATAGCCTATATCGACTCCGCCCGAAATCGACCCGAGGAATTCACGAGAAGATTGGACAGCTTCGTTGACAGGACTCGACGGAACAAGATGGTCGGGTATGGAGGTATTGAGAAGTACTACTAAGCCGGCTTCGCGGGCACGGGAAGAAACCGCCCTGTGGCGGCAAGGGCGACACAAGCAATGTCGGTCTTTGAACCGGGCTTGACGATCTTTGTGCCGCCCCGACCATGTATATCTCAAGGCATGTTTTCAGCATGCAGGAATACATTGCCCGTAGTGCATCATCGGATGTCGAGTGAGCGCTCGAGGATATGCCATGGAACGGATTATTGCGGCACTGCCTCGGCGGGACGCATGCTTCTACAGAGCATCAGCACGATCTGAGATCGATCTCCTTCAGACCAAGAGTTCCCGAACCGTCGCAGTGGAGTTCAAGGCATCGTCGGCACCCACTCCGGAGCGAGGCTCGTTGCAGGCCCTTGAGCAACCCGGGGTCCAACAGCGTTGGATTGCGGCGCCCGTAGACGAGCCGTATCCGTACAAGAAAAAAACCACCCTCGCTTCGCCTGAACAAGTGCCTGAGCCGATTCTGCGCGGGCCATAAATGCCCGCAGCGGCGAAGCGGCCACGGCCCTCAACTCCCGAACGCGTCCATGCCCGATCCACGCTGTTCCCCCCGGTCAGGCCGGGCGCGCTCACAAATGCTGCGCGACGCACACGAAGCAGTGACCGAGGAAAATGGGAGTTGCAGTCATAAAAATACAGGTAAATGAGCAGCCGATTTTGATTTCTGTGAGCCTTTTCGGCTCACGGATACCTGTGTGCCGGCGCTGTGGTGGGCGCTGTAGCGAGGTGGCAGCAATATCGCCGGTGCGATAACCAAACGAACTGTCAGTCTTGACAGCGGTTCAAGGTGAACTTATTTTGAATGAGAGGGCCGTGTGTTGAAGAAGCCCCCCGCGGCGCCGGGCAAGGCATGCTCCATGTGCAGGCGCGGAATTCCGGGACAAATCTTTCAGCAGTACAGTAGCTTCAAAAGCGCGACACCGTGACAACAATTTCATGTTGGTTTCTTGTCAAAGGAGGAACGTATGACGCGTAAGCAGACCTGTTTCGCCCGGCTTGCGGCATCGCTCGCGGCAGTTGTCCTGCTCGGCGGCTGTGCTCCGTCGGTGACCATCGTCGGCAAGAAGCGACCGTCCATTTCGAAAACGGATGTCGTTGTTGCTTCCTCCAGGCCCGAAGGCGCGGAATTGATCGCGGTCATCAGGACCGAGGCGACGTTCAACTTCGACAAGTCCAGGGGTCGCGAAAGGGCGGTGCGAAAAGCAAGAGCCAAGGCCGCCGAAGTCGGCGCGAATGTCATCTGCGAGAAGGACTCCGAGGTTGTGTGGCGACATGTCAGCACCGGACCGGGCATGTCGTCGTCCACGAGAGTGTATCGGCTTACCTGCGACGCATACTACGCGGGTCCTCGATAGGCAGCGGCCGCGACAGAGAGAATGTGTGGGGTGCCGGCCCCGAACTGACGGTATCCGTCGGCATCAGGCGCGTTCATTTCTTTGTCGACGGTCGAATCCTGTTCGCACGAGAAGCCGAC
>CAZNDN010000148.1:7551-9650 GCA_964571815.1 uncultured Fibrobacterota bacterium | reverse complement strand
CTAATAATATATTATAGTCAATTGTCAAATATGTCAATCGGGTTCGAACGTCGCCCGAAAGGCGGCGAAGTCCCGTCTCGATTGTGTACTCTCCCAATCGCTCTTCGTAAATTTCGACACCTCCCGGGCGTGGCGATTCGTGAGGATCGGTCCTCAGCTCGATTCCGGTGGAACCGGAAAATGCCGGATTGCTTTACAGTACTCCTTTGGTGGAAGGTACCTGGTCTGCCGCACGAGGATTGATCGTACATCCCTCCCCCAGGGCATGGCCGAACGCCTTGAATATCGCCTCCAGAGAATGATGGCTGTTTCTGCCCCGGATCAGGTCGATATGCATGCTGACCGCCGCGTGGTCGCAGAATGCCTTGAAGAAGTCTTCGGCGAGGTCGCACTCGAACGTGCCGACAATTCGATCGGGCAATGTCACGGCATAAACGAGATTGGCCCTCCCACAAATGTCCAGACATACCCGTGCAAGTGACTCGTCCATGGGGACGAATGACGAACCGAATCGCTTGATCCCCTTGTTGTCGCCGAGTGCTTCCGAGACCGCGCGGCCCAGGCAGATACCGATGTCTTCGGCGCTGTGGTGAAAGTCCACCTCGATGTCGCCCTTGCAGACAAGCTGCAGATCGAAAAGGCCGTGGCGAGCGAACAGCGTCAACATATGATCCATGAAGCTGTTGCCGCTTCGCACGTCGGCCTCTCCTCCGCCGTCGATCGTAAGCGACAGCCGAATATCCGTCTCTTTTGTCGTTCGCCTGACATCTGCATTTCGCTTCACGTCGCGACTCCTTTCGCCATTCATTTCACCGTCGAGAAAAACTCGTCAAGCTTCTTTCTGAGTATCTCGTTGTGCCGAGGCGTCCCGACACTGATTCGCAGACAGTCCTTCAACAGCGGATAGGAAGCGACGTCTCGCACGAGGATGCCCTCACGGCTCAGGAAATTCTTGAGTGTATGGCACTTCGAAGTTCGCACCAGAATGAAGTTGGCTTCCGAGGGGTAGCACGTATCGAACGGCAATGATTGGAGATGCCGGTAGAGTCGGTCGCGTTCGGTGCACAGTACCCGGACCCGCTCCCGGATCAGCTCTCTTCGACGCGACAAGAGAGAGGCCGCGAACTCGGAGAAGAAGTTTATGTTGTACGGCAGCTTGATCTTGCGGATCTCCCGTACCACTTCGGGTGACCCGACAAGGTAGCCCAGACGCAGGCCGGCACCCGCCAGCGCTTTGGAGAAGGTGCGCGTCACCAGAAGGTTGGGATACGCTGTGCACAGCTCGACCGCGGAGAAACCGCCGAATTCGGCGTAGGCCTGATCGAGGACAACGAATCCCTCGTGAACCTCGAGTACTTCACGTACCTGCGACTCGCTGAGAGCGGAGCCGGTCGGACTGTTGGGCGAAGCCGCAATCAGAAGACTGCCCGGATTGTTCCGGCATGCGTTCTTGAGCGCCGCCGTGTCGAACGTGAGGTCATCGGCCGAAAGAACCGACTCGACAGTACCGCCCAGGCCCGTGATCAACATGCGGTACACGGCAAAGGTGGGCTCGCAGATGATTACGGGGACCGCGCGATTCATCAGAGAGACAAGCAGCACCAGGAGCACTTCGTTCGAACCGTTGCCGGCGAGAATCTGCTCCGGTGCCGCTCCCGCGTAGGAGGCGAGATCCTCGTGGAGCCGCTTCGGGACGAAATCGGGATACCGGTTCCACGGGCGCTCGCGGCAGAAACGGGCTGCTTCCTCCTTCACTTCCTCGGGCCAATCGAAGGGACTCTCGTTCTGGTTCAGCTTTATCGGTGTCTCGGAAGGGGCGAGATGATAGGCGTCAAGATCCCGTACCGCCCTGTTGATCAACCCCAGCGTCCTTTCCTTTTCCATAGTATTCCCTGATTCTATTGGTACATTCCGCGATTCTGCCCGAAAGCTCATTGATCTCCAGCGTCACGTGAACGGCAAGCACAAGTCCTCCAATCAGGGCAAGAATGAAAAACAGCGTGTACATGCCGCGACGCCTTTCCTTTTCGGACAATACTACCAGCAGGAAAATACACCTTCCGCCGATCATGAGACAACAACCGCCGGTTCCCTTCCGC
>CAZNDN010000148.1:3309-7451 GCA_964571815.1 uncultured Fibrobacterota bacterium | reverse complement strand
GAAAGCACTGATGATCACCCGGAGACAGGGGGCGGCGTGGCGGAGGTCGAGAATACCCGTCGAACGTTTTTGT
Source organism: uncultured Fibrobacterota bacterium (assembly GCA_964571815.1). GTDB lineage: Bacteria > Fibrobacterota > Chitinivibrionia > Chitinivibrionales > WJKA01 > CAZNDN01. The sequence continues at coordinate 7,378 of CAZNDN010000148.1, read as the reverse complement.
CAAGTTCTACGGCGAGTTCTTCGGGGGGTGTGCCTCGAAGAACGGCGACACGCTCACCCACAAGGCTCACCCAGCCGGGGCGGTTCCTCTCGCCCCGGTGAGGTGTGGGCGCGAGATAGGGAGTGTCCGTTTCTATCAGGAGTTGTTCGACGGGAACAAGGGGTACAAGGTCCGCGGCGGCGCTGTTCTTGAAGGTGACAATGCCGGAGAAGGAGACATGGAAACCCTGGTCCAGAACATACTTCAACGACGGTTCGTCACCCGTGAAGCAATGAAACACCGCCGTCGACACTCCCGCATTCACGCATATTTCCACGGCCCGTCGCTCCGCACCGCGGGAGTGCAGTATCACCGGAAGACCGTACTCGAGGGCAAGCTCTAATTGTGATTCGAAGACGGGCTGTTGCACGGCAAGGGGAGGGTAGCGCGGGTTGGTGGTATCAAGTCCGGTTTCGCCCAGCCCTCGAACCGCCGGGCCTGCAAGCATCGAGGCAAGCTCTTCTCGCCAGTTGCCGGGAAGCTCTCGGGTATCGAACGGCGAAATGCCGACCACGGCACCGAGCATTTCGGGGTACTCCCCGCACTGCCGGAGCACGGCAGCGCAGGAGGGGAGACTGACGGCAGTGTTGAGGATTCCGGCAACACCGAACGATTGCGCCTCTTCGATACAGGCGGCCAGTTCGCTGCTCGAAAGATCGGACAGGTGAGCGTGGCAGTCAGTCCACATCGACCGCCCCGTCGAGACGACCCTTGAAAACCCGCCGCCATTTGGCCGGGCTCCACTCGCTCACGTTCCCTCCGGGACCGATCTTGAAAATAACAACGCCTCCGTCGGACGGCCCGTCCAGAGGTTCTCCGTTGAGCGAGTAACGAGCGGCTCGATTGTTGCCCACCTGAAGGTTGAAGCTGTCGCGTGCGGTGAAGGTGCGGTAATTCCCGGGAAGAAGCGTGTTTTTCCACGATACCCCGTCGGAGAAAACCTGCACCCATACAGAATCGCCCGCCGCCCTGATTCTCAACCGCATCGGGTCACGGTCGGTGCCGGAAGAAGCCGTCTCAGGCGGATCGGCTACTGCTTCGTCCTCTTCCGTTTCCGACGCCTCGGTTGTTTCAGGTTCGAGCGTGTCGGGGAACGTGTCGGCTATGAAATGGGAGTCGGCGGAATGCGCGATCGAGTCGGTCGTCGCCGGCGGGGATTCGGGCACGCTGCTCCCCTGAAGCCACCCTCTCCGGTTCACGAAATAGCTCACCAGAGCGAGCAGAATGACAACCGTCGCGACTACAATCCATGGGGATGGACGGTTCTTCCCGGCATCCATCCCGGAGATGTCCATTTTTCCCGAACCCGCGGTCTTGTCTCGCTCGGGAGTGATTCCCTGTTCCTTGTAGTAACGCCCGAGAATCTCGTCGGCGTCAAGCAAGAGGTACTTGGCAAGGGATCGCAGATACACACGGACATACAACTCCGCCGGAATGGCATCGTACTGGTTGGCTTCAAGCGCCCGTATGTACTTGACATTCAGCTTGAGGTCGCGGGCGATAGTCTCCAGCGTGATTCTTCTGGTGACCCGCTCCTTCCGCAACACATCGCCAAGCGTTTCTTCGGCGGGAGTCTCTTCCCGTTCGCGGCGTGGCTCCTCTCCGTGACTGTGCTGCTCCTGGTCAGCCATAGTGCTCAACTCCTCGTCGCTGCATAATCCTTAAACAGACGGATGGTTGCAAAGACAGGCAGGCCCATCACATTGAAGAAGCACCCTTCGATTCGCTTCACAAACGTCATGGCCGCCCCCTGGATTGCGTATGCGCCCGCTTTGTCCGAATACTCTTCCTTCTGAAGATACGTCCGGATATCGTCCTCAGGCAACCTCCTGAAGGTCACATCGGTCGCGGCAACCGTCGACCGACCGAACCCGCACGCATCGCAAAGAAGCGCAACGCCGGTCAGCACCCTGTGCCGGCGGCCCGAAAGCCGGGCAAGCATTTTCGCCGCCTCTTCTTTCGACTCCGGCTTTCCCAGGAGAGCACCGCGCAGCACGACAACAGTATCGGCTCCCAGCACAAGGGCCTCACGGTGTCGCCGTGCCGCCTTTGCGGCCTTTTCCCGCGCGAGGCGTTGCAGGGAGGCGTCCAAATCATCCACGTCAAGGAATTCGACCTCTTCCTCGTGCGAAATCCCCGGAACATCCGTTTCAAACGGTATGTCCATGCGCGAGAGGATCTCGGCGCGCCGTGATGATCGTGAGGCCAGAATCACCGGCCGGTCAAGTCTCTCCCGACCCATCATTTCCCGTCACCACGGAATTCACGAAATCCCGCACACCCGTACCGTTTCACCGGGAGGGCCGAAACAGACAAGAAATATTCGATAAGCACGGTACTCCCAAAATACATGATATCACTGCCCCTGAGCACCCGCCCCGCCAAGCCTTCCCGTATGAACCGGGGTGCCGTTTGTTTCATGCACGTCCATCAAATCCTGTCCTCCCGGAAGGGAACGCTTCATGCACCCGGGGGGCATCGATCACTCACCCATTACCTGTACGAACACCTGACGTGAGCGGGGTCTGTTGTCGTGGTCAATAACGACGATCTGCTGCCAGGTTCCCAGAACGAGTTCTCCGTGTGACAGGGCAACGGTGATGCCCGGCCCCATGAAGGTCGCCCGAATGTGCGAGAACCCGTTGTCGTCTCCCCAGGTTTGCGAGTGCCTGCTGTGCATCGACGAAGGAGCCATTTTTTCGAGTTGATCCTTGAAATCGGCCGTCAGGGCCGGCTCGAACTCGATTGTGGATACCGACGCCGTCGATCCGATGACGCTTATGTTCACCAGGCCGTCCCGTATGCCCGACTCTTTGACGACAGCCCGGACATCCCGCGAGATGTCCTGGATATCGGAAAATCCTCGCGTCTCCAGGCTGATACGCTTACCCTGTACCATGTTTCTCTTCTCCTTTCTCACATCCCGCGGCCGGTTCACCCCGCGTACGGCAAAATACGTTTTCGCGGCACTCGAACTTCGCGTTCCGGAGTCCATCATAGTGACCGGTAGCCGTCGCCCCCTCCTTGCGCGGGTGCTTCCCCCGGCGAAAACTCTCCGAAAACCGGGTGCGGCACTCATGAGGGCTCGCCAATCGGCTTGCCGCCGGCTCGGCTCATGGGAGAGGGGAGATGAAGCATTTTTCCGAAGGAGGGGCCTGCGTGTATATTTTTACCAGGATGTTGCTTCGGACCGCTCCTGGACCTGGTCAAGCTTTCTCCAACCGAAAGCCGTCTCATGAAAGTACGGATTCCGCCGTTGTGGGTAGTTCCGGTTTCTTCGGGCCGTGCTCTCAACCCGGGGGGTACCGAATACCGCGTCGTGGTTCGCCGGCAGGTCACTGAGCGTCTCGCACAACAACTTCGGCCTTAGAGGACGTATGGCTTCATTCGAACAAGGTCTTGACGATGCCGCAAAGGAGGAAGTCCGCTCCCGAATCGATATAGCGGTTGTGGTGGGACGGTACGTCACACTGAAAGGATCACCTCACAGCCTCAAGGGATTGTGCCCGTTTCACAAGGAGAAGACTCCCTCGTTCACGGTCAATGCGGAGCGGGGACTCTACCACTGTTTCGGCTGCGGAAAGGGTGGCGACGTTTTCGATTTCGTGATGGAGCGTGAAGGGCTTACGTTCCCGGAGGCGCTGCGGAAGCTGGCCGATGAAGCCGGGGTGGCGTTGAAACCCGCGGGAAGCGGTGATCGGACGGTTCGTTCCGGCACAGACCGACGCGAGCTTCTTCGGATTCACGAAGTGGCCGCACAGTTTTACTACGAATGCATGAAGAAGAGCGACGTCGCGATTGCCTATTTCAAAGCCAGAAAGCTTTCCGCCGTTACCGTACGGGAGTTTCGACTCGGCTACGCTCCGGATGACTGGTCCGGCTTCTCCCGTTTCGCCGCGCAGAAGGGAATCGCCGCCAACGCCCTGAGTGCATCGGGACTGGTTGCCGCCAAAGGAGGCGCCGGCAGAGCCTACGACCGCTTCCGCAATAGAATCATGTTTCCCCTCTTTGATATCACCGGCCGTCCCGT
>CAZNDN010000148.1:0-3209 GCA_964571815.1 uncultured Fibrobacterota bacterium | reverse complement strand
CTCAGCACGGACGGATCCTTCACCGGTTCACGCCGCGGGTGGTGCTTGTGTTCGATGGGGACGATGCCGGTGTTGCGGCGGCTTCCCGGGCCGCCTTCGTCCTCGCTCCGCTGCACCTTGACCTGAAGGTTCTGCTGCTGCCCACGGGAGAGGATCCCGACTCGTTTGTGCGGAGTCGGGGCGCGGAGGCGTTCCGTGAAATGGCCGGGCAGGCGAGGGACGCACTCGACTTCGTACTGGAAAAAGCGATCGCCGAGCTGCAGGGAGATACGGCTCGCGGTAAATCGGCGGTTCTGAACCATATCAAACCCCTCGTATCATCCATGCCCGATGATATCCTTCGCGGCGACTTCATCAGGCGCACCGCGGAGAAGCTGGGTATCGACGAACGGCTGGCGCGCACCCGGCTTCGGCGAGATCGGCCCTCGTCGGCATCCTCCGAAACCCGCCCCGGGGATTTCAGCGCGGAATATCTCGGTACCAGAGAAGGCAATTTTATCCGCGTAGTGCTGCAGAACCCACCCCTCATTCCCAGGGCGCGGGAAGTCATCAGCCCCGAGGCATTGACCGACCGATTCTCCGTTGATTTATATTCAATTGTATTGGAGGAGCATGACAGCAGGGGAACGCCGGTGCACCTCATGGATCGAGTGGAAGATCCGGAAATGCGGCGGGTGATCAGCCGTATCATGATGGTTCCTCCTCCGCCGGAGGAGAGTGCCGAGGATGAACTGGCGCACACAATGAAATATCTCATGGTGAAGCATCTCAGGGCCCGCCTCTCCGCGCTTCGTCCGCGGCTGAAAGGAAGGCCGGAGCTGCTTTCGGAACAGAAACGTTTATCGTCACTGGTGCAACGCATAATGTCCGGTGAGGACATTTACCGCCTATGTCAAAACCGATGAAGAAAAAACCGGATGCCGGGTTCGAACTTCCGTCGAGACTCGAGCGAGGGCTGAGAAAATTCGTCAAGCTCCAGGGCTTCGTCACGGAGGCCCAGGTCGATGAGCTTGCGTCGGAGGCGGGCGAACGTGACCTGCTCATGAGTTATATCAAGCGTGAGAATATCACGCTTAATACCTTCGTGGTGCCGCAGAAGGTTGTGCAGAAGCGCCCGGTCTCGCCCAAAAGGCTTCCCCGGTATTCTGATCCAACGTGGGTGTACCTGAACACCGTGGGGAGAGTCCCCCTTCTGTCCAAAGATCAGGAGGCAGCATACGCCAAGCAGATGGAATCGGCTCAAAACCGCCTCTTTGATATGGCCTTTCGTTCACCAATTGCCTTTGAAAGCCTCTATCGAATCGGTGATGAATTCCGCAGAAATGAACTGGAGTGTATCAATGTTTTGCAGGTCGACGAAGAGCAGTTGGAGAATGAAAACGACTACGAAGAGCTTCGGGAACGCTTCCTTCACGACATCTACCGGCTGAAACGGAAAAACAGCGCGATATCCTCGTTGAGAAAAAAACTCGCGGCGGTTGGTTCCGCAAAGACCGGGGAGGATATTCAGGAGCGAATAAGGGAGCTGGAAAACGAAGCGGTAGAGGTATGCAGGGGGCTCAACCTCAATTCCAAGCAGGTCCAGCATATTCTGGACAAGTACAAAGAGCATCTCGGAACAGTGCCGGAAACGTCGAAACTGGAAGACTTCATTTACTGGGAACAACAGCGCAACAGGGCAAAATGCGCAATTATCGAGGCGAATGTCAGACTGGTTGTCAGCATCGCCAAGAAATACATCCTGCGGGGAATGGAGATAATCGATCTGATCCAGGAAGGGAACCGCGGTCTGATCAAGGCGGTGGAGAATTTCAACTATCGCAAGGGTTACAAATTCAGCACGTATGCTACCTGGTGGATCAGACAGGCAATCTCCCGCGCGATCAACGACAAGTCCAAGACGATACGCATTCCGGCCAACACACTCGACCTCGTCAATAAGACCATCCGGTTCTGCAAGAAATGGGTCACGGAATACGGTCACGAGCCGACCCACGAAGAGATTGCCGATTCGCTGGGCTGCTCGGTCGGCAAGGTTCGCATGGCCCTGGAATATTCCGCCGATCCGATCTCCCTTGACATGGAGATCGGTGCCGACGGAGGAGCGACGGTCGGCGAGTACATCGAAGACAAGAAAGCCGAAGACCCCGCCCAGAGAGTTTCGCTGATTCGCCTCAGAGAAGACATCAGGAAAGTGCTCGATTCGCTTCACGAGAAGGAAAAGGAAATCCTGATCATGCGGTTCGGGCTCGACGACGGGAGGATAAAGACGCTGAAGGAGATCGGGGAGGCGTTCAATATCTCCCGTGAGCGGGTTCGACAGATCGAAACCAAGGCTCTGAGCAAGCTGAAACACCCCAGCCGAACTCGTCGACTTTCCGCCTGGAAGAACGAACGAGACGCCGAAGACGACCACGGGGAGCTGTACTGATCGGCTTGATTGAGCCGAATGCATTCCGTGCCTGCCGCACACCTCCCGCGGGACCGCTGGCTTCACCGGCCGCTTACCGGGGTTGCCTCGCCGAAGAGTGCGGGGTTCCGGGATCGGGTGTACCTTTCACACGCTGAAATGAGTGGAGCGGGAAAGACTCATTGAGCCGAATCGCTCGGCGGTGGTGATTCGCCGGTCAGTCCAAACCGGCACCGCGTGCAGTGGGTCAGAGTGACCCCCTTTATTTCCCATCGCGGCCTGGCCTCGACGGTATCGGGAAAGTTCAGATGCGGCTCGGGGCTGAGCCAGGGCAGCACGTGCCCTCGATCGGGCTCACCGTTACGGTCCCGGTCGACGAACCAGGATAGCCTGCCCTTGCCTCCGGGGATCGAATCAAAAACGAAGCCACCGTCGCGCTGGGGCGTTGTCGAGGGCGTTGCTCCGCCGACAGGATTGAATCTCCAGACCCCATCGGGGTGCTCCTCGATGCACGTGGCCGTTCCCTGAAGCAAAAGACAGAGGTCATCCCCTTCTACCGTGCGAATCACTGTCTCCCAGGTGGAGGAATCCGACGGAAAACGGGCCGGATTCCCGGCAATGTCGAGGATGTCGGAGCGATTCAGCACGAGCCGGTACTCCGACGAGGGGGCCAGGCGGCGGGAGGGACGGAGGATCAGCGTATCGTGGAACGCCCTATCCCAAAGGAGGGGGACGGTGTCCTGGAGCGTGTCGAAGAGAATCAGGCTGTCGGATACTATACGCGCGGGCTCCGAGGCAA
>CAZNDN010000147.1:2286-9653 GCA_964571815.1 uncultured Fibrobacterota bacterium | reverse complement strand
GACCTGTTTGCCGCCGGGGATCGGTTTTTCCTGTCGCTGGTTGAGGCGGGGAGTGAGTATGTGGACGCCGACCTTCGGCGGGTCTGCCTCAAGGGACCCGACACCACGCTTCGTCTCGCCCGTTTCGTTCAGCCTCTCCTCGCCTCGGTCTGCCTGGGCTACTTCGCTCGCCTTCGGGAGGCGGGCGTCAAGCCCGATTTTGTGCTCGGCCACTCGCTCGGCGAGATCACTTCGCTGGGCGCCGCCGGTGTGGTCCCTCTGGAAGATGCGGTACGGATTGCCGCCAAGCGAGGGGCGCTCATGGACGAGGCGGCGGAGCAGTGCCGTGGCGGAATGATGGCGGTCATGATGGTGTCGCGCGAGGAGGTGCAGCGGGCTCTGGAGCAGTTCGGTGCGGGCGACGATATCGTTCTGGCAAACGACAACGCCGCTCACCAGGTGGTAGTCTCCGGAGAGATCGCGGCCATGGATGGTTTTGCCGAGTATATCAGAGAGAAGCACCAGGGGAAGTGCCGTCATCTTCTGATAGCGGGGCCCTGGCACAGCCACTGTCTCGACCAGGCGCGGGAGAAGTTCCGCGAGTGGGTCCGTCCGCGCGGCTTCTCCGCACCTACCACCGCTCTTGTGATGAATGCGACCGCACGGTGCGAAGACAATCCCGCGGTGATCAAGGATCGCTGCACGGCTCAGCTCACCAGTCCGGTCTACTGGCGTCAGAGTATGGCGACTCTCGCCGAAGAAGGAGTCGATACGCTGATTGAGATCGGACCGGGAAGGGTCCTGGCGGGTCTTGCCCGTGTCAACGGCTTCAAGCGCGGGAACCGGGTGCTGACCGTGGGAAACCTCAAGGGTGTCGAAACCGTGTCCCGGCTCTGTGCCGTGCAGGCCCCCTTGTCGAGCGCTCAACTCGAGGGCGGCGGAAAATAGCGCTCCAGCCTCACAAACAGGCTCTTGTCCCCTTCCAGAACGATTCGCCGGTCACGCAACGCCTCCCGCGCATCGATTTCGCGCATGAACACACCGGCCCAGGTCCGGCTGTCGACCGTTACCCGAAGATCGGGCGATTCGGTCGAGCCTTCCTCCAGCGTGCACGATCCTCGATCCACGGCAATGCGGACATGGTAGTCGATGTCCGGAAAATCGAATTGCAGCACCGCGAGAAGGCGCGCCGCGGCGCCGGGGTCGATACTTCGCGCCATTTCGTGCATCAGAATCCGTATATCGGTGGTGACCGCGCGCTGAATCGCCTCCACTTCTTCCGAACCCAGTGCACGCACGTGTTCCCAGTAAATGTTGGAGTAGGTCCTGAAATGGTACTGGTCGATGGAAAGCGGCATGCGCGCATCACGGAGCGTCGGTTCGGAAATCGAGCCGTCGGCGGCCGTTTCGAAGCCCGCGCGGACAAAGGCCGTTTCGACCGTCTTCACGGTTTTCGGCTTGGCAAGAGAAAACTGCAGCAGGTAGGATTCGGGACGCAGTAACAGCCCGCCGGGCGCGAAATTCACGCCTTCGGTGATCAGTTCCATGGTTCGGACAAACCCGGAGAAGTTCTCCAGGCTCTTGAAGGCCCCCGCGGCAAGACCGATCAGGTGCTTGGACCACGTTTCGGGGTAGCGGGTCCGATTGCGCACGAGTCCCCCGGGTGTCGTCTCGAACCCTTCACGGGTGAGCGGAAGCGTTCTCTCAACGAACGTTCTCATCGATGCGCTCATGCCGTAGAAGTAGAGCGGTGTCGCGCACACGAGCACGTCGCACTCCAGCAGTCGCGGCAGCAGATCGTCCATGTCGTCGCGAAAAAAGCAGCGTCCCGGCGATTCGGTCCAGCAGCGGTAGCAGCCTGCGCACGGGTTGATCGCAGACGATGCCAGGTCGATATCGTCGATGCCCGCCCCGCCCTCCCGAAGGCCTTCCACGAACAGGTCGGTCAGGTGCTGCGTGTAGCCTTTCTTGCGCGGATTCCCCCGCACGACCATGACGTTCATCCGCTCTGCCCCCGTATCATCGAGAGTGTGAGTATCCCCTTTGCCGCCGCACGGGTACCGATGCGAGCCTCGACACGGTAGCGATGCAGCATGCCGTAAGAGGATTCGGGTAAGGAGCACAGCAGAAGCATGTCGCCCGGCCCGGCGGGCCGAAGAAATTTGATGTTCACCGAAGCCAGGTGGAACATGACACGACCGGCACGGTCCTTCTTTTCCTCGGCCTTGTGCGTAAATCCCCACAGCAGGCCGCTTGTCTGCGCGAGCGCATCGGCCAGCAGCACCCCCGGCATGATCGGCTCGCCCGGAAAGTGCCCCTCGCACCAGAAGGCATCGGAGGGAACCGTATACCTGCCCTCGATCGACCGCCCGGCGGCAAACCGGATGATATCGTCGACAAACAGAAAGGGCGGACGGTGAGGGAGAAGCTCGCGGATGTGGTCGGGGCCGTAAACCGGCACGGGTTTCATGATACGGGCCTTTCCGGTGAAGTGTCCCACGGGGTTCCAATGTCAAGCTTCGCAAGCTCCCCGGCGATATCTCTCCTGACCCGTTCCGCCGAAAGAGACTTCGCTGGATCGTGCGGATCGTGCCGGGGGGAGAGGAACCGTATGCGAAGCGGGAACCTGCGAGATGGAACCAGGCTTCCCGGCCGCTTGGCCATGAACGGAAGCCCGGTATGGATAACGACCGGTACCAGGGGTGCATTGGCCGCCGCGGCCAGCCGGAACGCGAAGTCGCCGAAACGACGAAGCCGGCCGGACCGGGACCGGGTGCCTTCGGGAAACACGATCACGGCGTACCCCTCGCGGATCAGTTGCGTGCACTTGTCAAAGGCTTCGCCCAGCGGGCGCAAGCCGGTGGTCTGCACGGGCACGAAATCGAAAAGCGACACGAGGCGGCTGAAAAGCGGCAGACGGGCATAGCGTGACTTGATTACCGCCGTGGAGCGGGGTACCAGGGCCAGCAGCAACAGGGCGTCGAGCCGGCTTCGATGGTTGGCCACGTACACGGCGGGCGGCAACGATTGAATCCTCTCGCGACCCGCAACCTCCTCGACACGGTACACACGCAGCGCCGGCAGGTAGGTGAAGGTGAGGAACCGCAGCAGACGGGTGAATACGGCGCGAAGCCGCCGGGTCCCTCCGGGACCGCTCAGCCGGGCGCCCACCTGCAGCAGGGGAGAGAGAGCGACAAACAATACGTTGACCGCGAGGAATCCCCCATAGCCGGCAATGCCGAGCGCAACTCGTGTCGGCAGGGAGCGGTTACCGTTTGTCGATCCGGACATAGCCGTGGTCCGAAGGGTTGGGGGTATGTGCGAGGAAGACAATCCGGGGTTCGGAGGTTCAGAACGGTGTCTCAATTTCCGCCATGCGGAGCAGCTTCCGGTCCTTTTCGGAGAGGACCGGCGATTCCACCGGCCAGCGGATCCCGATCTCCGGGTCGTTCCACAGGATGCCTGAATCGAGGGCCGGCATGTAGAACTCGTCCACTTTGTACATCACCTCCGTATCGGGCCGCACGGTGCAGAAGCCGTGCGCAAAGCCTTTCGGCACCAGCAGCATCCGATGATTCTCCTCGCTGAGTTCAAATCCCTCCCAGGCCCCGAACGTGGGGGAGTCCTTTCGCAGATCGACGATAACATCGTACACAGCCCCCCGCGTGACCCTGAGCAGCTTGCACTGCGCGTGGGGCGGGCGCTGGAAATGAAGTCCGCGGAGGACACCCTGCGCGCGGGAGAGAGAGTGATTGTCCTGCACGAACGTGATGTCGATCCCGTGTTCTTCGAAGGCGCGGCGCGAGTAAGACTCCATGAAAAAGCCCCGGGCGTCCTCGAACACCTTCGGTTCCACCAGGAAAGCATCGCTGAGTTTCGATGGAATGAGCTTCACGGTCCCTGTCCGGTTCAGAGTTCGGTATACTTCTCACGCGGCTGTCTGGCCAGTTGAAGCAGGTAGCTTCCGTACTCGTTCTTACTCATGGGCCGGGCAAGCTTTCGCAGCGCCTGCGTATCGATATAGCCCAGCCGAAACGCTATTTCCTCGGGGCAGGAGACTTTCAGGCCCTGCCGCTGCTGGATGGTCTCGACGAAAATCGAGGCCTGGAGCATGGATGCGTGAGTGCCGGTGTCCAGCCACGCGACTCCTCTGCCCAGAATCGCCACATTAAGCTCGTTGCACTCTAGGTACCGCCGGTTGAGGTCGGTGATTTCCAGCTCTCCGCGGGCCGAGGGTGCGAGGGCCGATGCGTACTCAACAACGCGGTTGTCGTAGAAATACAGACCGGTTACCGCGTAGTTGGAACGCGGCTTTGCGGGTTTCTCCTCCAGGCTGACCGCCTTGCCGCTGTCGTCGAATTCCACCACGCCGTAGCGGTGCGGGTCGTTGACCCGGTAGCCGAACACCGTGGCACCGCGGCGCCGGCGCGCGGCGGCACGAAGCTTCTTGACCAGGTCGTGACCCCAGAAAATGTTGTCGCCCAGCACGAGCGCGACGGGCCGGTTGCCGATAAACTCCCGCCCGATAAGAAAAGCCTGGGCAAGCCCCCCGGGTTCCGGCTGCACTTCGTACGAGAGATTCAGCCCCCACTGCCGGCCGGATCCCAGGAGACGCTTGAAATGCGGCGTGTCGTGCGGAGTACTGATCACCAGTATGTCCCGGATACCGGCAAGCATCAGTATCGAGAGCGGATAGTACACCATGGGCTTGTCGTACACGGGGACGAGCTGTTTGCTCAGGGCGCTTGTCGCGGGGTAGAGCCTGCTGCCGGAGCCTCCGGCCAGAATGATACCTTTCATACCCTTGAGTCCGTGGTTTCGCATGAATGGGACGAACAGACGAAAGGGAAAAATAGTATTTCCTCCCGCGCCGGACGCCCGGACCTTTTGCTCCGAGCGGTCGGCAGTGTGTATAATGAAAGGAAGACGGCTTCGTCGGAGGCTGCCGGCGGGCTTTGTGGAGCGGAGTCGGGACGTATATTTTGTTGGTACGGGCCGCGCCGGGGATACCGGATGCGGCCGCGAAACGGCGAGGAATGCAGGTGAAGCGCTATTCGTTCAACAAAACAGTCTCTGATTTCCTGCGATACCTGGGCGGGCAACGCGGCTTCTCCGGGCATACCGTGAAATCCTACGAGTGTGACCTCCGGCAGTACGGTCGAAAACTGGCCGGGGGAGACGGGGACGGCGTTGCGCTGGAGGAAGCCATGCAGAAAGGTCGCCTGCGGGATTTTTCGTACGCTCTTGCGCGCAGGGGGCTGAAACCGCGGTCGATCGCGCGGAAAGTGGCGACATTGAAATCGTTTTCGAAATTCTGCCTGAAACAGGGACTTCTCAAGCACGATCCGGCGCGAACGCTGGTCACTCCCCGGCTTGACAAACCGCTGCCGTCGTTCCTGACCCGGGCACAGGCGGCGCAGTTGCCGCCGGAACCGGGCGGGGGAGGAGTGCGCGAAGTGAGAAACCTGGCGATAGTGGAGCTTTTCTACGGCAGTGGTATTCGCCTTGCCGAGCTTCAGACCATGAATATCGATCAGCTCGACCGCCGGGCGGCGACGGTAAAAGTGACCGGAAAGGGCACAAAACAGCGTATCGTGCCGGTGACCCCACGCGCGCTGGAGGTCATTGACGACTACCTTCGGGCGCGGGGACGATTGTGGTCGGACGCGGCGCCGCTGTTTGTGACATCCGGCGAACGACGCATGTCCCGCCGCCGGATTCAACAGGTCGTGGAGCGCATGCTGCGGACGGTCAGCAGCCGGAAGAAACTGAGTCCGCACGTGCTGCGTCACTCGTTTGCCACGCACCTGCTCGATGCGGGGGCGGGGATACGGGCGGTGAAGGAACTTCTGGGACACTCATCTCCGGCAACCACGCAGATTTACACGCATGTCTCACCGGAGCATCTGAAAGAAGCGTACCGCTTGGCGCATCCTCGCGCCGAGCACGTCCCGGACGGGCCGGGACGGGGCTGAAAGACGGCAGGCGGTGGCGGAGAAAAGAAGAGCACTATGGGGCGGGAGAATTGCGGCGGTGCTGTGCGCGGCGTTGCTGGCGGCGGTCATGGTCCGGCTCGGGATGCGAATGCGTGATCCGGTGCGAAGCCGGTCGACCGTCGACTCGCTGCGGGCGGTGGTAGATACGGAACTGACCCGGGCTCGGGAGGTTGCCGTTGTACTGCGACAGGCCAACCGCGACCTGGACAGCCTTCGGGGCGCTGTTCGGGAGATCGAGTCAACGGGGCCCGATTCGGCTCAGTGGCGCTCTGTTCGCCGATCGCTCCGCCGCGCGCGCTCGATGATCGACTCCCTTCGGACCGCCGCGGCTCAACGTACACGGCCCGTCTCGCCGGGCCTGGATTCTCTCCGGGCCGCCGGGGAGCATTGTGCCGCCGAGTTGAGCCGGTGCCGGGAGGTGAACGACGAGCTGCGTGCGGTGGCCGACACGCTGGGACGGCTCCGCAATCGCATCGCACGGCTCGAAATTCTGCACAACGTACGTGTGCTGTTTGTGCTCGACTCCTATCTGGAGTCTCCGGGTGCGCGGGGCGACAAGAAGCTTGATCGAGCACGGGAGAAAGAGCGCGTGGTCACCGATTTCAACGCCTGCGCGGCCATGCGGGGATGGCCGGAATACTGTGATGTGGCCAGGAGGATCTATGCGGTCGATGCCGGGAGTGTGTACGGTGAGATCCGCAAACTGGTCAAAAAGCACGGGCTTCCCGCCGAGGCGCTGTACTATCTGACCGTGGCCGAAGGATTCACCCCCGCGCGCGTACACCCCGATCATCTTGCCGCGGTCATTGAACGCGCGTTTGTCCGGTTCGAAGACGAATGGGAGGTGTGCTCCCGGAGACTTGCCGAGGCGATCGAGTATACCGAGCCTTTCAAACGATTCGTTACCTCCCGGCGCGGGGCGTACGATGAAACCCCGTTGTGGGGTAGCCTGCGCTGACAGGAGTACAATCGGGAAGCGGGGGAGACGGCTGGAGCGGCTCCCCCGCGGGGCGATCGTGGTGAAGCTATTTTCCCTTCCGACGACGCCGGCCCTTTCCTCTCATCTTGTGCCGGCATTCGTGGCGTCCCGGTTTGCTGAGAAGGGTCGTGAACTGCTCCGGCGTGAGTATCTTCTTGAGCTCGAAGAGATGGTCGAAGCGTTTCTTGCTCATCGTCGTGTGCAGCGTTCCCAGCTCCTCTGCGTGTTTGTCAAGCGCCGCACGGTCCGGCTCTTCCTTCAACAGCTCTTCCCTGATCTTGTCGCGAACCTCCTTGACCTGGTTGACGTGCGACTCTCTCATCTCCTTGCGCGCTTCGTGAAGCGCCTTGAGCTTCTCTTCCTGCTCTTCGGACAGATCGAGCTTCTTCCAGTCGATACACGCTTCGTGCCCG
>CAZNDN010000147.1:0-2186 GCA_964571815.1 uncultured Fibrobacterota bacterium | reverse complement strand
CTGGCCGACAGCGGTGAGAATCCAAGGGCAATCGCCACCGATGCCGCGAGGCAGGTTCGATGAAGGGTGAGGTGCATGGGAGGCCTCCTTTCGTGAGGTTTATGGGGTTTCCGGGTAGACAATCTCCGCTACCGCGTACAGCGTAAGATCGTCTTCGATATTCATGCCATTGACATACTCATAAGCGTCCCGAAGCTCTTCACAGGCCTCGAGTGAGCGCGCCGTATCCTCGGGAGCGGGAGAATCGGTGCGCAGACCGAGACCCAGGGCCAGTGCCAGACAGAGCACTCCCGCGACCGCCGAGCGACCGAGCCACGTCCGCCTCACCAGACGCCCCCGGGCCGCATCGAAGATCCCCTCGGGCGGGGGAGGCGTCTCGGAAAGCACACGGCACAACTTCTCGTAGCGATCATTCATAACGTTCCTCCTTCCGTATACGCTCTTTCAGACGGTGCAGCGATGTGCGCAGGGCACCGGCACTCTTGCCCGTGATGCCCGCCAGTTGCTCAAACGAGAGATCCTCGACCTCCCTGGCTACCAGCAGAAACCGCTCTTCGGGGCTCAGCCGCGCCAGTATCTCCCGCACCTCCGCACGCGATCCGGCACCCGCGTCCCTGCCCATGCCCGACCCGTTCTCATCGATCGTGGTCTCACGGCGCCGCCGGCGTGCGCGCTTGCCGAGATAGCTCATCGATGCGTTGAACGCAATGCGGTATATCCAGGTCGAAAAACCCGCTTCGTGCTTGAACTTCTTGAGCGACCGCAGCACACGGTAGAATACCTCCTGCGTCACGTCGGCCGCCGCATGCGCGTCACCGTTGACCGTGCGGAATACCACGTTCCATACCATCGGGGCATAATGCTCGTACAAAGCCTTCTGCGACTCCCGGTTGCCCCGTGAAGCCCGTTTCAGTAGTGAATGATCCAGTTCATTCATGGTGTGAACCCGACCAATTAGACTTCGGCAATGCCCCCGTTGTTACAGCGAAGCGGGAACGGGGCTGAAGAGGGCCTGCGGGAGGGAGCATCGTCGAGGGTCTTACAGAGTACTATTTTATTGCTTTCCACACAATGGATTCCGGAGGGGCCCCGGCGCCACGAGCGGCGCCTGGAGCATTCGCCGCGGCAAAACACAAAATAGATGGAGGGAGTCGTGAGCACGGACCCGGACGACCGTATCGCCCTTGCAAGTGACCATGCGGGTTTCAAGGTCAAGGAGAAGCTGAAGACGTTGCTGGACCGGCGAAAGGTCCCTTACGAAGACCTCGGGGCACCGGAGCTGGAACCCTCCGACGACTACCCCGTATTTGCCGCCCGGCTGGGCAGGGCAGTGGCCGGCGGGAGCTTTCGACGAGGGATTGCCGTGTGCGGATCGGGTATCGGCGCTTCCATGACCGCGAACCGGTTCAAGGGCGTGCGCGCGGCACTCTGTGTTACCCCGGAGATGGCAAAGCTTTCGCGACTCCACAACGATGCCAACGTTCTGGTGCTCGGGGAGCGGGTTACGCCCGATGAGTCTGTGGAGGAGATACTCGATGCCTGGCTCGACACCGGTTTCGAAGCTGGGCGGCACCAGCGACGTGTGCTGCAGATCGATGAACTCGGGGGGAACGGGTAAGGGAGACGCGCCCCCGAGCCAACGGACGGTTCCCCGGGAGCGGTCGATGAAGGAGGTGGAAGGCTGATGGCTGATGGATGCGGATCGGGAAGGCGAAAACGGCTGAGCTGGGACGAGTATTTCATGACTATTGCCGTCCAGGCGGCCCGCCGTTCAACCTGCGACCGCAAGTGGGTCGGAGCGGTCATCGTCAGAGATCGCACTATACTCTCCACCGGTTACAACGGCAGCATCCGCGGCATGCCGCACTGCGACGATGTCGGGCATACCATGGAAAACGGGCACTGCGTGGCAACGGTGCATGCGGAAGCCAATGCCATCATTCAGGCGGCAAAAAACGGGACCGCGATTGACGGCGCCGATATTTACATCACGGCCTCGCCGTGCTGGAACTGCTTCAAACTGATCGCCAACAGCGGAATAAAGAAAATTTTCTATTTGGAATTCTACCGCGATGAGAAGATCCTGATGGTAGCCCGCCGGGCCGGTATCGAGCTTAACCAGGTAGAGCTTCCCGAAGAAGAAATCGGACTCCCGCACTCCTGATACGCCACAGGCCAACACCCCC
>CAZNDN010000146.1:0-9791 GCA_964571815.1 uncultured Fibrobacterota bacterium | reverse complement strand
GAGCGCCTCTCGATCGAGTCCTTCGATGCAGCAACCAACGAAGTGGCCCTGGCCGAACCGGCCCGCATGTCGCTCTGCAGGCCGTTCGCCGAGGGGTTCGCCAAATACTATCTGGACAACGTGGGAGAAGCGCTCGAGGCGGGGGAGTGGTACCTGGACCGGACGACCGGGGTGCTGTATTATGCTCCCATGCCCGGTCAGTCGCCCGAGCATACGGAAGTGATCATTCCGCACGTGTCCCAACTCCTCCTCGTTCGCGGCGCCCCCGAACAGGATCGCTTCGTGGGTGGTCTCCGATTCTCCGGGATCACGTTCGCCTTCAGCGACTGGGATGGATCGATTCGCTCGGCCCAGGCCGCATCACGCGTTCCCGGCGCAGTGCTCCTCCAGGGAGCAGCGCAGTGCGGCTTCGAGGACTGCCGATTCGAACACTCGGGAGGCTACGGCCTGGAGATCGGCAACGGATGCAGGGATATCGGAGTCGTGGGGTGCACCTTTCGCGACCTCGGCGCCGGAGGGATCAAGGCCGGCGGCGCGCCGGCCCACCAGGACCGACGGCTCCACACGGGGATGCTCCACATCACCGACAACCACATTCACGACTGCGGAAAGATATATCATTCGGGTGTGGGAATACTTGTGCGGCATGCCTACTGTAACTACATTGCCCACAATGAGATACACGATCTTTTCTACAGTGGTATCTCATGTGGCTGGGTGTGGGGATATGCCGAGAATATCAGCCGGGGAAACCGGATCGAGAAGAATCATATTCACAATCTGGGCAAGGGGGTGCTCGATGATATGGGCGGGATCTACACCCTGGGAGTTCAGCCCGGCACGGCAATTCGCGGCAACCTGATTCACGACATACAGCAGGACACCTATGGTGGGTGGGCGATCTATCCCGACGAGGGGTCGTCGCATATCGTGATCGAAAACAACGTCTGCTACGATGCCGGCAGCGAGGCGTTCCACCTCCACTTCGGCCGCGAGAATATCGTACGCAGCAATATCTGGGCGTTCGGCGGTGAGGGTATGATGGGGATCAGCCGGGGCAATCGGCTTCACTGGCCCGAGAAGCGGGCGTTCGACGACGGCGGGGTGAGCAGCATGATGACGTTCGAGCGCAATATCGTCATCACCGACGGACGGGCGGCATGGGTAGGGGGGCTGGACGATCCCTGCAGCAGGCTGGAGCTGCGGCCCTTCCTCAGCGACCTGAACCTCTACTTCGATATCCGGGGCGGCGAGATCTACTGCGCCAACGGCCGCCACGGGCAGTCCGGCAGGGACGAGTACGACCGGGTGTTCGAGTGGGATGAGTGGCGCAAGCTGGGATACGACAGGCATTCGATTGTCGCCGATCCGCTCTGTGAGAACATCGAGGTCCGGAATTTCACGATTCGCGCCGATTCGCCGGCATTGGCTCTCGGATTCGAGCCCATCGATACTTCCGATGTCGGCATACGACCGCCCGGCTCACGCACCTGCACAGCCGACCTTCGACGAGATGCGCCCGTGGAGTTCGACCGGTGAAGAGGACAGTGGGTAATTGCCTGATAACTGTTTGTTAATGATTGCGTTACGACCGAAACTTCCAGTCCGGTGAGATACGGTCTGAAGGAGATAGAGGGCAAAAGAAAAACGGATGCAACCCGAGGGACTACATCCGTTTTATGGGTAGCCTGCCTTCGTGATCCCCGTCTGCGGCACTCAGAGGATTTGGGGAAGCTATGAGTGAACAGATCGCACACAAGGGAGGTGCACGGAGCCCGAAGGCATTTTACATTTCTATTATCGGAACTCGAGGCAGGGGACTTTAGCGAATCAGTCAGGCGATCGTGTTTTTCCCTGCTTTTTCTCACCCCGCAGCTTCCGCGAGCCACTTCTTTGCCGTTTCCCGGTTCCACCCCTTGCGGCGGGAGTAGTTCTGCAACTGGTCTTCCCTGATCTTGCCGACCGCGAAATAGCGGGCGCGGGGATGAGCGAAGTAGTAGCCGCACACCGATGACGGCGGGTTCATGGCCGCGGTTTCGGTCAGCTCGATACCCAGCTCGTCGGTGACATTCAGAAGCTTGAAAAGCGTGAATTTCTCCGAGTGATCCGGACACGCCGGGTAGCCGGGCGCGGGACGGATTCCGCAATACTTCTCCGCGAGCAAATCTCCGGCACTCAGGTGCTCATCCGGGGCGTACCCCCAGTAGCGTTTGCGCACCAGTTCGTGAGCCTTCTCGGCGCAGGCCTCGGCGAGCCGGTCCGCAAGCATGCCGGCCAGCAGCGCCCGGTAGTCGTCGCTGTCGCGCTTGTACGGCTCCGCAACCGTGCGCGTGATCTCTCCCGCGGTGACCGCAAAGAAGCCCAGACAGTCCTCGATACCCGACTCGCGCGGGGCGATGAAATCGGCCAGGGCCGGACACGAGCCGTCACACGGACTCGGATGCTGCCGTCTGAGCGTGTGCACCGTGCAGCGGAGCTTCTCCCTCGACGAATTCTCGAAGACGGCTATGTCGTCGCCCGCAACGCTGTTGGCCGGAAAAATACCGACAATACCGCGAGCCGGCGGATGTGCCCTTTCGCGAATGGTCTCCAGCATCCGCCGGGCATCACCCAGAAGCCGTCGGGCTTCAGGACCGGTTTGGGGATCGTCCAGCACTGAAGGATACGCTCCGCCGATACCCCATGCCTTGAAAAACTCACGCCAGTCGATGAGCGCGAAGATATCATCGGCCGCAATGGTATCGAGCCGGTGGACGCCGGGCATGCGGGGGAGTGCCGGCGGTTGCTCTCTCCAGTCGATTCTGAGCGCCGCTTCACGCGCCCGGCCGAGCGAGACTACCCCTTTCGATCGGTCCCGGCGGCTGTGACCCCTGCGTGCTTCGTTTTGGGACCGTGCAAGATCCCGCAGGAAACCCTCCCGCGCCCGGGGGTCCACCAGTGTCGCGCATACGCCGGGCACCAGCGAAGCATCTTTGACATGCACCACCGGGCCGTCGTAGTGCGGAGCGATCTTGACCGCGGTGTGCACCGGGGAAGTAGTTGCGCCGCCGATAAGCAGCGGCACGGTTATCCCGGCACGTTGCAGGGCGTCGGCCACCTGCTCCATTTCCCGCAGCGAAGGAGTGATCAGCCCGCTGAGACCGATGATATCGGGGTGCTCGCGCCGGGCTGCCTCGCGAATGTCTTCAGCCGGGACCATCACTCCCAGGTCCTTCACATCGTAGTTGTTGCAACCCAGGATCACCCCCACGATACTCTTGCCGATATCGTGCACGTCACCCTTGACCGTGGCCAGCAGCACGCGCGCTCCGGGACGTCGTTTCCCCCCGCCGGCCGCGTCGAGATACGGCCGCAGCACCGACACCGCCTTGTTCATCACCCGCGCGCTCTTGACCACTTGCGGCAGAAACATCCCCCCGGCGCCGAACCGTCGCCCCACTTCGTTCATGCCGCTCATCAGGGGACCCTCGATCACCCGCAGCGGATCGCCCGTCTCCTCGAGCGCTTCGAGCGTGTCGGCTTCGATGGCCTCGGCAGTCCCATTGACAAAGGCATAGACGATTCGCTCGGTCAGGGGCGCGGAGCGCCACTGCCGTTGTTCACCGCCCTCTGGTTTCGCTGCGTCGCCCGCGCTCCCGGCATAGCCCACCAGGTGCTCGGTGGCATCGTCGCGCCGGTCCAGCAGCAAATCGTCCACCAGCTCCCGCAGGTCTTCGTCGATCTCGTTGCTATCGTCGATATGTGCCGGATCGACAATACCCATGCTCAAGCCGGCATCGATTGCGCGGTGCAGAAAGAGCGCGTTGATCGCGCGGCGCACCGTATCGTTGCCCTTGAACGCAAAGGAGACATTGCTGATGCCGCCGATAACCGGGCATCGGGGGAACTCGCGCCTGAGTGTTCGTACCGTCTCGAAAAAATCGAGTGCGTATCGACGGTGCTGTTCGATACCGGTACCGACGGCAAATACGTTGGGATCGAAAACAATGCACTCCGGCTCGATCGGTCCCTTTTCGATGAGAAGTGAAGCGGCGCGGCGCAGGATTTCCAGCCTTCGCCGAAGCGTGTCGGCCTGGCCCTTTTCATCGAAAGCCATGACCACCATTACCGCGCCGAATGAATGTATCTCCCGTGCACGGTGCAGCAAGCGCTCTGGGCCTTCCTTGAGACTGATCGAATTGACGATTCCTCTACCCTGAAGGCATTTCAGGCCTGCCTGAACGGTCTCCCAGTTGGATGAGTCCAGCATGATCGGCACGCGGGCGATATCGGGCTCGGCGGCGGCAAGGTTGAGAAACCGCCGCATTGCCGCGGCCCCGTCAATCATGGCATCGTCCACATTCACGTCAATCACCCGCGCACCGTCGCGCACCTGGCGAGCCGCGATCTCCAGGGCTTCATCGTAGTTCTCATCCCTGATCAACCGCGCGAATCGCCGTGAGCCGGAGACATTGGTCCGCTCGCCGACCGGCACGAATCCGGAGTCCGGCTCGATTGCCAGGGCTTCCAGGCCGCTGAGCAGAGTGCGGCGGGGCGAGGAGGGGGGTGTGCGAGGCGGAAAGGGCGCTACAGCCTCGGCAATTGCCGCAATATGCTCGGGCGTCGTGCCGCAGCAGCCTCCCACGATATTGACCAGTCCCTCCCGGGCATACTCCTGGATTGCTTCAGCCATCGACTCCGGGGACTCATCGTACTCCCCGAATGCATTGGGCAGACCGGCGTTGGGGTGCGCACTGACCGCGCAGGGGGCGTGACGGGCCAGCTCTTCCAGAAAAGGCTTGAGCGCACGCGCACCAAGTGCGCAGTTGAGCCCCACACTCAGCGGATCGGCATGGGTCAGTGAGGAGAGCATCGCGGTCGGCGTCTGGCCCGACAGCGTGCGACCGCTTCTGTCCGGAATCGTGCCGGAGAGCATGACCGGAATGTCCGACATCCGCTCCGCACAGAGCAGCTTGATTGCGCGAATGGCGGCCTTGGCGTTGAGTGTGTCGAATATGGTCTCGATCAGCAGCATGTCGACGCCACCGTCGACAAGCCCCCGTGCCGCTTCGAGGTAAGCCTGCTCCAGCGTGTCGTACTCGATTGCGCGCGCTCCCGGGTCGTTGACGTCGGGCGAGATCGACAAGGTCCGGTTGGTGGGACCCAGCAATCCGGCCACAAATCGCCGGCGGCCTGAGGGCTCGCTCGAAACGATCTCGTCCACGGCCTGTCGTGCAAGCCGCGCGGCTTCGCGGTTCAGTTCGTAGCTGAGCGTTTCGAGCCCGTAGTCGGCCTGTGACACGGCCGTTGCGCCGAACGTGTTGGTTTCGATGATATCCGCGCCGGCATGCAGGTAGCGGCGATGAATCCCCAGGACAAGTTCCGGCCGGGTCAGGCAGAGCACTTCGTTGTTGCCGCAGAGCGGCCGGGGATGATCCTGGAAGCGCTCGCCGCGAAACCCGGCTTCATCCAGCCCCGCAAGCTGGATCATGGTCCCCATCGCACCGTCGAGAAGTACAATACGCGAGTGTAGAAGTTGATCAAGTACCGGCGGCACGCTCATTCTCCCGCAAAAGTGTTCGGTCAGTACGTAAAGACACAGAAAACTACCATTTTCCTCTCCGGTCGTGGCCGAAGGCACCGCCAAACGGAGCCGCTTCCGCCGCACGAAACGCTGTTTTCGGGTGCAACGTCGCGGCAGTACAGGAAACTATATTTCTACGCTTCTTCACGGTGTCCCGGTTGCTTGACGGGAGGCAGAATATCCTTATCAACGAAAGCGTTTCCTCATGAGTTTCGAAAAGCTCCTGGCACCCCGCTCGGTCGCGGTCATCGGGGCCTCGACCAATCCGGCCAAGGTCGGTCATTCGGTATTGTACAATATTGTCTCGGGGGGGTTCGAGGGTGAGGTCTATCCGATCAATCCGGGAGCGGAGTCGATTCTGGATCGACGGGCGTACCCTTCGGTCAAAGACGTGCCGGGTGAAATCGACCTGGCGGTCGTGGTTGTCAAGCGCGACCTGGTCCTTCCCGTGCTCCGCGAGTGCCGTGGCAAGGGTACTACCGCCGCTATCATTATCACCGCGGGGTTCGGGGAAAGCGACGAGCAGGGCAGGAAGCTGCAGAAACAGATCGCGCAACTGGGCCGTGAGAGTCGCATGACGATCGTCGGGCCCAACTGCCTGGGGGTGATCAACCCCTGGATAAAGCTCAATGCCGCCTTCGGTCAGGCTGCCGGCGAGGCCGGGCACGTGGCGCTCGTGTCGCAATCCGGCGCGCTGATCACCGCGATTCAGGACTGGGCCGCAACCGGCAAGGTAGGTTTTTCCGTGGTGGCGTCAATCGGCAACAAGGCATGTATCGACGAAGTCGATTTTCTGGAGCAGTTGCGCAAGGACGAGCACACCCGTGTGGTGGCCGCCTATATCGAGGATGTCTCCCGCGGCCAGGAGTTCATGCGGGTGGCCGAGCGAGTCGGCAAGGAAAAGCCTGTGGTGGTGCTCAAATCGGGGCGTACTTCGGCCGGCGCCAAGGCGGCATCGTCGCACACCGGCTCTCTGGCCGGGGCCGATGCGGCCTACGGGTGCGCGTTCGAGCGCACGGGCGTGATTCGTGTCGAGTCGATCGAACATCTCTTCGATGTGGCCTCGGCCTTTTCCTCCCAGCCGCTTCCGGCGGGCGATCGCATTGCCGTAGTGACCAACGCCGGCGGGCCGGGTATCATGATGTCCGATGCGCTGGAGATGGCGGGGCTTCAGGTCGGCCATATCGACAAGGGTACCGGGGAACGGCTCAGCGAGGTGCTCCCGCCGGCGGCATCGGTGCACAACCCGGTTGATGTGCTCGGGGATGCCGACAGCGAGCGGTACCGCACGGCCGTCGAGATTCTCCTTCGGAGCGAGACGGTCGACGGGCTGGTGGTGATACTGACTCCGCAGAAGATGACGGAGGATGAGGCTACCGCGAAGGCCATTGTTGAGCTTTCGGCGAAGTACGGCAAGCCGGTGATGAGCTGTTTCATGGGCACGGATACGGTCGCGCGAGGTATTCACGTGCTGCGGGAGGGCAAGGTGCCGCAGTATACGGTCCCGGAGCGAGCGGCCAAGGCCATGAAAGAGATGGTTCGCTACGGCAGTTACCGCCGGCGGCCCCTGCGGGTGATTGAACGGTTTGCGGTCAACAAAAACCCCGTCATCAAGATGATCAGGGGGTATCGCTCGCGTGGACAGCTCGAGATAGGGGAGATTGATGCGAAAACGATCATGCGGGCGTATCATTTCGACATGCCTCCGGGCATGGCGGCCGCCAGTGTCGAAGATGCCGTGCGGTACAGCGAGCAGCTCAGGTATCCGCTGGCCATGAAAATCTCGAGTCCCGATATCCTGCACAAGTCCGATGTCGGCGGGGTGAGAGTGGGGCTCAACGATGCCGGTGATGTGGAGGATGCGTTCGAGTTGATGATGCTGCGGGTGAGGCGGAAGATGCCCGATGCCGAGATCAGGGGGGTGTTGATCGAGCAAATGGTCACCGGGGGGAGGGAGGTGATCCTGGGGATGAAAAAGGATGCGCAGTTCGGGCCCATGCTCATGTTCGGCCTGGGAGGAATCTTTGTCGAGGTGCTCAAGGATGTCTCGTTCGGGCTGGCGCCGGTTACGCGCGAAGAATGTCGGGACATGATTTTCCGCACCCGGTCGCATAAGCTTCTCACCGGCGTGCGGGGCAAGGCGCCGTATGATATCGGGGCGATCGTGGAGAACATGGCGCGTCTGTCGCAGCTCGTGGTCGATTTCCCGGAGATCGACGAAATCGATATCAATCCCCTGATGGTGGGGCATGAAGGTGACGGGGCGTCGGTGGTGGATGCCCGGATCATCATCGCGGGAGAGGACAAGAGCTGAATCCCGGCTCCGCGGTGTCGCGGGAGCCCGATGAATTCTCAGAGGAAGCAGGTACGCTATGTCATGGTGGAAAGAGACCTACCGCGGTAAAATTGTCTCCCCGAGTGCCGCGATCGGTATGATCAAGACGGGCGCGCCGAGGATCTTTGTCGGCACGGGCTGCGGCCAGCCGCAGGTGCTGGTGGAAGAGCTGGTGAGTCCGCACAACAAGATCGTGGATGCCGAAGTGTACCACCTTCTCACGCAGGGTGTTGCGCCGTATGTCAAGGAAGAGCACAGCAGGAAATTCCGGACCTCCAGCTTTTTCCTCGCGCCCAACGTGCGTGAGGGAATTGTCAGCGGCAGGGGAGACTACACACCGATTTTCCTCTCCGAGATACCCTCGCTTTTTCATTCGGGCAAGATTCCGCTCGATGTGGCTCTGGTGCAGACCAGCCCACCCGACAAGAGCGGCCACCTGAGTCTGGGCATCTCGGTGGATATCGTGAAATCGGCGGTGGAGAACAGTCTCATGGTGATCGCCGAAGTCAACGAGAAGATGCCCCGCACGCTGGGAGAGTCGACCATCCCGGTGGATATGGTCGATGCGATTGTGGAGAGCGATCGCGAGCTGATCGAGTTTCAGTTGCCCGATGGTGATGAGACGATTGATGCCATTGCCCGCAACGTGGCATCGCTGGTGGACGACGGCGCAACGGTGGAAGTGGGAATCGGCACTATTCCACAGGCCGTGTTGAAGTATCTCAGCGAGAAGAATGATATCGGGATTCACACGGAGATGTTCAACGATGCGATCATGCCGCTGGTGGAATCGGGCGTGATCAACGGCAGGAAGAAATCGATCAATCGGGGCAAGATCGTTGCCAGCTTCTGCTATGGTACGCGGAAGCTCTACGAATATATCGACGATAACCCGATTTTTGAGTTCCGTCCCTCCGAGTATGTCAACGATCCGTTCGTGATCAGCCGGCACCACAAGATGGTGGCGATCAACGTGGCAATCGAGGTCGACATGACCGGGCAGGTGTGCTCCGATTCGATCGGCTACGACTTCTACAGCGGTATCGGGGGGCAGGTCGATTTCAACCGGGGCGCCGCCCGGGCTCGGGAGGGCGTGCCGATCATCGCGCTTCCCTCAACCGCAAAGGGCGGCAGCGTGTCGCGTATTGTGCCCAGACTCACCGAAGGGGCGGGGGTGGTGACCACGCGAGGCGATGTGCACCATGTGGTGACCGAGTACGGGATAGCCTCGCTGTTCGGTAAGACGATTCGCGAGCGGGTTTTGGCCCTGGCGGAGATCGCGCACCCGGACTATCGCAATGATATTTTACGTGAGGCAAAGAAGCGTAAGTATGTGTTTCCAGACCAGATAGAACAGCCCGGCTCCGCCTCGCGGTATCCTTCCGAGTGCGAAACCACCAGGCCGCTTCCCGACGGCACCGAGTTGTTTTTCAGGCCTATCCGGCCCAGCGATGAAAGCGCGCTGCGGAGTATGTTGTACGCCTGTTCCGAGCGCTCGATCGCGTTCCGGTTTTTCAAGCCGATCAAGGAGTTCCCGCACCGCTTCATCCAGGAGTTCACCAACGTCGACTACTCCAAGGACATGGCTATTATCGGCTTGGTCCAGGACACGGGCGGGGAGCACATTGCCGGAGTGGGGCGCTATTACTTGAATCGAGCCAACAACCGGGCCGAGGTTTCGTTTCTTGTGCGCGACGACTGGCAGTCCAGGGGTGTGGGCACCACGCTGCTGGGCATCCTCACCGACATCGCGATCAAGCGGGGTGTGAAAGGCTTTGACGCGGGCGTGCTGGTGGGCAATGCCGGGATGCTTGCCGTATTTCACAATTCCGGCTATCGCGTGACGACCAAGCGCGAGGAAGACGTCTACTATGTGTCGTATGATTTTGACAA
>CAZNDN010000145.1:4311-9814 GCA_964571815.1 uncultured Fibrobacterota bacterium | reverse complement strand
GCGCTCCCCGGCGGTTATTTCCCGGTGTCGGAGGCTGTCGGTCACCGCCTGTTCGTAGTTTTCGGCCGTCCGCCCGGGAACATCGAGCATGAACGCCTTCGCGAGCGTCCGGTTGCGATGCAGCGCCAGGTTCTTTCGCAGCAGCGGAGCGGTGGCGTAGTGCACAATCGAGATTCCGGTGCCGAACACGATGCAGACGGCGAGCATGAAGGTGAGGATGTACGACGGGGCGGTCTTGTTCATGCGCCCGCCTTTGCCGGAGAAGCGTCGGTGGAGGTTTGGGGCGCTTGCTTTCTCTCGCGGATGCGCTTGATCCAGAGGTCCAGCGACGGGGCGATCATGTTGCCCATGAGTATGGAAAACCCCACACCGCCGGCAAAAATGCTCTTGAACCTGAAGAAGACGATCATGATGCCGATCAACGCTCCGTAGATCCACTGCGAGAGTTTCAGTTTCGGCGCGCTCACCGGATCGGTAACCATGTAGACCGCGGCATAGACCAGCCCGCCGGAGAAGAGGGAAAACAGCGGCGGCGGTACCTTCCCGGCTCCCAGGCCGTAGCGAAAAAATACCGCGGCGGTCAGTGCCCCCGCCAGAGTTGAAAGAGTGAGTTCCCACCTGGCCGTTCTGGTCCACAGCAGGTAGATGCCGCCCAGGAGCACGAGTACAACCGAGAGTTCCCCGGCCGACCCGGCCGCGAGCACTGTTTGGGTACCGCGGAAGTCGAAGGTCGTTCCGATGGTCCCGAGGAAGAGGTCTTTGATCGGCGTCACGAACCCATAGTCCCTGAATGCCCACATGGGGGTTGCCGCCGTCACGGCGTCGGCGCTTCCTTCCACGGACGTGCGGTAGCTCCAGTGGATCAGTCCTCCCGGAAAACCCCTGAACACGGGTACGAAGCGGGACGTAAGCTCAACGGGGAAACAGACGTAGACGAAGGCACGGCCGACGATCGCGGGATTGAATACATTCTTGCCGAACCCGCCGAATACTTCTTTGCCGAAGAGTATCGCGACGACAATTCCCACGGCGGCTATCCAGAAAGGAGTGGTCGGTGGAAGCGAGAGTGCGTAGAGCGATGCGGTGACGAAACAGGCGTAGGATACCTTGCCGTTTCGTCGGGATACCATGAACCACTCCGTGAGGAAACCCAGGAGAAGCGACAGAGCAAGCAGGGCGGCAACGCGCCATCCGAAGAAATACACTCCTCCGCATGCCACGGGAGCGAGTCCGTAGAGCACGCGCAGCATGTTTTTCTGCTTCAGAAACCGGGGCGCGTTCATGGGAGGCAACGTTCTCGGTTCATAGCCCTCATCCTTGGAGTTCCGAATCAAAGGGTGTCTGACGAAAATAGATGATTGAGTCCGGCGACTGCATAACCCGGCGACAGGAAGCAGTGTCCGCAATCCCGAAAGGGGGATCGCACGGTTCCTGAGCCTGCCGAAGGGTTCGGCAGAGCGGTTCGATACAATCGACAGGCCAGGTACCTGAGCGGTTCAGGCTGGACAAATAACGGGCTATGTTATTAGGGTCCAGGGGATGAGGCGCCTTTTCCGGTGCGATATGCTGATCGGGGAGATTCCAACCGGGGAGACGCGTATTAAGGACCCCATGCGTTTTGAAACTGTGGTCGATTACGGATGGTGAAGCAGGCGATGTATGAAAACACCGTCGTCATCCTTGCCCACCGCGAGGTTTACAATACAGTAGTTCTTCCGGCAGGGTCCAGCATCGAAAAAGTCCGTGTCAGGGAAAAGAAGGTTGGCCTCCGAAGGCTCTGCAAAAGGGGAACGATCTGCTCGTCCAGCATTCCCTGCCGGCCGATGTCTCTCCCGACCCGGCGAAATCGAATGCGCCGTTTCCGCACGAGCAGGCATTGACTCTCGACCATATTCTCGTCGAGTACGTTCACCCGGCGGAAGACTCCCGGGCATATTCTTCCGCATGCTCCGGGAAAGCTTGCGTTGAAAGGTGCAGGGCTTCGGCGATTGCGTCCCTAATGATTCTTCCCCGCCATTGTTCGATGATGGACTCCCGGGCCGGACCCCGGGCTATTTGCTCGAGCATATCCGAAACGAGTATTCTAAAGCCCCTGAACGCAGGCTTGCCGCGGCATATTCGGGGATTTGATACTATATGTCTGTCGTACGTTCTTGTACCCATCTCGGCCCCTCCCGGCGGTTCCAGAAAATCCAACATTACAAGAATAGTAGTTGCCGCCTGATTCGGGAGCTGTCGGAACGACATCAGGCCTCGCCTGCGGCACGAGGATTGCCGCCCCGATTCCTGATTTACTCCTCAGTGTCTTCCTTACTACTCAACCCGAATGGGGCGGTCGGGTTCCGCTCTCTGCCGTGAGAGGTTTGCTTGCGAATCGGGCGAAGTGTAGATTTTCTTCATTGCTGCAAGTCCTCACAAGACCTCCGGAAGAGAGGCCTTCTTAGCGAAAGGAGTGGAGGCTATGGAACGACAGGATGGGTTGAGCACCATGAATCGGCGGCATTTCATGGCTGCCGCGGGCGCCGGAGCAGCCGTGACCTCGATGGGACTGGCTCGCGGCGCATGGGCGGGTGAGAAGAAGAAGGCTGAGGCGGCAGGCTCGGGGCCGGAGCTGGTCAGGCCGCCGTATGCCGGGGATGCGTTGAGTCCGCATATCTCGGCGGAAACGCTGAAGCTGCATTTCGAGAAGCATCACAAAGGATACTACGACCTTCTTGTGCAGCAGTTGGGAAAGAAGCCTATGGCGAAATGGCCTCTGGAGAAGATCATCGGGAAGACAAAGGGCAGTATCGAGGGGGTGCGGGAGGCCACCTTCTACATGGCGGTCCTGACCTACAATCATAATATTTACTGGCAGAGCATGAAGCCCGGCGGAGGCGGGAAACCGGGAGGCACCGTAGGAAAGATGATTGACGAATCGCTGGGCGGGATGAAGCCGTTTGTCTCCGCATTCAAGAGCAAGGCAATGGAGCTCGGCGCCGGGTGGGTATGGCTGACCCGGAAGGGGGAAGGTGTTGAGGTGGGCAGGACCGACTACCACTCGTCTCCCATTGCCGACGGGAGCCGTCCGCTTCTGGCGCTTGACGTGTGGGAACATGCGTACTATATCGACTACCGGGACGACCGGGAGAAGTACGTTGACGCCTTTCTCAACAACCTCGTGAACTGGGAGCGTGCCGAAGCAGTGGCGAAGATGTGAAGGTTCGGGTCGAGACGGAACCGAAGGCAGCACAGACCCCGAGATTGATCCCGACACGTCTCGTGACCGGGAAAGGATCTCGGGGTTTTTTCATGAAGGGGTATTGTCGTGGGCGGCGACCCGGTCGAGAGTGCTTCTGACCGTGGACAAGAGGGCTTCGAGGTCGTAGGGCTTGGGAAGGAAGGGATACCCTCGTGATTTGATGGTATCGCGAGGGGCCTTGTCGTCGAGGTGGCCGCTGCTGAGGATGGCGGGTATTGCGGGAGCCAGAGTGGATGCATGCTCGGCCAGATGCATCCCTGATCCATCGGGCAACACGACGTCGCTGAATACCAGATCAAATTTCCCGGCGTCCTTTTCAAGCATGCCGATCGCATCTTTCAGTGAACCGGTAGTGCTGACTTCGTAGCCGCTCTCGCTCAGCGACCGTGCGGCAAACCGTCGCACCATGTCATCGTCCTCCAGCACCAGTATCCGTTCGCCGTTTCCCCGGTACTGTTGGACGTTTGCCGATTTTCGCTCCTCGGCGACATCACTCTTCCCATACGCGGGCAGGAAGATGCGGAAACTGGTGCCCTCACCGGGCGAGCTGTCAACGCTGATCCACCCTTCATGCTGTTGGACTATCCCGTAGGCCACCGAAAGGCCCAGCCCCGTACCTCCCCTGTCGCCTTTCGTCGTGTAGAACGGCTCGAAGATTCGTTTGCGCACCGACGTCGCCATTCCCGTGCCCGTGTCCCGGACCGAAAGACGGACAAACCGACCTTCCCGCCCCCGGGGATTGTGCGCTTCTTGTTGTCCGGTAAGAAGAACGTTTTCGGTGATCAGGGATATGCTTCCCCCTTGCGGCATGGCATCCCTGGCGTTGAGAGCGAGATTCATGATCACCTGTTCGATTTTCCCCGGATCCGCCCGTACCGGCCATAACGATTCGTCGAGCCTGAGCTCCACCTCGATGTCTTCCCCGATAAGGCGGTGAAGCATTTTGTTGAAATCGCGCAACGTGTTGTTGAGAGAGAATACCGCCGGCTCGAAGGGTTGGCGACGGCTGAAGAGCAGGAGCTGCCGGCTGAGTCCGGTTGCCCTGTCGCATGCCGAGACGATCTGAGCGATCTGTTCCCGCGCCGGGGCGGAGTTGTCGAGATCCATAAGGGCCAGACCGGCGAAACCCTTGATCGCCGTAATAAGGTTGTTGAAGTCGTGGGCCACACCGCCGGTGAGCGTGCCGACCGCCTCCATCTTGTTGGCTCCCAGGAGCTGAGCCCGTATCTCTTCTTTCTCGCGCTCCGCCCGTTTGTTCTCGGTCATGTCGATAACGGTTCCCAGAACAGCGACCTCGTGGCCGTAGCGTATTACTCGACTCGTATACAAGGCCTCGAATTGCCGGCCGTCACTGGTCTGCAACAGGTACTCAACCGGCGGCACGTCCTTTCCCTCCAGATGCAGGCGGTGATTGCGGGCGATCGATTCCCGGGATTCCGGGGCTATGAGGGTCATGAAATCGAATTGCGGAGAATAGAATTCTTCCCTGGGGTAGCCCAGCAGCTCTTCGCACTTCCTGTTAACATACACAAAGCGCTCGCCTCGATACATGAAGATCATGTTCGGGGACTGTTCGGCCAGTGCGCGGAATTTCTCCTCCGATTCCCTGAGACGGTATTCGGCATTCCTGCGCTGAGTGAGATCCCTCGAAATTCCCATTACTTCGTTTACTGTCCCATCGGGTCCTTCCCGGGGGACCAGAGTCGTATGGAGCCACCTGCTGTTCGGCCCGGATCCGATTCGACCTTCGGAACTCCGGGTTCCGCCGTCGCGCAGCACCGTGGTGATATTCTTCTTCATCGACTGGGCGACGCTCCGCGGAAAGAGTTCATCCAGACGCTTTCCGATGATATCAGCAGTGCCGCGGCCAAGGTAGTGCGCGCAGGTGTTATTGGCATAGCGCAGCACGAAACCGGCGTCAACCACGAAGATGAAGTCGTCTGCCGATTCGGCCAGCATGCGGTAGGTTCGCTCGCTTCGCAACAGACGGTCTTCGGCTGCTTTCCTGCGCAGAATACCGAACGCCTGGGATGCCAGTCCGGCAATGCGTTGCAGTTCGGAATCCGTGAAAGGTTCCGAGCGGCTGAGATGCATGATCGCCGCGGGGGCTCCGCGCATGTTGACCGGGATCGAAATCAGGGAACGTATTCCCAGCACGTCCGTGACCGGGTCGACCTTGATCGCTTCCCCGTTGCTCATCGTCAGCTCCAGCATCAATTCCCGTATTCGTTGTGGATCGTTGATCACCACCGGCGTGCCGTT
>CAZNDN010000145.1:0-4211 GCA_964571815.1 uncultured Fibrobacterota bacterium | reverse complement strand
CGCTGAAGCTCGTCGCGGCCGCGGCGCAACTCGGTGATTTCGCAGGCTACCTCGCAGCGAACGTAGTACCCGTCGGTCCACTCGATGGCCCGGTCGGTGCAGCGATACCACGTGCCGTTGCGAAGGTTGCGAAATTCCCAGACATACTGTTTGCCCAGGTTTTCGCCGAAGATTCTGCGGTTGGTACAGAAATCACAGGGGCGGTCCAGTCCCTGAAATGCGCGGAAGCAACACTTCCCGGTCCGGTCCCCGAACTCATCGACGAGTGCGCGGTTCATGAAGAGAATCAGGTGCGTATCGGGATCGGCTACATAGACGCGGTTGTCGCAACTGTCCAGGATCGAACGCAGGGCGGCAAACGTCGGCACATCCTCCCGAGGTGGGGCCGGAGCGTCAGATTGCACGGGATGTCTCGTTGCGGCCATGACAAATCCTATATTGTACTTCCGACAGCGGCACGAAGACGGCTTCGAGCCGACAATACGGCCTGGTTTATAAGTATACAACTTCTCACTTTGGGAAGGCAAGATCCCGGGTTGGGGAATGCGGACCCGGATAAGCGGCCCTGAGGGTTCCCAATCCCGAACGGAGGCGCAGGCACAGGAATTGCTTTTAGCTTTTATCCGTGCTCAAACCAAACTTTCAACAAGGAGTGTGTGGTATGCTCAGCGACAAGATGGTATCCGCATTGAACGGACAGATCAACAATGAGATGTACTCGGCCTTTCTGTACATGGCGATGTCGTCTCATTCGGCCGACAAGGGGCTGAAAGGCATGGCCAACTGGTTCATGGTGCAGTACCACGAAGAGATGC
The DNA here is from genome assembly GCA_964571815.1 of uncultured Fibrobacterota bacterium. Taxonomy (GTDB): domain Bacteria; phylum Fibrobacterota; class Chitinivibrionia; order Chitinivibrionales; family WJKA01; genus CAZNDN01. The sequence goes on along the minus strand of CAZNDN010000145.1, from coordinate 3,396 downwards.
TCCATGCGATGAAATTCTACGAATACGTGCAGCGGCAGGGGGCCAGGGTCAAACTGGGTGCGCTGAAAGAGCCTCCATCGGAGTGGAAATCCCCGATGGAGATGTTCGAGGCCGTGCGCAAACACGAACAGTTCATTACCAAATGCATCAACGACCTGACCGAGCTTGCCGTCGAAGAGAAAGATCATGCGACACAGATCTTCCTTCAGTGGTATGTCACCGAACAGGTCGAGGAGGAAGAGAACGACAACGATATTATCGCCCAGTTGAAAGTGATCGGTGACAGCGCCCAGGGGCTGATGATGCTGGATCGGGAACTGGGTCAACGCACCACGACAGTGCCGACCGATTACAGCAAGGGTATTGAAGCGGCCATCAAGGCCGCGAAAGAGTAGAAACGGATTGTCGCGGGAGCATGCGGCGTGAGTCGGGGGAACCCGATACATCGGTGTTTCCCCCCAACGTTGCTCCCTCGCTTCCACGAACCGAAAAACGGAAAGGAGCCGACATGGGCGGGATGTGGGATACGGCAAAGGGTATTGAAGAGCAGGGAAGGGAGTATTATCTGGAGTTGGCCGGCAAGGAGCACGACAGCGGTATTGCGGGAGTGTTGCGGAAGCTTGCCGACGAAGAGCGAAAGCATTACGAACTGTTCGATTCCATGGAGAAGCGAACGGGCATTTCTCCGCCGGCACCGTCGGGGATTGTCACGGATGCGAAACAGGTGTTTGCCGGACTCTCCGAATCGTTCAACGAAACAGCCGCGTTGGAGGATGCCGTGGACATGTACGAGAAGGCGCTTGCCCTGGAGAAGAAGAGCATTGCCTACTACGGTGAAGCCCTGGACAAGGCCGGGGAACAACAGCAGAAGGAGATGCTTTCGTTCGTGCAGGGAGAGGAGCGGAAGCACGAGCGGATTGTGCAATCCCTGCTCGATTTTGTACGCAGGCCTCGTGAATGGCTGGAGAATGCGGAATTCACGCACCTGGAAGAGTACTGAAGTTTGCAGACTGAGCACACAAGAAGCGTAGCGGTCTGAAGAGGCAGTTCGCATCCCGCATTGCAGGCGGCACCACCGTCCCCGGCGGTGAGCGGAAAACACATACGAGGATATGGGTGGGCGCCTTGTGCGGCAAGTGAAGCGGGTTGCGCGGGGTATGGTGGTATGGAGCTTGCGCTTTGGACCAGGGGTTTCGTATGAAAAGACCGTCATGGGCGAGCTGGACCGTGGTGCTGGGCATAGCCCTGGTGGCTTTGTCGTCGGTAGTGTATTTCCTGCACTACCTGCTTTTTCATGATGCTCACCACATTTTCATCTACCTGCTCGGTGACATTGCATTCGTCCCGATCGAAGTGCTGCTGGTGACGCTGATTATCCATCGCCTTCTGGTTTCTCACGAGAAGCGGGCCATGATGAACAAGCTCAACATGGTCATCGGTGCCTTTTTCAGTGAAGTCGGAAGCGAGGCGATACGGCGGATCCTTTCCTTTGCCGGCTCGGGGGTGGGGGAGGACACCACGATGGCGCTTTCGCCGAAATGAAAGACCGCCGACTTTGCACGTGCGCGGCGAATGCTTACCAACCACGACTGGCGCCTTGACGCTTCCCGGGGTGATCTTCGAGGCCTGAAGGACTTTTTCGCATCGCGCAGGGAATTTCTCGTGGGTCAGCTTCGCAACCCCAACCTCCTGGAGCACGATGCATTCACGGACATGCTGTGGGCCGTGTTCCATTTGGCCGAAGAGCTGGATCATCGAGAGAATCCCGCAACCCTTCCCGAATCCGATCTTCAACATCTCTCCGGTGACATGAAACGGGCTTTCGAAGCACTGACGGTCCAGTGGCTTGCGTACATGGCGCATCTTCAGGGCCAGTATCCCTACCTGTTCTCGCTGGCCGCCCGCACCAACCCCTTCGATGCGCACCCGCCGGTGATGGTGACGTGAGGGGAGAAGGGCGGAAGCAGTCGAGTCAATCGGGTCGTCCTGCAAGGTGAGGGCATTCAGAGTGGAAATACGTTTCTCAGGGCTTTCCCGTTGCGTGTCCGGTACACGGAGAAATGTTTGTCAACGCTTGCCACGTTCGTGATTTTGAGGCGGTCGCAGAGCGCGACGAGGGCGCCGTCGGCATAGTCAACCGGCAGATCCGCGTATTTTCGCACCAGGTCAATAACATGGATCATATCTTCCGGCGCTATGTCCGCAAGGGAGACACCACCGTCGGCTACCCATTGAAGGAAATCGAGTTGAGTCCGAACGCTGAAATCGAGAAGGTGCGTCACTTCGGTGACTACCGCATGGTTGGTTACCAGGGGACTTCGCAGGCCTCTTATAAAATCGAGAGCTTTGCGGTGATACCGGTCATCCTTGTCGAATAGTGCAATCAAAGGGCCCGAGTCAACGGCGATTGGTCCCGGCACGCAGCTTCTCCTTGAGGTATTTCTTCCGGTTCACGGACGCGTCCCTTCGGCTGCTGCCCTCGCGCCCGAAGACATCCTTGCCCAGTTCCCACGGAGTAGGGCCCGTGCGCCGCGTCTCAACGAAATCGGTGATGAGTTTGCGCACGAGTTCGGATTTCGAGGTTCCGTGGGACCGGGCACAGGCAGCGAGCTTGCGCTGGAGCCGGCTGTGCAATCTGAGAGACATGGTCACTTTCAACCTCCCTTTGAGTAATACATAATGTAATACATTTGCTGAGAAATGTCAACCCTGTTTGTACGTGGTCGGCCGCGGGGACCCGGTGTGTCCGTTTCATGCCCGGAAGACAGCGAAACAATCCCGCACTCTCATGTCGTGACCGGCAACGCATGAGCGCAATGCTCGACTTTTTCCCGAGGCACACCGGTATGTTGTACGATATACTTCAGTGTCTGAGCATAGCGGAGCAGGTAGCGGCGGAGCCTCATCGCAGGTGCTTTGCGAAGACAGATTCACCAGAAAGCATCATTTGCATGGAGAAGACAACGATGATGGCTTGATTTCAGCATTGCCCTTTTCGGCATTATTATGTTTGACAAAAATAATTATGGACAAAAATATTTCTGATATATCTATTATAGACATGAAGCTTCCTTTTTTGAACCGTACCAACGAGCTTGACCGAATAGGAAAAGTTCTGCAAACCTCTGAGCCTTCAATCGTGGTGGTCTATGGAAGAAGGCGATGTGGGAAATCGCGGCTTATCAATCAATTGGGAGCACACAACATTATTTATCACCTTGCGGATCAGAGTGAGCCTTCGATTCAGCGATCCAATGCAGCACACGATATCAGCCGGGAGTTTTCGGATTTTTCAAGCGCCGTGTATCCCACCTGGGAGTCTCTTCTGCGCGCATATTTTGCTCACAACAGGGGAAACGATGCGAAAAGGGCTCTGGTAATTGATGAATTTCCCTA
>CAZNDN010000144.1:0-9841 GCA_964571815.1 uncultured Fibrobacterota bacterium | reverse complement strand
GAGGAATTCTTCTTGAACGAACCCGCTGAGCTACCTGGCCTGTGAGCAAGGAGAGTATAAGAAGACGGTGGTACTTCAGTATCTTCTCTCGATTCCTCCGCTCAGGTGGTCGGGCATTTTTCGGCCCTTTCGGGCGCGGCGGTGGCTTACCCCTGGTTCTGTGTTTGCCTGACGGCTCTATCGTCAATGCGGTCCCTTGCCCCGGGATTGGCAAGAAGCGTTGAATCCACCCCGTCCCGGGCGGGGAAGCCGGGAAGATGACATCTGCTGTATTCCTCACGCTGGGAACTATATTCCTTGTATGAGCATCTACCTCGAACTCACCGGAGAGTTCAATCGGGATGGATTGCGTGCCATTCTCAGCTCCGGGCAGGCTGTTGTGTTCCATCGTCTGGCCCTGATGAGCAAAGACGGCGACTGGATCTTGCGGGAGAACCCGGCCGACCTCGATTTCATTCTCGATGTCTTGACACGGCATCGAGCGCGGTATCGCCTCGGCGCTCCACTTGACGTTCGGTGGCTTTCGCAGGGGTGGAGTTCACATTTCGAGTTTGAGCAAGATGGTATACGAGTGCGGACCGACTTCGTCACCCGTCCTCCACGGATCTCCGCCGAACGTCTTGCGTGCTTTTGGGTTAAGCAGGAAACAGGGGAAATTCCCGTAGTGAACCCGGTTGATCTTTGCGAGCTGAAAAAGACAAACCGGGAAAAGGACTACGCCGTAATCGGTGAACTGGCCCGTTTGATTGAGGAGCCGGCCGATTGGCTTCGGTTTTCCCGGAGCGCACGAGATATTCTTGAGGCATATCGGAAGGACCCGGGTATCGCAGCCGAGGCAATGGCATCCAGAGGGATTCGCACGGTGGATCTGAGAAGCCGCGAATCACTTGAAGCAGCGCTCGATGCGGAGCGAAGACGTTTGATCCGCGCGAACGAAGAACGCTTGCTGCGCTATCGGCGCGCCTCCGCTGAGTGGGCGGGAGCCTGGACAGACATCCAAAGGTCATGCTCCGCGATGTCGCTTCCTGATATGCACCAACACCTTGTTGAAAGGGCGACCCGATTGCTCCCCTTCGAACCGGAGTGAGGGCATGGACGAAATCAGAGACGAGTTTCTCAGCGAAGAAGATCTTGACCTGAGGAACATGACCGATGAAGAGCTTCAGGCCTGGTGGGATCGGTGGCTTCGCCTGGCTCAAGCAACCAACGACCGTGATCGCTATACCTATTCCCACGGTGTGTTCGTGCTCATGGAAGAGCCGCACTGATTCCTTTGCTCAGGACAGGCGAAAACAGGGACGGCCGGCGCAATTGCCGCTCGGTCTCCCGATCCAACTACGGGTTGATCCGGCTCATGGTATGCCTCCATGAACCAGTGCGGCTCAAACATGTGTCATACTTCAGATTCTGCATGCGCAAGTACTCGATTTGAGTCCGACGCGAAACGCGTCATACATAACCCGTTTTGTCCCGTAAATACGCGGTTTCGGGAAGAGCACGCGAGCCGTCCCAAGGTTTTTCCAGCCTCGTAAGACTGCATTCGGGAGGCTCTTCAAGCAAACCAACTTCGCGTGGGTCGTAAATTGGTCACGACCAACTTACGATGAGCCGTCAGTTGGAACCCGCTACAGGCCCGGGAGCCCGGCGCTCTCCTCCTCCGACGCCGTCTACGGCCCCCCTGCGAGAATCCCTCATGTCGCTATTCGCGGCCGTCGCTGGGGTTACGCTGCCGCAACAGGCGGCCCCTGCCCCGGGGCCTCCTGAAATCGAACGGAGCCCCGCTCCACCCGTCATCAGCCCCGAACTCCCGGACGTTGCGGTTTCAATCGCCGCAAGCGAGCCCCTCCTCTCCGACACGCCGCGGGCAAACCAAGTATTTTTCACTCGTGTGAATACTCCCTGACGCCGGTCCGGCAGCATAACCCCAACGGCTTTCCGTACATGTCCGAATCAACCGATCCCCGCCTTCTCTTCTCCGCCGACCCGCTTCCAGCGTACGAGTCCGGCGCGGTCGCCGAGCTTGTCGGTAGACGTAATCCCGCGGTCGGCAGCCTCCTTTCTTCCGACCGGGCCCTCATCTACACGCAGATTGTCTACCGCATGATGCTGATGCGGCGCGGCCACGAACTGGAGCCGTTGCACGAAGACCTCTATCGTGCCGTAGCTCCCGTCCAGCAGAAGGTATCCGGGCACCCCTATTCGGCGGAGCAGTTCAATTTCGACATGCATCAGCTCGCCGACCGGGGACTGGTTACCGTGCGCCTGGAGAAAGAACGCATTCGCGGCTACCGCGACACACGACGCACCAAGTATCGTTACGGACTGTGCGGAGATACGATTCATTTTCTTCAGTGGCTCGAAGAGCGGCTGCAGGACGATCTGGAAGACCGTGCACCCGACGCGCGCGATCTGCTCGAGGAACTCTGCGGAACCGTCCGCGAGCTGGTCCGCCTGCTGCGCTCCCTTGCCCGGCGCGCGCCCGAAGAAACCGAGGCACGACGGATCCTCTTTCAGGTCTGCAAAAGCGAGAATATCACCCAGGACATCGCCTCCTCCCTTGTCGAATTCAATGCCCGCATGCTCGGGTTTCTGGTGTGCGAGTACGATATCGAGGAGCTTCGCGATCTGCTCGGCGCGTTGCGCAACTATGTCACCCGTTACCTGGGCCGGATCGCCTCGCTGCGAGGCGAGCTGCTCGATGATCTCAGTCGCCTGCGGGGCAAGCGCTACACCGAGCGGCTGCACGCGGCACACGAGATAATGGAAACGCAGCGCCGCAGTGCACCCCGCCTGCTGCGCACTACCGGCCAAAGGACCGATCCCGGGGTCACGGCACGCGATCTGTATCGTTTCTTTCGCCACGACGGCACCCTCGACTCATTGTGCCACCGCATCAACGCCTCGGCGCTTCACGTGTGGCAGCGGATGTCGAGTCACCTCAAGGAGCTGGAGCGGCGAAGCCACCGTATTGCCGATATCCGCCGGCGCATCACCGAAATGGCCCGGCTGCCCGACACCACCGTACCGTCGTCGTGGCTCACCTCCCTGCTCTCCTGGGCGCACATGCGCGGTGATATGCATCATTGGTCCCACGAAGAAAAGGCCGATCCGCCGCGACCCCGTCGTGCGTCCTGGAAACAGCGCCGCGGTCCCGCCACGATTCTGCGGCCGAAATCCGTCGCGGAGACCGTGGTCTACAGCATGGAACAGGAACGTTTGAACAAACTCGCCGCATGGCTGGGTGAGATCTGGCCGACCGGAGACTTCGATCGTGCCCTGATCTCACATGCCGTGTTCCGCGGCAGTAGTGATCTTCAGCGGATAATCGAGCTGGCGCGCGCGGGAATCCTGGGTAACGGGCGCAAGCTTCGTTCGGTCGGGTATCGCCTGGAGCCGCTGGATAAGGACATTGCGCTGGAGACGCAACGGTCGCGTATGCGCTGCCCCGAGATGGCCCTGCATCGAGAAGGGAAGAAAGCCTGAGTATGCATGCCGATACCTGGCGGCAGCTTCTGGAGCGCAATCCCGAGAGGGTGCGGGCAGTTTGCAACCTCCTGATCGAGAGCCCGTATTTTTACCGTGACGACAACGAGGTGGCATTCAATTTCCTGCGCCGTCACCGGAGCGAATTCGCCGCGTTCTTCGACGGCTTCTTCGGATGGATACTCGTGATTGACGGGAAGTGCGCGCGGGTCTACAAGGAGAAGTGGTACAACGGCTCGATCACCGAGTCGATGCGCGACATGTTCAATTTCACCCGTCGCGACGAATGTATCGCTTTCATGCTGATACTGGAGTTTTTCGAGCACCAGCTTGACGAAAACGACATGACGGTCGACGACCGGGAGAACCTCCATTTCCGTTTTGGCGACCTGCTGGAGTTCTGCACCCGGCGGTTCGGGGAACTGTGGGAAGGCGCCCGGGAGCGCTACACTCCTGAGTACGTCCGCGCCCGCATCCTTCGACACGTGTTCCCGACTCTCGAACGGTACCGGTTCCTGCGCAAGGTCCCCCCGCCTCCCGGCGAACGGATAACCGAGGAATTGACCATCTACGAGGCGCTCCCGGCAATCTACCACTATAACGCGGGCTATCTCAGTCGCCACGTGGACGAAATCCGGGCGGTGATGAGCGGCGACTTCCACACGAGCCCCGATGTTGAAATCGGCGAAGACGGGGACGAACAATCAGGAGACGGTGCTCCGTGATGCAATCAGCCGACCATTATGACGGCGGGGCGCCCGCCTTTCGCATCCGTCGTATCCGTCTGGTCAATTTCCACAACTTCCAGGACGAGACGGTGGAGGTAAGCGACGGCGGCCACCTGTTTCTGCTTGGCGACAACGGCTCCGGGAAGACCACGGTGCTTGATGCGGTCCACTATGTCCTGACCGCGGGAAGTCACATGGAGTTCAACTCCGCGGCGAGGGTGGGGGCGCGCAGGGACGGCGGACGGCGGCCGCAGGGTATCGTGATGCGTTACAATGTCGATACCGGTGCGATGAACCCTTCGGGCGGCGTAAGCTACGCGGGGGTGGAGCTTGTCGAGGAAGACGGGAGCCCGCTGACCCTGGGTGTGGGGCTGTCGACCTACTCCATGGATGAGCGCATTCAGCGGTGGGGAATAATCAAGTCGGCGCCGATCGATACGATTCCCTGGACCGTGGAGCACGACGGTGCACGGCGGGTTACCTCTCAGCGGGAGATGCGCGAGGCTCTGGGGCCGGGCGGCGGGTTTCTGAGTATCGGGGCCTATGCCGGCGAACTCGGGCGAAGGCTGTTCACCAGCGATGAGATCTTTGCCGAAACGTGCCGCTTCCTCTCCATGGGAAAAGCCTACCGCGAAATCGCCTCCTCGGCCACCGACTATCACGAATTGTTCAAAACACTGCTTCCCGAGCCACAAACCGACCTGTTCGACCGGATAATCGAGGCACTGCGGGGGCTCGATGAGGCCAACGCGCTCCTGGAGGAGATGCAGCGCAAGCGGGAGTACCTTGACGGTCTCGACGGTCTGGTGAAAACGGTGGGCGAGCTTCGGGAAAGCACCGCCCGGTACCGGTGGATACTGCTGCACTTCAAGCGCGAACATCTGCGGGAGCACCTCAAAGGTCTGGGCGAGGAACGGGAGAGAACGGATACGGGCCTAAAGCGGTTGGCGGAGCAGCTCGGCGACGTGGAGGACCGGCTGAACATTGTACAGAGAACGATGGAGGACCTGCGAAGCCGGGACAACGCGGGGTTGATCCGTCGGCGCAACGAGCTTCGCGACGATCGAGAGCGGGCGCAACGGCGACTGACGGGCCTCTCACGGGAATTGACATCTCTTTCGGAGGCCGTTACGGCCGCCGAACAGAACGCGGCCGACGCGCTGTCCTCGCTGCGGAATGTGGTATCGGTCGTGCACCAGATGTGCGAGCCGATCGAGCGGGAAACGGACGTGCGGACCGCGGAGGCCGCGGCACGGCTGTCAAAGGAGCTTCGGTCCGACTCACCGGCGGTCTCCGAAGCACGTAGTGTGCGCGAGCAACTCTCCGGCGGACTGGACCATGCGCGGGTTGAAGCTCAGCGCGAACTCGACAGTTCCAGCGATGCCTGCCGGCGGGCCGGCGCGGAGCTGGGGGAGCTGCGGGACCGACGCGCCGAGCTTGAGCAGTCCGGCGACGTGCGGCCGCCCGTGGCGGGGCTTGCCGAAGCACTGCGGTGTCTTGCCGATGAAGGAGTCGAGGCGCATTCGCTCTACGAGCTTCTTGAGTGGCGCACGGAGCTGAGCGACGAAGCCCGGTCGAGCGCCGAGGAGGCGATTGATCTCCAGGTCCTGGCAACCGTGTGCGTGGACCCCGCCGACTATGAGGAAGCGAAGCGGATCGTTACGGGCTCCGCCGCCTGCGTTCGTATCGCCCCGCTGTCGCTTCATACCACTGATCTTCCCGACTGGATCCGCACCTCGTTCGACATCTCCCGCTCGCAGCCCGGCGCACTGACCGTGCTGGCCGAAGAGATGCTTGCCAACCGGGGACCGTCCCGGACCGAGGAGGAAACCGGCGGGGTGCTGATGTTCCGCGCCCATGAACGTCGACTTTCGGGTGAACCTTCACGCTATATCGGCCAGGAAGAACGGCAGAAGGCGCTTGAGCGTGCGCTGGAGGAGATAGGTCGGCAAATTGACGAATGTGAACAGGAGCACACCCGCGCGGTGCGACGGCATGATGAAACACGGCGTCGGCTCGGGCGGATTGACCGGCTAATCGCCGGTCTTCGGAATGCGGGGCGGGACCTCGCCGAAATCGGCGCCGCATTCGCGCTTCGCCGCCAGGAACTGACCCACCGGCGTGAGCAACACCGTGAGCTGGCGCGGCGACACGGAGAGGCACAAACTGAAAGCGAGGGGTTGGCGAGCCGGCTCGAGGCGATCGAGCACCGGGTACGGGCCGAGGGACTGGAGGAGCTCGAATCGCGCCTGGGCGAACTCGACGGCCGGCGGCGCGAGTACCGGGAAGAACACGACCGGCTGCTGCGCGAGGAAGGGGCCGCGCGTGAGCACCGCGACGGGCTGGTGCGGCAGGCATCGGACATACAGCAGGAGCTGTGCGGACTCCGGGACCGGTTTGCCGAGTCGGAGGCAGAAATCCGCCGCCATGCGGGAGAAGATATCGAGGATATCGAGCACTATGTCCTCAAAACCCGGCAGGGCGGGCAGTTCAAGAGCACCGAGGGGGTGGAGGGAGCCATCCGCGACGCCGACCGGCGGGAGGCGGCGGCCATCGGAAGCCTTCGTGTGAAACTCACGGATCCGGTATACAGTGCGGCGTTCGGGTTTCATTATGATGAAACCACCAACCGGCTTGTTGACCGCCGCGAATCCACCGTAACCGACCTGGCCGAAGCCCAGCGGAAGGCAATCGGCGAGCAGGAGCAGGTTATCAACGAACGGACCGCTGAGCTGTTTCGGAAGATTATCGTTACCGAGCTGGTCGCGTTTTTCGGGCGCCATGTCTCGCGCCTGGAACGAATGGTGCGCACGATCAATGACCGCCTCTCGCGCCGCACGTTCGGCAATACCCGCTATCGGCTGGAACTGCAACGGGAAGATCGGTACAAACCACTGATCGAAGCGGTGCGGCAGTTCAATCCGTTCGACTCCGGTACCGAAGAGGTCCTGCGCAATTTCATCGAAGATCATCGGGATGAGATTCTGTCAACCGAGATTGAAACCGTCCCGGCCGCTCTGGACTACCGCAACTGGTACTCGTATCACCTGCGCATGGCAACCACCGATGAAGACGGGGTGCTGATCGATCGGCGAACCAGGAGCGTGGGCTCCGGAGGCGAACAGGCCGTGCCCAACTATCTGACGATTTTGACGGTCGCACATTTCCTGTTCCGGGGGAATGCCCTGAAGTTGCACACGCTGCTCTTCGATGAGGCATTCTACGGGATCGACGCCGGACGGCGGGACCAGCTTCTGGGGTTTGCCGGCGACATGGGACTGCAGCTTCTGGTAGCTTCGCCGGAGCAGGACGGCGCCAGGCGCGAAGTGGAGCGCTCCACGACGGTCCTGATAGTCAAAGACTCCGACTACAATGTACATCTCTACCCGTTTCACTGGGAGAACCCGGCCGAAAAACAGCTCAGTATGTTCGAAGAAGACCGTGAGCCCGGCGGCAACGTCGGTTTCGAGAAAGAGCTGGGAAGCACGCAGTGAGTTCCGTACGTGAGCCCGACAGCCGGGCGCTCCTGGCCCTGGTTTGTGCCGAGACCGATGTCGCGGCATCGCTTCGAAGGTTGTGTTCGCGATGGGGCCGCACGGCAAAGCTTCCCCGGACTACGGTCCTGGCCCGGGATCGGCATACGTTGTCCGATGCGCAGATAGCGGCGTTCGGCGCGGGGGCGCTCCGGCTTTCCCGTAGCGGCACCGTGCGGCTGATGCTCGACCACCTGCTGGACCCGCTGGACGACACGGGACGGATGCGGTGGCTGGAGTGTGTCCACGACGTGCTGGGGATACCGTTTTCCGTTCCTCGCCCGGAGCGGAAGAGCGGCCCGGACGAGGCGCTTCAGCGGTGGCGTCTGGCCTTCCCCGACCTCGCGCCGGTTGAGCCCCTGCTGCGGCACGAACGGGTGAGATCCGGAGGCGGCCGGGAACTGTTCGAACGCCGCCGGCGCGCCGGCGAGATTGTTCGCGCGCTTGCGGCCAACGATGAGCCGGTGAGCCTTTCCGAGCTGGGGGCGCGACTGTGCGGCGACAGCAAGGCGCTGCGCGGCGGCGCCCTGATCAACGCCGCGGCCGACTGGCTCCATGTGCTTGACGGCGGTGATCCGGACGTGCTGCTGTCAAGCACGGGAGACCGTCGCCGGCACATACGGCGCCGGACTCTGTCGCGCCACGGTGTGGTAGAGTCGGGCGGCTCGGTCCTGGCGACGGTCTGCGGGAACCTTCGGTACCGGAAGGGAGGACGGTGGCTGGGACAGGTCGATACCATGGCAGAGCTTGGTGAGGCCGCGGTCCTTTCGCTGGCAAACCTGCACGACATCGAAGCGGTGGAGATCCCCCCTGCCACCACCCTGATTACCTGCGAGAACGAGAGCCCGTTCGCCGGGCTTGTGCGCCGACGGCCGAGAGCGATCATCCTCTACACCCGCGGCTTCCCCAACGCGGCGGTGTGCAAGCTGTACCGGTTGACAGGCGGAAGCCCGAGTTGTGCACGCAGACTCCACTGGGGCGACAGCGACCCCGCGGGACTGCGGATTGCCGCAATACTTCACGGCATACACCCTCTTGAGTTGTGGCGCTGCGACCTGGAAACACTTCACCGACATCGGGATCGGCTCAAACCGCTGCATCCTGACGCCCGGAAAGGAGCCCTGACGCTACTTGAAAACAACCCCGCGTTTCCCTTCGCCGAGGAACTCCGCTTCACCCTCGAGCACGGATGGCTGGAGCAGGAACAGTGGGAGGAACGAACCGAAGACGGCCGCCATGGTTGACAGCCGGCCGCTTTCGAACAGCTTTCAGCGCGAGTGCGTTTCGGCAGCCCGGTTCGTGCCGTATCCGACGGTAACGCTGCGTGGCGCCGGCCGGACCTGGTGCAACTCTATGAACCCGCCTTTTTCCTCCTCCGGCGAATCCGGTCGATCCTGCTCGACGCAATACCGGTCATCTTGTGTATGTCTGAATTGCTCAAACCATTGGAAATCATCCTCTCGACAATCTCCGCGCTTCTCTTCTCAATGCCCTGCTCAATGCCTTTCTCAAACACTTCTTCATCATGCTTCTTAACCGCTGCTTCCCACATACCGGATACCTCCGTCAGGTCTTCTACCACGCGAGAATCGCTGAAAATCCGAGTCTACCATTTGTCGTGGTATTTCGACATACAAAAAAAACACATCGCAGAAATGGAGACCACGCACGTGTTGGCCACGGAAGCTGCAGAACGCTCGCGGATGAAGAGGCCGTTCCGGAGCGCCTGGCCTGTCGATAACCGGTGTGATTGAGGACATGTGCACGTGTCCCCGCACTACGGTCTCGCCGAATCTCACTCCCGCGCCGGCAACAACCACGTCCCGATAGTGCAATCATACCTCCATGCAGGCCGTATTACTGATATACCGTTTCCGGGGCCGGATGCCGTTGCCCCACTCTCAAGGGGTTCGACTACGCTCATGCGCAAGACCGACCTGGCTTCAGTGCTTGACACGATGTACCGCACGTTTCATTCCTCGCGCTTTCTGGGCATGGACCCGCTGTGTGTCGTTCGGCAGTGCCGCGGCCCGGAAGAGCTTGAAATCACCGGCCTGCTGGCCTCGTGTCTTTCGTACGGACGAGTCGCGCGGATCA
>CAZNDN010000143.1:5645-9857 GCA_964571815.1 uncultured Fibrobacterota bacterium | reverse complement strand
CAATGATCTATATCAAGGAGATGGGCAGGGACAGGGTAAGTATCAAACGCCAGAAAATAGGCGTCAAGCGCTGAGCCTGCTCCGCCGCCGGGGCTCGCTGTCGTTGCCAAAGTCCCGGCGGGTCGTCTCCCACCTCAGCAACCACATCGCGGCGACGCCGGAAGATACCGGGTCGCCGCCGGTACTCCCTGGTTCTTCCCGCCGAGCGTCTCCTCCCACGGGAAAGCAGTCGCTTTTTTTCGCGAAACAGACCTTCGTCGAAGCCCCGCGGATCTCTCCGCCAGGAGCGTGCACAACGTAGTTTTTTCTGTTGGTTTGCCGTTCGTATTCCTCAACCGCACCCACGAAAGGTACGTCATGAAAACCCGGGATCCGCATCAAGGACAGTTAGTACACGGTTTCCGCCTGGAGCGCGACGAGTCCGTGCCGGAGCTGCGCTCACGGGCACTGCTCTTCCGGCACGAGAAAAGCGGCGCCCGGCTGCTGCATCTCTCCAACGACGATCCGGACAACCTCTTTGCGATAGCCTTCCGCACCTCGCCCCGCGACAACACGGGCGTGGCGCACATTCTGGAACATTCCGTGCTCTGCGGCTCTCGAAAGTTTCCGGCAAAGGACCCGTTTCAGGAAATGCTCAAGGGCTCCCTGCAGACGTTTCTCAACGCGCTGACCTATCCGGACAAAACGGTCTATCCCGTGTCGTCACAGGTTGAGAAGGATTTCTACAATCTCGTCGACGTCTACTGCGACGCGGTCTTTCATCCGCGGCTCGCGCCCCATACGTTCCTGCAGGAAGGGTGGCATTTTGCCCTGCAAAAGCCCGAGGGAGAGATCGACATCAAGGGGATTGTGTACAACGAAATGAAAGGCGTGTTTTCGGATTTCTCCAGTCATGTCAATCGTCGAAGCCTCAGTGCGCTGTTCCCCGACACTACTTACCGCTTCGAAAGCGGAGGAGACCCCGAGAGCATCCCCGATCTCGACCTGGAGGGCCTGCGCCGTTTCCATGCCGACTACTACCACCCCTCCAACGCCTGGATCTTTCTCTACGGTAACCTTCCCGGCGAAAAAACACTCGCGTTCCTTGACAGGGGCTACCTGTCCGAATTCGAGCACAAGCCGCTTGATACCGCCATACCTCTTCAGCCCCGCTGGAACGCGCCCCGCCGGCTCGACATCGAGGCGCCCGCCCCGCGGGAGGACAAGGGTACGGCCACCACGGCAATGGTATGGCTGCTGGGCAGGACGGCCGATCCGCATGAAGTCGTGTGCGATTCGATCCTTTCGCGCTACCTCCTCGGCTCCGAAAGCTCGCCGCTGAAGCGGGCGCTTGTCGACTCGGGGCTCGGCGAAGACCTGGATGATATATCGGGTCTCGAGACGGACCTGATCCAGACCACCTTTGCCGCCGGACTCCGCAAGTCGACTCCCGAGAGGGCGGAGGAGGTTGAAAGCGTAATCATGAACACGCTGAGAGCGCAGTGCGAAGGGAAGATCGACTCCCGGCTTCTGGAAGGAGCGCGGCGGCGAATCGAGTTTCGGCTCAGGGAAGTGACCGGATCGGGCGGTTTCCCCTATCATCTTGGCCTCGCATCACGCGCCTTCCGCTCCTGGCTCTACGACGGCGACCCGCTGGCACACCTGAAGTTCGAAGACACGCTGAAGAGAATCCCCCGGGAGCCCGGCGAACTGAGCGCGTTCTTCGAAGAGCGCATACGACACGACCTGGTTGAGAACCGGCATCGCCTCCTGGCCGTGGTACGCGCCTCCCCCGATAAGGCCGATCGGATGCAGCAGCGCACGCGGACACATGTCAAAGAGTTGACACGCGACTTCACCGAGAACGATCGTATCCGGGTCGCGCGCGAGACCGCCGAGCTGCTCAAGGAGCAGGCCCGCCCCCCCTCACCCGAGGCCGTCGCCACCCTGCCGCGGCTTCACAAAAAGGACCTCCCCCGCACCAATCGCCTCACTCCAACCGAGCGCTCAACCGTGGAGGACGTCGACGTCTTCGCTCACCCGTTGTTTACTTCCGGAATTGTCTACATCGATATGGGGTTTGATTTCAGCCATGTGCCGTCTCATCGCCTCCCCTACCTCCCGCTGTATATCGAGCTGCTCACCCGATGCGGCGCGGGAAAGCTGGACTACCTCGGGATGTCGACCCGAATTGCCAGGGCCACAGGCGGCATATCGGGCTCGGTTCACTGCGAAAGCCGGGCCGACGACGCTTCATCGGTGGTGGGACGCTGCATGGTTCACGCCCGATCGCTGGCCGACCGAATCGATGAAACCCTTGATATACTCGGTGACCTGTTCCTTGCGCCCCGCCTCGACAACCACAAGCAGCTCACGGACCTGCTGCACGAGATGTACAACGATCTGAATGCCTCGATTGTCGGCGCCGGCCATCATTTCGCCATGACCCACGCCGCTTCCTCGCTGAGCCCCTCGTGCACGATCCGGGAACAACTCTCGGGCATTGCACTACTGCGCTTCCTGCACCGACTGCTGAAGCGGACCCCCGTTGACGAGATCGTCGACGTGCTTCGGGATATCCACGCGAATATGATCCGGCGACACGGTTCGGTGCTCTCCGTTACGGCCGACGAGCCGCCGGACTATCTGGAGAGGATTGGCGCTTTCCTGGAGAGACTTCCCCGAGGGTCCGTGTCCGCTCCGGCCGCGGATACCTCCGGCGACCAAAAACCCTCGGCAACGGGAATAGCCATAAGCTCATCGGTGAATTTCGTGGCGCGCGCCCGGCGACTTCAGAACACCGACGCACGGGCCCAGGGCCTCTACGCCCTGCTCGCCCGTCATCTTTCGACCGGCTACCTCTGGGACAAGATCCGCGTCGAGGGAGGCGCCTACGGTGGTATCGCGTCCTTTTCGACCGCCCATCCCGTATTTCACTTCGCCTCCTATCGGGATCCCAACCTGCTGGATACGCTCCAACGATTCGAAGAATCCCTGGAGGAGACCGCACGCGGTCTCGATCCCGATGCGGTCGATCAGAGCATCATCGGCACGATCGGTCGAATCGACAAGCCGAAGACGCCGCACGGAAGGGGATACGCGGAAACCATGGCTCTTCTTGCGGGCCGCACCGAGCAGTGGCGTCTGCGGCTTCGGGAGGGCGTGCTCGATGCGGGCGTGAGGGAGCTGAAGAACTGTGCGGAGGCCCTGCTTGCCGACAAGGGGAGCGGCACCACGCTGCTGGGAAGCGCTTCGGCGCTGGACGGCATCGATCGCCGAACCATTGCGCTTACACGCGAAACGCTGGTCGAACAGGACTGAAAAAAGCGGGAGAGAAATACCTCCTCTCCCGCTTCAATCATAGCATCCCCTCTGCGTTGCGGATTTACGCAGTGCTATGCCGTGACATTCAATTCTCCGCCGGCCGACTCTTGAGGCTGCTCTTCCCGGCGGGCCTGCTGAGCGCTTTCTTCTTCGCGCGCCTGTTCGGCACCCTGTTGGCGCGCCTGATTCTCCGCCCGCGCGGCCTCGGCTCGAGCCGCCGCCTGTTCGCTACCGCCGCCTACCGAATTTACCGGCATGGTTGTCTCCTCGTTCGGGTTCTCCGTTGCACCTGAGTGCCGACCGGTAGAATTTTACCCCGGCTACACTCCTCCCTGTTAGTATATCGGCACATTGCCGGCATACTTGAGCTTTTTCTTATCAGAGGTCTCCGTCTCCGGGCACCGGCTTGAGATATCCGCCAAATGGAATGTATACTTAACGCGAGAGCGCGGAGACCCCCCGCAAAGCCCTGCACCCCGTTTCACGCGACCAAACGATGTGGAATGCGTCACACACGCCGAACCCAGTCGCATCGCCCGGCGGGCGAGCCGGCCGACATCCGCCCCGCCGGTCATTCGGCTTCCCGACGCTCGCATGCGCGCTCATCCCGGTCCTCACTCCGGCAGCCGGCCTCGCAACCGAAATCCGACTCAAAGGCGGCAACCGGCTCTCCGGTGAAGTAGTCTCGGAAACCCCCGGATTCGTCATTCTCGACTCCGACGGATCGCGGATCACCATTGCCCGGAGCATGATCGCCGAGATCGACGGTGTCCCGTTCGACTCCGTATCGGGCCCCGACTCCGCCGGCGGCGAATCCGGGCGCACCTCCGTCGATTCACCGACAACGCCGGCCGCCGGCTCGGCCGCACTGCTGCCCGGGACCACGGTGCGGATCAAACTCAAAACCGG
>CAZNDN010000143.1:0-5545 GCA_964571815.1 uncultured Fibrobacterota bacterium | reverse complement strand
CCGGCTCGGCCGCACTGCTGCCCGGGACCACGGTGCGGATCAAACTCAAAACCGGACTGAAGCTCCGGGGTCGCGTGGTTGCTGCCGAGAAAAATTTCGTACGGATCGAAATCGACAAGAGGTCCATCAACGTTTTTCGCAGCGCGATTGCGGAGGTCAACGGCAAACGGTACCGGCCGGCACAGCCGGTCTCCAACGCCGGAGCCGAAGAAGGGGAGATTTCACGCGACATGGCCCAGTCGGCCGACACCGGGAGCACTCCCCCCGTCCGCCGGACTGCCGCGCCGACAAGCGACTCGGCCGGCACCGACGAGCAGCCCATGCCTGAGACGGCCGACAAGGCCGCGGAATCGGAGCCTGAGCAATCCCGCGCGGCAGTCGACGCTCCGACCGTCCCGCGGCAGCCCCGCACCCCTCCCCGGGCGGGTCCATCGAAGGCACCGCCGGAAACGACCGGCACAGAGCGGAAGTCCGGCGGCGGAAAGCAAGCCGGGCGCCATGCTCGGTCCGAGTTGACCGTGGAAGTTGCCGACACCGGCGCCGGCAAACGATCGAACGAACCCGACCGGGAGAGGTCGAGGGGCCCCGAACATACCCCCTCAACGAAGGGCAGACCTTCACCCACCTCGACCCGAAACCCCACGGTAAGCCGACCGGCGCCGCCGGCCGGGGCCGCCGGCGCCCGCGTAACTATCACCGACATACCGGGAGCGGCCCGCGGGCCCGATACCGGCGGAGAAGCCCGGAGACCGTCCCGCAAGACAACCGGCGAGCCCTCTTCGCTTGCGACCCTCCTGGAACGGTTACGCTCTCCCTTGCGGGAAAACCGTCTGAAAGCCGTGATGGAACTCAGAGAACATGGAACGCGGGCCCGCAAAGCAGCCCCCCTTCTTGTGGGGTTTCTTGCGGACACGGCCTCTCTCTCGATCATCCCGCCCCGGGAGCACACTCCGGACTCGTCGCGCACCGTAGTAACCTCCCTTGCCGCGGAGGCGGCACGGACACTTGCCGCCGTGGGTCCCGCGGCAACCACGTTTCTCGTTCGGGCGGCACAGACAGCGGAACCGCCCGGCCGTGTGCATGCGATACGCGCGCTGGGCCACCTCGGCGACACCGGAGCACACGAGACGATCCTTGCGGCCCTGACCGATACGAGCCTGGTGGTCCGCGAGGAAGCGGTGCGGGCGGTAGTGCGCTCTTTTGACACCGGAAGCCTCGTGGAAGCGCTTGACCACGGGGAGGCCGGGATCCGAAGAGCCGCGGCGCGTGCCTGCGGCATGCGCAAGGAAGCACGCGCAGTGTCTCGACTCGTGGAATCGCTCCGTGACGACAACTCCTACGTCAGGGAGAACGCCGCGTGGGCACTGGGCGAAATCGGCGACACGTCGGCGGTCTCACCCCTTACCGCGGCACTGACCGACAGGATTTCCTTTGTGCGGCACAATGCCGCCGAAGCACTAGGGAAAATCGAGGACCCGCGCGCCATGGGCCCTCTTTCTCTGGCACGGAAGGACGAAAGCGACTACGTGCGCGAGCGCGTGGAGAAGGTCCTCCAGGACCTCCAACAAGCGGGACTTACGCACCACCGCCGCGAGCTTGACTCTCTTGTCAACCTGCTCGATACGGCCCCCGCGCCGAAACGGAAGAAGGCCGCGCGCATGCTCTGGCTCATGACCGGCAAGGAATTCGGTACCGATGCGAAGCAATGGAACAGATGGCTGACCAGCACTGCCCAACAACAAACGGAGGAGTCGCCGTGAAGCCCGAAACCGTGTCGTCGCCGCTGCGCTCAACGGGATTCGCCCTGTCGGCGCTCTGGCTTCTCATCGGGGGCTGTGCTTCGCACCCGCCGCAGTTCTATCCCGATACGTACTTCAATGAAGATCGCGTGTACGAAAACAAGGCGCTGGGCTTTGCCCTGGCCTATCGGGGGAACTGGCATATTACCACCGACCCCGCCGAAATGACACGTTCGACCCGGGAATTCGCACGGTCCCTGCACCGCTCCGGCGCCGAGTTGTTGTTTGTGGGGTCCACGGTCGAGGCAACGCAGGGCACGCGCGGAATCGCCGTCAACCTCAACATGCTCAACGAGGACTACGCCGAGCGGATACGCGCCGTCAATCGGGACGATATCGACGAAGACTACGGTATGACGGAGACGATCGCTTTTGAGATTCCGGTGGTGAAGTGGGAATACACGACCGGCGGCTTCCGTTTCGTGGAATTCTTCTTCACGCTCGACACGTACAACATCCGCATCGCGTTCTGGACCAAACCGGCCCTGTACGAGAACTTCCTTCCCGTGTACGAAGAGATCATGGCCACGCTCTCACGCGTCTCGCGACTTTGAAAATCCGCCATTGAGCACCAAATCCACTAAACTGACTGGTTGCGTGTGAAAGGATTCAATCGACCGGGCTTCACGGCGCCACCATCCCCGTCCCTACTTATGATCGAAAATCCGAAGGTTTACTGTGCTCTGTCAAGCCACCCCCGACACCGGAGTGCCCGAAGCGAACGCGGCCGCCACAGATTACGGAGAAAGGCTATTATAGTAAACGTACATGAATGCATTACGGAGCCATCCGGGCGATGTCCGTAAAGAGGGCCGTTCGCCGGCCGGAAGGGAGCATGGTTGAATTGTGAGCGCAACCATCGCATAATTAGGAATCACGGGCCCTGTCGGCGTCCTGCGCGGCGGTTCGCGGGAAGCCGGACAGTGGCCGGGAACAACGGACGGTCCGGCGGGAGCGTTCCGCGGCCGAATCACTCTATGGAAATGTCCCGCAACGAAATGACGAGTTCGACCTCGCGGCTGCTGGAGGTACTGAGTCGCCTGCCGGCGGAAGTGGCGGGAGCTTCGAACGTGGGCGACGTGCTTCACCGGGGGTGCAGGTTGCTCGGGAGCCTGGAGCGATGCGGGGCCGCCGTGGTGGCTCGTCGGGATAAAGGACGACGGCTTGCCGTACGGGGTGTCAGCGGCACACGGCGGCAACTGGATCAGGTCGAGCAGGTCACCGGCATCTCGTGGAACGACTTCAGGATCGACCCGACAAATTCCGCCACGTTCGACGCCGTGGTGCGGAAGCAGGTAACGCGGACCGTGCCGGCTTCCCAACTGGCCTCCGAGCTGTTCGCGCCGCCGGTGGTATCCCTGATGAAAAAATTGTGGATCCAGGAAGGATTCTCGGTGGTGCTCACGCCCCTGAAAGTGGGCGAAGAATCCGGCGTGCTCCTGGTATGCGGTCCCCGCATCGGTAATGTCGATCGTGACGTGGTAGTCACCTGTGCGCAACTGCTCTCCACGTCGATGGAACTCTGGTCAATCCGGTCCGAGCGGGACAGTCTCAGGAACGAGTTGTCCCGGGAAAGCGAACTGCTCCAGGCACTCATGGAGCACATTCCCGACTATATCTACTCCAAGGACAGACATTCCCGTTTCACCCGTATCAACAAGGCACATGCCGCCCTGCTGGGGCTGACCGATCCTTCCCTGGCCGTCGGAATGAGCGACTTCGACTTCTTCCCGGAAGATCGTTCCCGGAGGTTCTATGAAACCGAACAGGAACTGATACGCACCGGTTCATCGGTGATCGATACCGAGGAAGTCGTGAAGAACCGGGAGGGACACGATATCAGGGTGTCCACAACGAAGGTGCCTTTGCGGGACAGGGACGGCACGGTGACCGGCATTGTCGGTATCAGCAGGGATATCACGCAGCGAAAGCTGGCCGAAGCGGAGAAAGTGCGGCTGGAGGAGGAGCTGACACAGGCACAGAAGCTGGAATCGCTCGGGCAGTTGGCCGGCGGCGTTGCTCACGATTTCAACAACATGCTCGGCGCAATCATGGGCAATGCCAACATGATGGTCCGGAAGCTGGGGGACAATGAGGAAGCGTTGAAACGGTACGCCCAGACGATCATCGAAGCCTCCAGGCGCGCCTCGGATCTTACCGCCAAGCTCCTTGCCTTTGCCCGCAAGGGCAAGTACAGCATGACCACTATCGACATCCACGCTGTTGTTCAGGATGTGATCAAGCTGCTGAAACACACCCTCGACAAACGAATCCAGCTTGTGCAGCACCTCGAAGCGGACCCGCCGGGCGTGAGAGGCGATCGCGGACAGTTGCAGAACGTCATCCTCAATCTCGCGCTGAATGCCCGTGATGCCATGCCCGACGGGGGCACATTGACGCTCAGCACACGCCTGCAGCGAATCGAGTCGGACGGAAGGGGCAAGTCGCTTCATCTTGAGGTTCCCGGATCGTTTCTGGAGCTGTCGGTCACCGACACCGGCACGGGAATGGATCAGCAGACCATGGCTCACATATTCGAGCCGTTCTTTACCACCAAAGAAAAAGGCCACGGGACCGGCCTGGGCCTGGCAAGCGTCTACGGTACCGTGAAGAGCCACGAGGGGGCGATCGAAGTAAAAAGCGAGCCCGGTGCCGGTACGACATTCACGGTCCTGCTCCCCTCGGTGGCCGAACTTCCGCCCGAAGCGCCCAGGATTGAGGCGCGCCAACCTCAGCGAGGCACGGGGAGCGTGTTAGTGGTCGACGATGAAAAATTCATCCGCGACATAGCCTCGGAAATGCTCGGTGAACTCGGTTACAACGTGGTGACGTGCAACGACGGTGTGGAGGCGGTGGAGTACTACCGCACGCACCCGCATTGCATCGACCTGGTCATCATCGACATGATCATGCCGCGCATGCGAGGCGCCGAATGCGTCGAGGAGCTGCGCAAGATCAACCCGAAACTCAAGGTAATCATAGCGACCGGCTACAGCCTGGCCTCGGACACCCAGAGAACAATTGCCCAGGGTATCGCGGGTTTCATTCAGAAGCCGTTCGACGACCAGGAACTGGCCGCGCTGGTAAGCGGCGTACTGAAACAGCCGTGAAGGGGCGAAGGACAAAGTACTAAGGTCAAAGGACAAGAAACGCAAAAAGAGCTTGCAGGGTGAAGTACGGGATTATCCACCCTGGGTGGCACCGACGTCCCCGTCGGTGATTCGCCCAACGCACTCCAGGTACTCTATCCAGTAGTGGGTCAAACACTGTCAAGGATGACCGTGCCGGCCGAGGTGAGTAGACTCTCTGTCCGTGACATCTACACTTCGGCAGGTGATACAGTGAGCTTGTCGAACTGCTCAGTGCATGCGTTTTTTGCGCAATGCACTGAGTTTATCGAAGTGTGTTTCTTTCTATCAGTGCCAACTCACATTGGCCATTTTCTTATGTTCCTCACGCGCCGGCATCTGGTCTCTCCCGCTCCACGGGACTCCGGCGAAGCCGGCTCAGGGACAAGAACTTTTGATACAACCGCTGAGTGGCAGTAAACCGAAGTCCCGGTTCGAACCACGACTTACTCCACCATTCTCTACCTGCAATCCATGTCCTGCTTGCACTGAGCTGAGTCGAAGTGAGTCAAGTCGAAAAACGCATTCCGCATTCCGAAATCGCTCATCGTCACCTTCCGCATTCACTCTTCCCCCACGCGTTTGACGCGGAGGGAGCTGGTGGCGCCGGGAGTGGAT
>CAZNDN010000142.1:0-9912 GCA_964571815.1 uncultured Fibrobacterota bacterium | reverse complement strand
GACTGCATTGTCCCGGAGTGGAGGAGAATCGTGCGGCAGACCGGAAGCGTCATGAGTGTTTTTGACCGCGGGAGGTTTTCTGCACACGTAGTAACTATATGACTAGCCACCATCCCCAATTGCGAGTCCTACGGCGTGGAAGGCATCGAAGGCTTCCTTGAAACGCTCGGCATCCACGTTACCGGCGCGTCTGAGGTCCCAGGCGCCCGGAAGGTAGACCACGGTCTTGCCGGTGTTGAGCGCCAGACCGATTTCGCTGAGGGTTCCGTACGATCCCGGAAACGCAATGAGCACATCGGCGGTAGCCACCACCAGCGCGTTTCGTGCAACGCCCAGACCGCTGGGGATCACGATACTCACGTAGGGGTTGGCATCGGCCTTGCATGAAGAAGGGAGAATGCCGATCACGGTCCCGTCGTGCTCGGCCGCCCCCCGGGCCGAGGCTTCCATGACGCCTCCCAGGCCGCCGCACACCAGCGCGGCATCGTTGCGAGCCACGTACATGCCTACTTCGTAGGCTATCCGCAGCGTTTCCCCGGAGGCGCTCGATCCGCCTATGATACCGACGACAGCCTTGTGTCTGGACACCTTCTCCTCCCTTGTGGTTCAGAACCCGGCCGTGAGCGTGAAGAAGAGTTTCTCGTGCCACAGGTCCCAGGCCGCCGACAGCCTGACAAGCCGGGCGAACGTGTACGATGACACCGCGCCGACTGTGGCGCCGAGCCCAACCCGGTGCGACCGGTACGTATGAAGCGTATCGAAGTCGGGGTCGGTAAAATGGCGCGCGGACATCTTCCGGAAAAAGCGATCATCCGACTCCACGGCCGGCTCGTAGAAAAGATGACCGTAGATATCTTCGATATAGCGCCATCGGCCGCGGTTGATCTCCCGCAGAAGCGGCGTGTTCCAGGATACCCGCGATACCCCTTCGAAATGAAACGCCGCCGGCTCGCTCAACTCCGATTGCACCGGCTCGACCGTGTCGGAGCGCCACGTCCCGGTTCCCTGAAACTCCAGCGACAGGCTCGCATGCCGACCCACCGGGATACCGCGAAACGCCTGCCCGGAGAGCAGAAAACCTCGCACGTACGAAATCGATACATCCTCCGGATCCACGCCGCCGCTGTCTTCATTCTCGACATTCGGTTCAATGAACGGGCCGAACGCGGCCCCGGCCGCGCTGATATCCCGGCCGGTATAGGCCAGGTCCTGATGATAGTAGCCTACTGTCCCCCACTGGATCCAGAAGGGCAGTTGAAACTGAAACGCCTGGAGGTACACCAGCGCCGCGGCCGGCTCCACTCCCACGTAGAGATCCCGGCCCGCCCGAAGCTCGATCGGCAAGCTGCTGAGAACCATCAGCGGAACGTACATCAGGATTTGGGCCTGGGAATACCACTCGATGGTCGGCCGGCCGGTGCGGTATCGAAGCATGAGTTCGGGTATCAGCAGGGGCAGCCAGTCGACCGGCGGCTCGGAGGCGCTGTCCTCCTCCGATGACTGCCGGGTTGCCGCCCGGAGCGAGAGACCGCGGATGCGCGGCGATACGCGGTTCACAAACCGCCTGCGCACCTGTCGTGCGATCCGCGGTTCGCGCCTGTTCGTCCGCAAGCCCCCGTCGCCGGCCAGAACCATGGTTGCCAACGTGTCTTCGATTACCTCCTCTTCCTCGTCAACCGGCCCGCCGGTATGGGTCAGTGCCAGGCTCACGCCGAATGCCCGTTCCCGCTTGCCCAGCGCATCCGACTGGAACATCCCCAGCCCTGCATCGAGTTGCGTGAACAGGCTGTCGCCGAACCGGTTCCAGCCGCCCCGCTGCACCATGCGCCCCAGGGCTCCGTGCGGGTCTCGAAACCGCGCAAACATGCTTGCTGCCCATGCTCCTCGAAGCCGCTCCGCTTCATACTCGCGGGACTTGATTCGCACCTTGCCCGACGGCATCGGAAGCTCCTCGAACGTGCAGCGCCCGGCCGCGGCGACCTCCGCGGCCTCGGGAGTATCGTCGAAACGCACGATACGGAATCCGTCGGATGTATACTCCGATGCAAGAATCGCTCCACCGGGCGTTTTCCGCGGGCAGAACATGCCTCCCGCCACACGGGAATGACGCTGCAAGTTTTCCCCCACCGGCGTGATTGAATAGGTATCGAATACACCGTCGTAGTCGGCGCTGAAGTAGATGCGTCCGTCGGAGGCCCAGAAGGGAGATTCCTCGTGCGCACCCGACGCGGTCAGCGTGGAGAGCGATCCGTCGGTGAGATCCAGAAGCATCAGAGTTGAGACTCCCTCGACAATCCTGGTAACCGCAAGCCGCGTGGAATCCGTGGGAGAAAAACACAAGCCCCGAAAGGGTTGCCCCAACGCGCCTTCGACAAGGCGTTGGAAAGTTTCGGTCCGGAGATCGAAACGATCGATCGAGAAGATCCCCTCGTGGAATCGAACGCACGCCGCGGCCCCGCTCACGGGCGAGACGGCAATCTCGTACACGCGCCCGCCGTGCGTGAGCCGCCGTTGCGTTCCCGTGGCGAGATCGTGGGAGTAAATCTCGTTGAAAAACGAACCGTCCCTGTCGGGCTCCCGCGCCTTGATGAAATACACCTTCCGGCTGTCGGCGGAGAAGTCCCACGACATACGGGCATACCTGATGCGGGCCAGGGGTTCGCGCGCGCCCGGGCGAATGACCACAAGGTCCGTGCGCCGTGAATCGTCGCCCTCGTTGGTGAGCCACCCTTGCAGCGAACCGTCGACCGACATCTTCGGCGCCAGGTTCATGAACCCCGCCGACCATACCGGTTTTACGGGGGTAGGGGCTTGCGGCACGGATGAGCCGTACTCCTGCTCCAGACTGTCCAGCCACGCATCGTAACATGATTGCAGCGACTCGCCGCCGACTTCTTCGAACAGCCGGTCGAACGGCTCACCGCCGAGGCTGAG
Source organism: uncultured Fibrobacterota bacterium (assembly GCA_964571815.1). GTDB lineage: Bacteria > Fibrobacterota > Chitinivibrionia > Chitinivibrionales > WJKA01 > CAZNDN01. Next base: position 6,978 of record CAZNDN010000142.1, on the reverse strand, counting down.
ACGACGCCCCCGGTTCCAGAGCGTGCGCAGCCGCTCCTCTCCGATACGTCCGTGAAGGTAGCGGACAAACGAGTAGCCCTGGTTGTACACCATTTCGTTGCCGAGAGAATTGTGGTTGAAGTGGGACATCTCGGCCAGGCTCAGCACTTTCCTGTCGAGCACGGCGCAGCGAAACACCATGTCGCGGCGGGAATCCCAACAGTCGTGACCTTCCCCGGCGGATTCCCATTGAGCTATGCCCTCCGCAAACCACATCGGGTAGAAGGTGGTCATGGCCGCCGGGTTGACCCACTGAACCCGCGTTCCGGGAGAGTGGTATTCCAGGCCGAAATTCCACTGCAGCAGTTGGAACCCGTACTTATCGAGCGAGATGATATGAGCAAGCTCGTGGGAGATTACATTGCGCAGCCACACGGTGTTGCCGCGAAGTTGAAAATCGGCATCGGGCAGCCACACCATGATATTCTCCTGCGTCCATCCGGCCAGCCCGTTGGAGTAGTCGTCCCAGGCGGCAAGGGAGAGATGGATTCGCCGATGGAACTTGTAACCGTAGAGGTGTGCAAGGCGTTCGTAGGAATCTTCGGCGATCTTCGCCGCCGCATACACGGCGGGCTCGGTCTTGTCGTAGTAGTGGATTCGAAAGTGGCGCGTCGAAACGGTGTTCCACCGGATCCCGGGATGGTTGTAGGCCCGCAGCGGTGCGGCGATACAACCCAGAAGCAGCACCGCCGATAATCCGTCGAGCGCCGAGGCGCAACAGGGGCCGTGCCCGCGTGGTTGATTACCGGAACCGTTCACACGGGGAAAATAGGTAATGACAATCGGCGAAAAGCGGGCCGGAAGGCTCAGAAGTAAACCATCACCGAGAACATCAGCCCCGCGGCCGGAAGCTGGATTGCCATATCGTAATACGATTGCCCCTCATCGAGGGTCACACCGCTGAAAGGGAAGTAGGCGTATTGCAGCAGAAGGTCAAGGCCGAACCCCAGATGCGAGCCGAGCAGATACTCCGCTCCTCCATGAATTCCAAACGTCACCCCACTGCTTGGCTCTACTCCTTCGGTGGAATACGAATCCGTCTCCATGCCCGAGGTGTACCACGCCTCGTCGGTGTACCAGGGCATCACACACACCTTGGTCCCCAGCACAATGCCCGTATTGACCTTCAGGGGATGTTTGCGCCAGACGAAATCGGCGCCCACATCTACTCCGAATATGTAGATCTCCTTTTCCAGCCGCAGAAGCTTGTAGTCGGCCGTGCCGTACGTATCCGGCAGCGTGTCGTACTGCTCCGACCACCCGCCGGTAAACCCCGGCTGGACCTTCAGGGCAAGAAACGAGCCGAGCGGTATTGCGATGGTAATCCGTCCTCCCCGGAACGGCTCCTGCTCATCAATCCGATCTTCGTGGTCATCCTGCCCTTCAGGCTGCCGGTAGTGGGTCGCCCCCCCGGGCAACGTGACAAACGCAAGGCCCAGCCCGAAACGGTTTCCGTTCTCTTGTTCCTCCTCCTCACCGATCGATACCGCATCATGCTCTTCCTCCTCCACGGTGTCGCGCGCGGCCTCCTCGCGGATCGGCTCCGGCTCCTCCGGTGCCTCCGAACCCTCATCCTCGGCGCTCACAAGGGCCCGGGCAACAGTTGACAGATGCACCACGACACCCTCGATACCACCTTCGATATCCTTTGACACCGCCTTCACGATCCGCGCGGTCTCCACATCAACGACCCGAAGATTCAACAGCACCATGGAGCCCAGTTTGCCGATCGATCCGGTTACCAGCCTGGCCACGCCCAGCATGCGACCCATCTCCACCAGACACGCTTCATCGGTGCAGGCCCCCGACTGCTGAAACCCCTGCTCCCTGAGAATATCCTTCATCTGCTCCCGCTCCATCACGTTGACCCGCCCGGTGTTGAACAGCTCGGTGCGAAGTCGGTCGGTGATCACCTCCGCTTCACCCTTCTCCACGCCGGCGGCGTTTTTCAGCGTTATGACGGCCACGTTCTCTTCAGGGGTGTCCGCGCCGGCGGGCGGCGGGAGCAGGGCGAACAACACGCCGGTGAGGATGGGGAGAGTAGCACGGGACAACGGTTGAAGAGTCATCAAACACTCCTTTTCCGGTTTCGATGGTTGATGGTGATCATGGGAACTCCGGTACTACGGTGCATCCTTCGACAGGCTCAGGATGAGCGGGTGTGGTGGCTGCGTTGTCATACTGATTGAAAGTATACAACGCCGGGCGACAGACAGTCTACCTGCTCCCGGCTATGAATGCGGTGTGGGGAGAAGGGGAAGGTTACTTGAGGTAGAGTACGCCCAGGGAGTCGAAGTATGCCTTGACCGGGAAGCGGTATTGTTCGGGAAGTTGCGCCGAGAGCGCCCGCTGTCTCAGCCGGTAGAATGTGTCGGTGTCGCGGAAGAGTTTCACGGGGTCTGGATCGGGGGCGTCGGAGTAGACTCTCACCGCCGATTTGGATTTTCGCTCCTCCTTGCCTTCGTCACGCCGGTGTGTGGAGAGTGTTGTCTGGAGCATTCTGACAAGGAAGCGCTCCTGACGGTCCGGGAGGTTTTCGCCCGGCTTCTTCATCATCTCCGCCAGCCGTCGCGCCTCCTGCTCAAGCTCCCGTACGCGCTTCTCCATATCCCCGCCGGCTTCGTTGCCGTAGCGGTCGGCCAGCGCTTTCAACCGGTCCGCAACCGCCTCCTGCGCTTTCCGTGCCTGCTTGCGTGCCTGCCCGGTACCGCCGGTTCCCTGTTCTCCCCCGGCGCCGGTGCTTCCCGGCCTGCCCTCCCCGAGCATCATGCGCAGCAGGTCGGCGGTGGCCGCGTTGATTGCCGCCTGCCTGCCGGAGACTTTTCGCAGCCCGGCCATCATTCCCCGGCCTCCCTCTCCGCCCCGGCCCTGCATGCCCTGCATGCCTTTGGCTCCGTCCATGAGCGTCTGTGCCAGCGCGTGAAGACGGGTGCGTGCACCCGACATTTGCCCCGACGCATCGGAGCCGCTTAACGCCTCGATCGCCCGGTCAAGCGACTCACCGGCATCGCGGTAGGCCTGAAGCAGGCTCCGCAGCATGCCGGGCGGCACCATCGTCAGCGTGTCCATGCGGCTCATACTTCGCTGCAGCGCCTGCTTGAGCGCCTGCTGCTCGCGGGCAATCGTGCGCCGTGCCTCCTCCCTGCGCGCGGCGTCGGAACTCCGGGACCGTTCCCGGACCCCTTCCTGCCACTCCGCCATGGTCAGCGCATCGTACGCCATATTCATCAGCATGTCGGCCTCTTCACGCAACCCTGCCATCATGGCGCTGCTGAGCATCCCTTCGAGTTCTTCGGACAGCGACAGCATGGATGCGCTGAGACGGCTCATGGATTGCTTCGTCGGCATGCGCCCTTTGGACAGCGACTCCGAAATCTTCTTCCGTGCCGCGCGTGCCTCGGCCATTGACGGCGCGTCCTTCTCGTCGAACAGCCCGCTGTCCGCTTCACTTCCCGCCCGCGACCGAAGCTCGTCGAGGAAATCCTCGGCCCGGCGGTCGAGATCCTGCTGCCGCCGCAACTCACCGGCGTTTCCTGCCGAATCACCGGCAAGCCTGTGCTGCTCGCGGGCGAGTTTCTCCGCACGGGCCGCCAGGGCGGCCAGCTCCCGATCTCGCCGGAGCGATTCGAGGAACCGAAGCGTGTTGTCAAGCTGCTCCTCCAGCCGCGGCAGCATCTCTTCGATCTTCTCAAGACTCTTGCGCAACTCCTCGGCGCTTACCTCCTTTTGGGGGTCCGACGGATCGAACAGCAGACTGTCACCGTACTCCCGCACCAGGTCCTCCACCGCCTTGCGCACTTCCTCCATCTTCTCAAGCACGCCCTCGCGCGAAAGCCCTTCTTCGGCGAGCTTGCGTACGCTCTCCCGCAGAGACTCCACCGCCTTGTTCAACGAATCGCGCTGGCTCTCCAGCCGCGAGGCAACTTCATCGACAATCTCTTTCTGCTCCCACGAAAGCTCCTCCTTGCCCGTGGACGACTTGACCAGCTCCGACACCGTCTCCTTGAGTTCTTCCTGCCCCTGTCGCACGTTTTGCAGCCGCTTCTGCGCCATCCCTTCCTCGCGCAGAACCTGTTGGTGAATCTCGGCGAAACCGGGTACACGGAAGCTGAACGTGTCGCTGAAGGCGATATGGGGTGTGCCGAACGGTTTGGTGTCGCGGGCGCGCGCCCAGTACCGGACCGTATCGCCCGGATAGAGTTCAAGAGGTTTCAAGTCCCAGAGCACCTGTCTGCGCAGGTGCTTCTTCGGCGAGCCGGGGGAAAGATCGTCGCGCCGGACCGAATCCGGCGGCCAGGTGCCGCGGCGCCACTGCAGTTCCAGCCTGCCCACCCCGATATCGTCGAGCCCCTCGACCAGAAGCGTCTCCTGCTGGGCCGGTTTCAGTGCCTTGTCCCGGCCCGGTTTCAGCACCCGTACCATGGGTTTCAGATCTTCGATGAGGTCGATATAGAATGTCGGAAGCGTATCGGCGCGACGACCCAGGGTGTCGACCAGGTCGAACGTGTACGCCGTGGCCCTTCGAACCGGCACCGTGCCTTCGGCGGTAACCCCGTCCACCTCAAGCGCCGTGGTGTCGCCGTGGCGCGTGATATGGGCGGCCGCACGAAGAGGAAAGGTGGAGCCGACGGTGAAATCGACACGACTGCCGGCATAAGCGCCGAAACTTCCCTGTCCGTCCTTGAGACGGCGCGTGGGAAGGCCGGTGTAGCGGGGCGGATGCACGAGCGCTTCGAGACTGAACAGCGACGGCGGCGGGACAACCCGTATCGTATCGCGCGACAGGGCGGTCCCACCGGAACGGAACTCGTAGACAAACGAATGGGTGAGACTGTCCTTGCGCATAGCAAAGGTGCCGGCGCTGTCGGGACGAAGAATGTGGGTCTCGATCCGATCTCCGTTGATGTCGAACAAATTCAGGCGGCACGATGGAAACGCCCGGTGCAGGGGAGTCAGGCGCAGCGTCACGGAGCCGTCGCGCGGCAGCGGCACGGTGCCGGGTTGGACGTGGACCCCGAGACCGGCGTTGGAAGAGAACGGAAGGTCCCAGTAGTCGGTGATTCGGGGGGTGAGCATGGTCCAGGAAGCCGTACAAAGAATGATCCCGCCGAGCATCAGGGCGATACGCCGAGACGATCTCACGGCCCGCGGGCGACGAGGGTAGGAATCCACCGATTTCCGTGCTCTTCGCACTACTTCCTCGCCAAGCTCGGTCGAGCCGCGATACGTCCCGGGCGCCAGCTCCAGTGCCAGTGAAAGATAGTGGTGCGCGCCGCGCCCCGCCCGCTCCATCATGCGCGCCGCGGCAGTCGGGGAAGGCGCTTTCAGCACAAGCTCCCGGATTAAGAGCCAGGCGAGCGCAAGAGCACACAGCAGGACCGAGAGATCAAACAACGCGGGCAGCGCCACCAGCGGAACAACCGAAAAAAGAGCCTGAAGAACGGCCCCCAGAAAAAGCGCGCCAATTGCCGGACTGCCCAGTTGCCGGGCAAGGTTGCCGACCATGACGGCGTTGCGGAACCGATTCACGCGGCGTTTGATATACTCGTAGTCGGCCGTCATTGCATCAGAAACCAGGATACGATATTGACTCCCATCCGGAGCGCCAGCTCATGCAGGCGCTCCCCATCGTTGTGCACCTTCAGATCCTCCATCCCGTCGCCGATATCCGCACTGTACGTATAGAGTACGACCAGCCGCTGCTGGAAGTAGATCCCGAATGCCCGAGCCGGCTCCCCGTCGTGCTCGTGGATCTTGGGCACCCCTTCCAGGCGATAGCGTGAGGAAAAAAGCGGATGAGAGGATTTCAGAGGCGTGAGCGGATTTTCGGGAAAGAGCTTCTGCATCTCCCGCCGGAACGATTCATCCATACCGTAGTTGTCGTCGGCCCACAGAAATCCTCCCCCCACAAGGAACTTCCGCAGCCTGAGACGCTCCCGATGCGTAAAAAGCACGTTCCCGTGGCCGGTGATATGAAGGAAGGGGTAGTGAAACAGCCTCTCATCCATGATTTCCACGGTGGCTACGGTATCGCAGACGGCCTTGCCCAGGCGCGCACGGGCCGCGCCGGCCAGGTTCGGCAACGAGGAAGGGTTGGCGTACCAGTCGCCGCCGCCTCCGTACTGCACAACGGCAAGCGTAAGCTCGCAGTCCTTCTCCGCGGGCGCGCCCCGACAGGGGATTGTCGTGAGCAGGGGCGACACAGAGACGCTTACCCAGAGCATGACACGGCCGCGATAGGTCATACGAGCACCCTTTCGGTCCGGCAAGGATCCACCACCACGAAGCACATCGGCTCCCGAACCTGCAAAATACATCACCTTGCCGCCTTTCGAAGCCTCCCGATGCACGGGCCTGGACTTCACGATGCCCCATCTGGAAAAGGCTTCACGGGTAGCGGGAGAAGCAGCCAACTTACCGAAAAGGGTGGGCCGTTTCTGATCGCCCCGTCTTCCCCGGTGGGCATTGACTTGGAAACGGGCGACAACTATGCTCCAGCCGTTTTGTATTCCGTATGTGTCCGTGCGGGGGAATCCGGCGCCGGGAAGAGAGACGTATGCGTGCAGTGCCGGGATTCCCTTTTCGCGGTGCGGGTACAGTCGACGAAAGGAGTTTTCATGAGATCGGGAGAGCGTTTGGCCGCGCGTCTCACGGCGGGGATTGTGCTCTGTCTGGTGGTCGGTCGCGCGAATGGAGGGCAGTTCGACGGTACGGTGAAAGCATTCGAGGAGCAGGCTCAGTACGTGAAGCCCATTGCAACGCTGCTGGGCTCCATGTCCAACGCATCATGGTACCAGTCCGCCGCGGTGCCGAAGGAGTTCGGCTTTTATGTCGGCCTGCCGATTTCCCTCATCTATATCAATTCCCGCGACAGGCAGTACACGGATGTCTACGTGGATACCAACTGCATCGAATGCAAAGAATTCAGAGCGGAGTATC
>CAZNDN010000141.1:0-9931 GCA_964571815.1 uncultured Fibrobacterota bacterium | reverse complement strand
TGGGGTTTGCTCAGTGTGGTGGGTCCATGCTCCTCAGGGGGTGCGCATCTTTCCGTTTTTGCGAAAGCGCTCCAGCCACGTACAGAATCGCTCGCGTGGCTGGGGTTGGAGATGCGCCACGATAGAAGTGTACTCGTCCAAATCGAACACGGCGAAATTTTGTTTTCCGTAAACCACGACACTGTCTTTACCCAGACGTTCTTCGTGTCGCAGTGAATCGATTGTTTTATCGGCAAGAGCGGAGAGGTGGTTTTTTGAGAGGTAGAGCTGCACCAGTGAGTAGGTCAGCAAAGTGAAAAGTACATGGGTTTCCACCAGTGCGCGGTGAGGCGATGAAAACTTGCCGATATTCCACGTCCGTTTGAATTGTTTGTGGCGTTCCTCGATACAGGTGCGTTTGGCATACGTATTGAATACGTCTGCCGGCGAGGACGGCTCATAGGTGGTAATGGATAGTAGTTCTCTTTTCCTCCGTTCACCTCATATCCGAGGCGGAACTGCCGGCCGCCACCTGCGCGAACGAACGTTGAGTACCTCGTATCGTCTTTTCCTGGCGTTGGCCTCGGGTATGCCGCTGTTCAAATATAGCTGATTTTGGCCCGTAGAGTAACGACTTTGGAATTCCGGGTATGGCTTGCGTCTTCGCCAGGCTACGGCGGCACAGGCACGCAAAGGCCTCCCGGCGGCCACCCGCACAAAGGAATCTTGAGCGTCTCGCATCTTCCTGTCCCGGCTGCTGCATCGGGCCCGGGGCCCATCAAATATCACTGATTTGAGTCCGGAAGTCAACGATTCCGCGGTTGTGGACATAGCCTTCGCCCGGCCGCGGCGTCACAGGCACGCCAAGGGCGTTTTGAGCAGTCGCGATTTCAGGCACATATTCCAGCATTTCGACTTTCGCAACAAGGCTGCGGTAACGATTGAGTGTAGTAAGCATGATGCTGAACGGTTGCAGCTTTTCTGGAACCGGTGCGGTTCTGCATGCAATAGATAGATTCCGTATAGTGCGGTATGTGTCTTTTCATATACCAAGTCATATACCAGGTGAACCTTTCGAAAAAGTCCTTTTCTTGACAAGCAATGGTTGCAATAATGATGTATTTTTCATAAAAACGCTTCAAGGAGATAAAGCTATGAAACCGTCCGATATTCCAGGGATAGCCGACCTGAGTCCTTCAGAAAAGATTCTTCTGGTCGAAGATTTATGGGATGATATCAGCCTCGAAGAAGGACGTATCGATGTGCCGGACAGCCATAAGAAAGAACTGGATCGCAGGCTGGCAAATTACAAAAAGAATCCAGGAAAGCTGCTTACACTGGAGGAGCTTCAAACACGGATTAATTCTGGAAAATAAAATATTCTCTTTCATTTCTTCCCGAAGTTGATGAAGATGCAATTGCCGGGTATTTGTGGTATGACCGGAAATCCTCCGGCCTTGGGGAAGAATTTCTTCGGCTTTTCTACGCGTGCTCTCATGAAATCACCCATAACCCTTTGCTCTATATGACCGTCTACGATAGCTTTCGCCGGCGTTTGCTGAGACGCTTTCCCCATGCGATCTATTTCCGGATGTAAGGTGAAAGAATAGTTGTTTTTGGGCTTTTTCATTGCGCCCGTGATCCGCAATTTGTTCGGGGTGCGTTAAAGAAACGAGGGGCATGAACGCATAGCAACGCAATGCCCCCGACAAGATTGCCTCAAAACTGTCGCACCAATGTGAGATTGTCTCGTCACCCTGTAGATGAAAGGCTTCCAAATGACTACGGAGGATAGACATTTCCCTGGCTTGCAATGCCGCGGTCCGGGCAACGCACCCGCGCAAACCCCTGCTTCAGATCACCGCACTTCACGAACTTGTCAAGGGATGCCCGGATTACAGGCCTCCAGCCTGCCCCGCTGTAGCTCGTAGAGCGAAGGTGTGTACCCGTAGATTTCCTGATAGCGCTCAGGGCACACCCTCGCGCGAAGTCGTCGAAGTGCTCGCGCACCACCTGAAACAGCGGCGAAGCCTCGTAGTCGCGGGAGCTATGCACGAAAGAAATATCGAACAGCTCTCTGGAAGAGAAAAACGTGACGTGCCGGGGACCATGCTGCATGCTGATGCACGCGTATCCCGTGCGGCTTGCGCTCCGCGGGCGGAGAAAGGTATCTTTTCTACGGTTTGAATTTCGGCATTTCGGGTGCCAGGGAATTCCGGTGTGAATCCGGAGCGGACCTGCCACTGTGATCCCAGTATCCCGCGTTGCGGGAGGACTGTCAACCCATGCCACTGTTCCGCCGGAGGCGGAATGGGAAGGCGACAGTACCGGGAAAGCCAGGAGACCTGCCCGAAAGCCCCGTCTTTCTTTATCCTTGTGAACCTTCATGGAGAGAGGTTCAAGGGGGTTTTCCTTGTTTGTGCTTTATGGGTGTCCGGCGGCGATTGTTGCCGGTGTTATGATCGCGTCTGCCGCGGACTCCGATACTGCCGGCGCCGACAGTGTCGGGACCGTACCGGAACTGGAGAAGATGGTGGTGGCGGCCGACCGCCGGCATTCTTCATACGCGGTCTCAACCAAATCCCTCACGGCCGGGGAGTTTGCCGGCAGGCACAGCGACCTGGCCGGTGTGCTGAACACGCTGTGCGGAGTTACGATTCACCGCACCGGCGGTCTGGGCGCCTATTCCGACATGTCGATCAGGGGAAGCGGCTCCAACCAGGTGCAGATATACCTGGACGGTCTTCCGCTGAACAGCGCAACCGGCGGTGCGGTCGATCTTTCAAAAATCCCGCTCAATCAAATCCGCACGGTCACCATGTACTCGTCCACGGCACCCCTGGAGCTGAGCGGCTTGAACGCGGGGGGCGTGATTGAATTGACAACAGAGCCGGGCGCGGAAAAGGACCTCGTCTCGGGCGTGGTGGAAGCGGGATCGTACGGCTACACCAAAGGGGGCGCCCTGCTGGGAACCACGGGCGAACGACTCAGTCACCGGCTCTCGGTCGACTATGCTCACAGCGACAACGACTATCCGTACGTCTACGATCCAACGCGCTACCAGAAAGGCGACGAGAGCGTCAAGCACAAAGACAATCATCACTTCACTTCGATCAACGCCCTCTACGCCAACACGCTCGAACTACCCTCCGGCGGGCACAGCCTCAAATCGCAGCTTTCGATCGGCGGCAATCGCAACGGTCTTTTCAACTACGATACGCCGGATTCAAACGACGGGTACAGCCGCGACCGGAATGTTACACTCACCGAGCAGTACACGGCAACCGTATCCAACAAGCTGTCCCTCCGGGTGAACCTTTCGGCGCGCCACAAGGAAAACATCTTCCAGCGGACCAGGCCCTACTATATCGGCACCACTCGAAAACGCCGTACGGTGTATCCTTACGCAGGCGGATGGACGACCGGGGTGCTGACGTTCAACGAGAGATTCTTGCTCAAGGGCCTGGTAGGCGGAAGGTATGAAGGGTATCACGAGTACGACATGTGGAGCGACACACAAGACGGGGCTCATCCTTACGCCCGAAGAATGGCGGCCAGGGCCGGCCTGGAGGCCGAATACAACACCGCGGATATGCTCTTTGCCCGCTGTAAAGCAACGGCGGTCTACGAAATCGACTCCACCAACGGGATCTCTTTTCAGCACGGGCACACCGCGGTCAATCCGCGCGCAACCAGCGAGAGGTTTGCCTCGGCCCAGGCGGAGGTCCGTGTCGAGTTGCCGCACGCTGTCGACCTTTCCCTTTCGGGTGTTTACGGCAGGCGCAGCCCGAGCCTGTCGGAGAAATTTGCCCGGGGCAACCGGCTTTACGGCAACGAGGACCTCGTACCCGAGACGAGGATGGAAGCCGAGCTGGGGGTTTCGTACCGCCACGAACGAGGATTCACCTCGGTGGCGGCATACTATGGGGCCACGCTGAACAAGATCAAGTGGGTGGCGCGCTCCCAGAACGTGTTTGTTCCCGAGAATATCGAAACGGTCAACGGCAGGGGAGTGGAGTGGGATCTCACGCTCGATCCGTGGAAGTGGGTGAGCGTCTCCAACGCATTCGGTCTCATGTACAATATCATCGATTCGGATCAGGCCGGCTGGGACGGCAATTTCGAGCCGCTTCTCCCGGTCTTGAAAGAGCGGTGCGAGGTTCGGCTTTTCCTCGCGTGGATTACCCTCGGTCATTCGCTGCTGTACTCTTCACCCTACTACCTTGGTGCGGAGAATTCAGCGTACATAGATCCGGGAATGAACCTCGGTCTGCACGTTTCGGCGAAGTGGCTCGACAATGTCGAGTTCACCTACCGCCTGGACAACTATCTCGACCGAGTGGGGTATGCGGCCGAAGGGTACGAGTATCTTGAACGCCTTCCCAAACCGGGGCGTATGCATTATGGTGTGATTCGCTTGACCTTGTAGTGGTCACTTTTCCTCACATTTTTCAAAGGAGTATCGTATGATACCCGCAAAAAAAGCGTTGGCTGGATTCTGTGGTGCGGCATTGATTGCCTGCAGCGGCTGCGACGTCTTCAACCCATCATCGGGAGACGGTTCACCGGAAGTCTCTCGGTCTATCGTGTCGGTCAATGTGGCTGCCGATTACACCGAGGGCAACACCGCGGTCTTCGACATCGAGAAGGGGAAAGCCTACGGTGACCTCCTTTCTATTGATTCCGACAACAGTGTGCGAACCTGCGACGGGGCGGTGTTCATCATACAGAGGACCCAGTGCAACATCACGAAAATCACCGGTTCGGCAATCTCGGAAGACAGCGTAGACAGGGACGAGCACATCGGCAATGCAACGAATATCCACGATATCGCCTTCATCAGCACGACGAAGGCATACGTGACGCAGTACGGGGCCACGGACGTGGTGATTTACAATCCGTCGACGGGCAGGAAGAAAGGCGGCACGATTTCTCTGGCAAGCTACGCTCCCGAGGGCGCGGCCACGCCGAACATGGATGCCGCGGTATACTACGGCGGGACCGTGTACGTGGGACTGCAGAAGCTTGGCGACGACTTTTCCACAACCGACAACAGCAGTATCGTGGCTATCGACGCCGAGACCGACAAGGTGACAAAGGAGATCGTGCTGAAAAGGACGAACCCGCAGGGAATGGCTCTCCACGGCGGCAAGCTCTATGTCGCCTGTACCGGCGCCTACGGCGCAAAGGACGGGGGTATCGAAGTGATCGATCTTTCCTCCAATACGGCCGACGGTGTGCTGATCAATGAGAATAAGCTTGGCGGGGACGTCTCGAACGTACTTATTTTCAACGATACGAAAGGCTACGCGGTGGTTGCCGGGGCGGACTGGACCAATTCGGTGGTTTGCTTCAATCCTGCAAACGGCAAGGTTCGCACGACGCTCCCGGACGTGGCCAATGCCGCGCAGTTCGGTCTGGCTGCCGACGGTACGTATCTGTATGTCGGCGATCGTAGTGCGACCGACCCGGGATTGCTGGTATTCGATCCGTCGGACAACTCCCTGGTGTCGGGTCCGCACGATCTGGGCATGCCGCCCAATGCAATCGCGCTTCTGGAGGTGGAAGAGTAGAGTCCATGGGTTCTCTCAGACGAAGAGCGCTCACCGGTGCGGTCGCGGCCGCACTGTTGTTGCTGCCGTTGTGCGCTCGCACCGACGAGGGTTCCGGCGCCGCCGGCAGGCTTCCCCGCCGGATTGTCTCCCTGGCGCCCAGTATCACCGAAACGCTTTTCGCTCTCGGCCTGGGCGACCGGGTGGTCGGCGTGACCAGCTACTGTCACTACCCGCCCGAGGCCGACTTTATCGAAGAGATCGGGGGATATACCGATGCAAACCTCGAGAAGATCGTCACGCTGGAGCCCGATGTCGTGATTCTGCAGGAAGAACACGAGAAGCAGCGCTCGTTTCTTCGGCGGTACGGTATCGACGTCGTAACCGTGGATTTTTCTACCGTTGCCGCGATCTGTACCTCTTTTTCGACTATCGGCAGAGTGTGCGGGGCCGTGAATAGAGCCGACAGCCTGGTGGGCGTATTCGATTCCCTGCTTCGCGGTAATTCCGGAAAGGCGCCGGCGCCCGAAATCCTGCTTTGTGTCGGGAGGGACAGCCCCGGAGGAGGGACGGTGCGAAGTGTGTACGCGGCCGGGGCCGGGACCTTCTACAACGACCTTATCCTCTCGGCGGGTGGTGTAAACGCATTCGATGACACGGTTCCTCAGTATCCGAAGTTGTCGCGCGAAGGAATCATCACGGTTGCACCCGATATTATCATCGATGTCGCCCCGGCCATGGGCGACTACGAGTGCAGCACCCTTGTGGCCGACTGGAAATCCGTGCCCATGGTGCCGGCCGTGCGCAACGACCGCGTCTACTGTCTTGCCGCCGATTATGCGACAATCCCCGGACCGAGGGTTGTCCGGCTTCTGGAAGATCTCAGAGCCATGACAGGACAGGGCGATCCATGACCGGGTCGCTTGTTGAGGTGAGGGGGCTGTCGGCGGCCTACGGGGGCGATTCTGTCCTGCGGGACATCACCCTGCGTATCAACGAGGGGGAGCGCTGGGCGATCATCGGGCGCAACGGTACCGGAAAGTCGACGCTTATCAAGGCGCTTGCCGGCCTTCTTGCGCCGCGAAGCGGGACCGTCAGCATCCGCGGCAAGAGTATCGGCGCCTACTCGGGGCGGGAACGGGCGCGGCATATCGCCTACGTGCCCCAGCAGGCCGAGGCGGTCATTCCTTACCGTGTGCACGATTTCGTGATGCTGGGGCGGTATGCGCGCATGGGGCTGTTCGGCGTGCCCGTCGATGAGGACAGGAGGGCGGTGTCCGAGACGCTGGAAGTATGCGATATCCGAGGGCTGGGCAATCGTATGGTCAGTTCGTTGAGCGGGGGAGAGATGCAGAGAGTACTGCTTGCGGGCGCCCTGGCCCAGGAAACGGGGCTGCTCCTGCTCGACGAGCCCACCACCTTCCTCGACCCGGCTCATCAGAAGCATTTCCTCTCCGCCCTGGAAAAGGCCGGCAGGAACAGGCCCATTACCACCGTGATGGTTACCCACGATATCAACTCGGCATTGTGTTCATGCACTCATATTCTGGCGCTTGAGGACGGCGCGGCGTTTTTTGCCGGCCGGGTGGAAGAGTTCGTGGAATCGTGTCCCGATGTGCTTCGGAGGATATTCCATATCTCGTTCACGTCATTTGAGAGTCCCGAGGGCAACAAGGTGTTCGGGACCTGGGGGGGCGGCTCCGAATGAAGACGATTCCGAATTCGTTGCGGGTTGCCGGTATTGCCCTCTTTGCATTGCTCTGCCTGGGGATATGTCCGTTTCTGGGTATCAGGAATCTCTCAATTGCCGACGTGCTCGAAGCGGAGCGGTGGCGGCACATTTTTCTCATGATTCGCCTGCCGCGTACGCTTGCGGCGTTTTTTGCCGGCGGCGCTCTGGCCGTGGCCGGTATGGTATACCAGGCGCTGTTTCGCAATCCCCTTGCGAGTCCCTACACGCTTGGGGTCTCGGGCGGCGCGGCGCTGGGGGCCGCCTTGTGCATTGCCGCCGGCGCCGGCGGCAGCGTGGTGGGCCTCTCCGCCGTGTCGGCGGGCTCGTTTGTCGGCGCCGCGGGGGCGGTGATGCTTGTCTATGTGTTCGCGTGGTCGCGCGAAAGCAACTCCACTACACTGCTTCTGGCCGGGGTTGTCGTTGCCACCGTGTGCTCGGGCCTGATCATGTTCGTCCACTATATCACCCCGCTGCGTCACTCGTTTCAGATCATGCGGTGGATAATGGGGGGCGTTGACGGGACGTCGTATCCGCTTCTGGCGATCATGGTTGTACCGGTGGCGGTGTTTTTCGGCGTTACGGTCCTGATGTTGCCGCAGCTTGACCAGTTTCTGACCGGAGACTCGTTGGCCCACTCCCGGGGAATCAATGTCAGGCGAAGCAGGAACGCGTTCATTGTCGTGACCGCGTGCGCGGTGGGCGCGGTCGTATCGGTGTGCGGCCCGATCGGCTTCGTTGGTATCATTGCGCCTCATGCATGCCGCATGCTCCTTCCGGGAACGAGGCACCGTCTGCTTGCGGCGGGGTCGTGCATGCTGGGAGGCGCCTTCCTTGTTCTGAGCGATACCCTGGCCCGCACCATTTCGCCGCCGGCGGAAATCCCTGTAGGGATCATCACGGCGCTGCTCGGAGGACCGTTTTTCCTGCTGGTGTTGTTTCGACGCAGGGGACGTCTTCAGTTATGAGAAATCCCGCGACAGCCCGGACACTGATGGTACAGGGGACGGCCAGCTCCAGCGGCAAATCGCTGCTGACCGCCGCCATCTGCCGGATTCTTCACCAGGACGGCTGCCGTGTGGCCCCGTTCAAGGCCCAGAATATGTCGAACAACTCGTTCGTGACCGGCGACGGGCTGGAGATGGGACGGGCTCAGGTGGTCCAGGCGCTGGCCGCCGGACTGGAGCCCGATGTGCGCATGAATCCCGTGCTGCTCAAACCGACTTCGGACCGGGGCTCACAGGTGGTGCTTCGCGGCAGGGCGGCCTTCACCATGGATGCGCGCGTTTGGCATGAGACGCGCGAGCGGCTGCGCGGCACGATCCTGGAATGCTTCAATTCGCTGGCCGCCGACTACGAGGCGATTGTCATTGAAGGAGCCGGGAGTCCTGCCGAGATCAATCTCAAGCACAACGATATCGTGAACATGGGCATGGCGGAAATGGCCGATGCGCCGGTTGTTATCGTGGGCGATATCGATCGGGGCGGGGTTTTCGCCGCTTTGGCCGGCACGATGCAGCTTCTCGACCCCGACGAACGCCGTCGCGTCAAGGGGTTTGTCATCAACAAGTTCAGGGGCGACCGCGGCCTGCTGGAGCCCGGCCTGAGGAAGCTGGAGGAGATTACCGGCGTCCCCGTGCTGGGTGTTGTTCCCTGGATCGAGCACTGTATCGATGAAGAGGACGGGGTATCGGAGCGGTTCGTCGCGCAGACTCACGGATCGTCCGCCGAAATAGACGTTGGTATCGTTCATCTTCCTCACATCTCCAATTACACCGATTTTATACCGCTTGAGAGCGTGCCGGGGGTAAGCGTACGATGGTGCAGGACCGCCGATTCGCTCGGCAATCCGGACCTTATCATCCTTCCCGGGACCAAGTCGACCATTGCCGATTTGAAAGCGCTGAAAGCTCGTGGGATTGCCCGGGCCGTTGTCGAGCATGCCGGGAAAGGCGCAATGGTGCTCGGGGTGTGCGGAGGGTTCCAGATACTGGGCAGGGAGGTGCGGGACCGCGGGAGGGCCGAAAGCAGCTCCACCCGGGAACCCGGCCTGGGATTGCTGGATATGAGCACGGATTTCCATACGGAAAAGCGCACATCGCGGGTTACGTTCGAGATAACTGAAGGCGGCGCGGGCCGCTTTGCCGAGCTTGCCGGTACGCGCGGGGCGGGCTACGAGATTCACATGGGGGTGAGTCGATACGGAGAGGGGGTCGAGCCGTTCACGCTGAGTGTTGACGAAGGCGAATCGCGGACCGTCAACGGCGTCGTTGACGCCGCGGGCAGAATCATGGGAACGTACGTGCACGGCTTCTTCGACACCGCCGGCGTCGCTCTTGGGTTTATCAACATGCTTCGCAAGAGAAAGTCGCTTCCGCCGCTCGACGTTTCACTCCACGGGAGGCAGGCGGTCCACAACGCTGAGATCAACCGGCTGGCGCACACGGTGCGGGAGAACCTCGCCATGGACAAGATATACGACATCGCGGGACTGCATCATGTCGGCGCTTAGTCTTTCGCTCGTTCTCGTCCTTGACCTCCTGCTTGGCGATCCGCGACGGCTTCCTCACCCCGTGCGGTGGCTCGGGGCGCTGGTGAAGCGGCTCGAGCGCAAGTTGTACCCGCCGGAGCGTTCGCCCGAAGCCGCATTCGGGCGGGGCCTGACGCTGTG
>CAZNDN010000140.1:0-10185 GCA_964571815.1 uncultured Fibrobacterota bacterium | reverse complement strand
TGCGGCATGGAACCGCGAAAGAAGAGTATATTTGTCAGAGGGTGAGGAGGAGTGGACCGCGGGGGTTCGTCCACGCGGAAGAGGTGCATGTGCGTCGTTTGGACGCGGAAAAGGAGGGTGCCATGAGATGTATGATTGTCGTCGTGGGTCTGTGCATGCTCACCGGCGCGTACGGCAGAGACGACACGAGACAAACCCTGTACGACAACGGTCAGGTTCATGAATCGTATAACCTTCGTTCGGTTGAGCAGAACCGGTATGTGAAGCACGGCGATTACACGAAATTTCATCGAAACGGTGCGAAAGCGGCCGAAGGGGAGTTCAGGAAGGGGAAAAAGACCGGGACGTGGATGGAGTGGTACGAGGACGGCACGAAGAAGTCGGCGGGGGAGTACAAGGAGGGAAAAAAACAGGGCGTGTGGCATTTCCGGGAAAGAAATGGAAACAAGAAATCGCTCGTGACGTTCAAGGACGACGTGCGGCACGGGATGTTCGAGTGGCGCGATTCTTCCGGCACGGTCAGGGAGAAGGGCCGGTTTGAGAACGGCAAACGTGAAGGCAAATGGGTCTTGTGGAACGCCGGGGGGACAAAGATTGAAGAAGGGTACTATGAGGCTGGTGTGCGGGACGGATTGTGGAGGACCTGGAACGCCGACGGTGTGCTGGTGATCGAAGGTGCGTTCGATCGAGGCAAGGAGCAGGGGCCGTGGAAGTGGTGGAACAGTGACGGTCAGGTATTTGCGGAGGGGATCTACCGGGAGGGGAAGGAGGACGGTCTCTGGACGTACTATCACGCAAACGGCAATAAGTCGCGTGAGGGGAAGTACCTCGACGGGCAGGAGCAGGGGAAATGGACCTACTGGTACGAGGACGGCACCAAATCGCAGGAGGGAGAATATATCACCGGCGTTGAGCAGGGGCGGTGGGTTCGGTTTTCGCGCGACGCCAGGATTCAGAAGGAGGAAGTCTTTGATCTGGGGCGGGTGCGGCGTGAAACCGGCTATGCGGACGGCGGCAGGAAGGAAGTCTGGTTCGAGAAGCGCAAGCGCGACGGATCGTTTTACCGCGATGGTCGGTATTCATCGTGGCACGACAACGGCAAGCGGTGGAAAGAAGGAGAGTATCTGGACGGTGTGAAGCAGGGAGAGTGGGTGGTTTTTCATCCCGGCGGTTCGCGTGCGGAGCGGGGCGTGTATTCCGAAGGGGAACGTGAGGGAACGTGGGTGTTCTACGACGAAGAGGGGGAACGGATACGGGAGATTGACTATGAATCCGGGCGTGAGATTGCCCGGCGAAAACTTTTCGGTGACAACGAGGAGCCCGATACGGTCGGAAGTGAGAGTCGGTAGCGTTGCGAAAGCACCGCGACGGTTGCCGTGGGGAGTAACGAAGCCGGCGGGAGCGGCGTTACAGTATTTGGAGGTGGGCGCCGAAAGCGGTTCCGCCGTTGGGCGGGGTGACAGGGAGAACGCCGGTTATGCTCCGCGGGGCGGGATTTCGAGAATATCATCGAATTATCCGACAAATGGAATACCGTGGACAAGTCGGCATTCACATCTCTCTACGACACGTTTTCCGGGCGCATTTACGGTTATATTTACTGGGTAACGCGGAATCGGGAGAGTGCACGGGACATCGTGCAGACGGTTTTTTTGAAGGCGTGGAAGCACGGCAATCCTCCTGAGGACGAGAGTGAGGCCGGGGCCTGGCTCTATGCAATAGCGCGCAATGCATGTACCGATCACTTCCGTCGCTGTGGACGTCACCGGCGGTTCAAGCTTCGATACCAGCGTGAGCGTGTTCCTCAGGCGCATACTCACGCCGAAGATCACCTGGTGTGGACTCTCCTTGAAGGGCTATCGAAGAAGCAGAGAAGTATGGTCTATCTGCATATCAGGGAGGGATACAGCTACGGGGAAGTGGCTCGGATGATGGGGATGAAGGAGACCGCGGTACGGGTGAGTGTTTTCCGGGCGCTTCGGAGACTCAGGGAAGGGGTTGGGAGGGACCTGCGATGACCGTCGAGACGGATCAGCATCCACCGGAAGAGGTCTTAACCGAATTTGCTCTGGGCTCGAGCCGGGCCGACATTGAAGAGCATCTGCGGGGGTGTCCGTGCTGTGCCCGGTATGTACGCGAGATGAAGGCCGTGGGAGGGTATATCCGCTCCCTTCCGGACATGCGTGTCCCGCCGGGGACGCGCAGAGAGGTGTTCCGGGCACTGCGAAAAGAGCGCCTCAAGAAACTTCGATGGGTCTTCTCCGTGACCAATTTTCTTACCCGCGGCCCCTTTGCTACCATCCTTGCCGGTATTCTGGCGGCGATTTTCTTTTATTTTTTCATTGTATTCCTTCTCTGATACGCGGCAGTGGTACGGTTGCCGGTTCAGGGACACAATGGTACAGTGTAGAGGGGTTTTGCCGCTCCGTTCTTCTCCGTTTCGGGAGCGCCGCGACTGAGCGTTTCTTCCGGTGCCGGGGCAACCGTGCATTCGTGATTCGATTCGGGAGGAAAGCAGGCCGCCGGTGATGATCAGCAAACAGAGCCGCAATCGCGTCACAATTCTCGTCCTGGTATCGTGCACGACGGTCATGTCGCGGTCGGAGCTGGATTCGGCGCTTACCGACCTTGTCGCTCAACGCTACGATGCGGCCGGCGGTCGTCTGGTCTCCCGGCTGAACCGCAATCCGGGCGATGTTGACGCCCTCTACCTGCTTCTTGCAACGAAACAGACACGGATTCTTGACTACGAATCGTACGCCTTCGAAGGCGATCGGTTCGTTTCCCTGGCCGACAGCGTCGCGGACGTGCTTCGCCGGAGTCTTCCCCGGAGACGCGGGACCGACTCGGTTCGCTGTCTCTTTTACCTGGGCAACACGTACGGCGGGATCAGTCTTATCCTGGGCAAGAAGGGCAATCTGTTGTCTGCCGCCCGGAAAGCGCTGACTTCGGTGGGCATGCTCAGCCGCGTCCAGGAGCTGAATCCGTCGATGTGGGAGGCGTACCTGGGTACGGGAATATTCAAGTACTACCTCAGCGAGACGCTCGGCTGGCTTCCGGGAACCGGGGCCAGGGCCGCCGAAGGGATCCGGGAGGTGCGAATAGCCACGCGTGCGCCGTTTCCGTACAATCTTGCGGCACGCAATTCCCTCTGCTGGATCCTCATTGAACGCGAGCACTACGGCGTGGCCGATTCGGTCGCCCGGACCGTCCTGTCCACACATCCCCGCAACACGATCTTCCTTCGGATACGTGCGCATGTTGCCCTGAAACAAGGAAAACTTGAGCGAGCCGAAGCACTCGCACGGAACCTGGTGGACATATCAGGCTCCCGCCTGCCCGTCAACTGGTGCGATCTTCTCTCAGGCTATCATGTTCTCCTGCGGTGCCTTGACGCAAAAAACGTTGATTCCGACCGGATCGTTGAGCTTTGTGACAAGGCCGAGTCGCTGAAGATTCCGGAGAAATACCGCCTGATTTCCCACGTCCAGGATCATCTGGCCTACATACGCGCCCTTCGCCTTCGGCACAGCGACTCGCGGGTACCGTGAAAGGATGCAGGATGACACGATCGAAGGCTCTTGCCCTCGGGGTGCTGATCGTCGGGGCGGTCGGCGGTGAGTATGCGCCGAATCTGCGCAACGACCCCGATCTGATTCGGTTCGTGCACCGTCTTTCGACACGCTACGGCCTTGAGACTCCCGCCTCGCTCTACACCCTTCCCATGGATGCGAAAGAGGCGGCGGAGTTTTTCCACGGGGCCGATTCCCTGGACAGCAGCGGAATCCTCCAGCCTTCGGAGTCTTCACGCCTTGCGAGGGCAAAGTCCGAGCTGCTTTCCCGGAGGAAGCTTTTCGGTTGGGAGTCGCCGGAGCGGGAAATCTGCACCGACATTCATTTGTCGCTTCTCGGCGATGTCCGTCAGCGGTATGTGGACAGCGCCGGCGTGGGACTGAAGGGAGTTATCCGTCCCGGATTGACCGGAAATACCGGTGCTCTTTCGTTTTTCTCCGAAGTGGATGTCTGGACCGAGTACCGCTCCGACACACTCTTCCGGCCGTCATCGTACCAGCCCCACGACGGTATCCCGTATAACCTTTACGGTCGAGCCGATTCTTCGCATCTGCGCTCCTCCGACATTCTTCGGGGCGGTATCGGCTACCGCGGGGGAATCCTTGATATCGAGACCGCGGTAGACCGGCTTCGTACCGGTCCCGCGGTGCACTATCCACTGACCTTCTCCGGGTACACCCCGCCGCTGACCTATCTTCGCGGTCGGCTGGATCTGGCGCGCGTGCGCTATATCCATGCGTTCGGACTGCTGAAGAGCCGCAAGGACAAGCGGAAATATTTCTATACGCACCGGCTGGAGGTGCCGCTTATGCACGGGCGCTTATGGCTGGGTATCAACGAAGTGGTGATCAACGGGAGCACGACCGATGAGGCCGGCGACCCGCTGCGGCCGGAGTACTACGGTGAGGAACGTGACTGGGAGTGGGTCTACATGATCCCGTTTGTCCCGTTCGCGTTTGCCGAACACTACCTTGGGGATCGTGACAACGCGGCGCTGTCGTTTGATATCGACCTGAGCCGGCCCGCGGGGTTTCGCTGGTATCTGGAATTTTTCCTCGATGATATCAGCGCGCCGTGGACCATCTTCAGTGACGACTACGGGAACAAGTGGGCACTGACCGTGGGCGGACAGTACTTCGGGCACCTGCTGCAACGGGAGACCACGGTATCGATGGAGTATTGCCGGGTCGAGCCGTGGGTGTATACGCATTTCTACGGCGGAAGCCATCGGTACACGCATTTCGGCGAGAGTCTGGGCTCGCCCCTGGGGCCCAATTCCGATGCGCTCGTTGTTTCGGCGGAGGCCCGTGTGTTCGACCGACACACCTTCGGCCTTCGACTGCACAACACCCGCACGAATGCCGCGACACGAGGCGGATCGATCCGCGATGTATTCCAGGATTCGGTCTTCTGGACCGATCATCCCCGGTATCGCGATGTTGAGGCCGACTCGCGAACCAAGGCGTTTCCGGGGCCGGGCACGGTTCGCTCAACCAGACCGGGAATCTCCTGGGAATACAATCCGTTCGGCCTTTTCCGGGTTGGTGCGCTGGTGGAATACGATTTCGGGGAAGAATACAAGGGGTTTTACGGGCGGGTCCGGGGCGGCGTGGTGTTTTAGCATATCCCATTCCTCTCACGGAGACACGGAGAGTACCGAGCGGGAGTTTGAGGTCGTTTGGTTTGCGGTGAAAAGAGGTACGGTATGGAAGACGATTTGGTGACGGTAGCATCCTATTCGCTTTTCACCGATGCCGATATGGCCCGTATCGACCTGGAAGCGGAAGGCATATCCTGCAGGCTGGAAAACGAAAATACGGTGGTGGCCAATATTGCGTATGCCAATGCAGTCGGCGGGATACGGATACGGGTGAGGCGGGAGGATGAGCAGCGGGCGCGGGCGATCGTCGAGCGCTCGGCCCGGGTTTCGGAGAAACCGTCGTTCTGCCCGGAATGCGATGCCGGGGATATTGAGTTGATAGAAACCAGACTGCTCTTCGGCCTCCTGCGGGGCCACCCGAAGCGGCGCTGCAGGCGCTGCGGTTACACCCGGGAGCGGGTCGGTCTGTAAGACAGGTAACGCGGCCGGCCGTGCAGTGCCTGTCCCCCGGTGATTGGCTCCGTGATTCGGCCTTCAAGCGAAGCGCACAACAACTATTTTTGCCCCTGCCGTATCGTACCCGGATTCAAGAGAATCTCTTCGCGGTCGATCGAGGGACTCGCACCATGGAGTTGTACAATCTCGTAAGTCTGGCCGGTGTCCTTGCGCTTCTCGGATTCGCCCTGCTCCTGAATCCCTCGCCCCGCCGCACCAACCTCCGTGTGGTCGGTTGGGGGCTGGCCGTGCAGTTGGTGCTCGCTTTGTTCATTTTCAGGGTCCCTGCGGGCAGACGCTTTTTTCTGCTGATCAATGATGCCGTGGTGGCGCTGCTGGAGCCGGCGGCCGCGGGCGTTCGATTTGTGTTCGGTCCCCTGGCCAAAGGACCGGGTGAGGAGGGTTCTCTCGGTTTCATCCTCGCTTTCCAGGGGCTGCCCACGATTATCTTTTTCTCGGCGCTGATTGCCGTGCTTTACCACTATCGGGTTATGCCTCTGCTTCTGAAGGTGTTTGCCCGCTTTTTCACGAAGACGATGAGGATTTCGGGGGCGGAGTCTCTCTGTGCCGCCTCGAACATTTTCGTGGGGGTGGAATCCGCGTTCACGGTCAGGCCTCATCTGGCCGCAATGACTCGCTCGGAGCTGTGTACGGTACTGACCGCGGGCATGGCTACGGTCGCTTCGAATGTCCTTGCGGTCTATGTATTGCTGCTCCGTGAGACGTTTCCCACCATTGCCGGGCATCTGGTGTCGGCGTCGTTTCTTTCGGCTCCCGCGGCGCTGGTGATGTCCAAGATGCTGCTTCCCGAAACGGGGCGGCCCCGGACGCTGGGTCTGTCGGTAGCGCCGCACTACGAGAAGCACTCGAATGTCTTCGAGGCGGTCATCGCGGGCGCGCAGGGCGGCGTAAAAGTGATTGTGGGCGTTGTGGCGCTGCTGATTGCCGTGCTTGGTCTGGTGGCGCTTCTGGATCTTCTGCTGAAAACGCTCGGCAACGGTATCGGCCCGGCAATCGGTCTCAGTGGAGACTGGTCGCTGAGGGCCGTTCTGGGCGTGCTTTTCTACCCCTTCACGCTTGCCGTCGGCATCCCGCCGGCCGATGCCGGCACCCTGGCCGGGATCATCGGCGAACGGCTTGTGGTGACGGAACTCACGGCTTATGAGCATCTTGCGGCGGAAATGGCTCGCGGTGGCCTAAAGCATTCCCGATCGGGGGTGATTGCCGCATACGCTCTCTGCGGGTTTGCGCACGTGCCTTCCGTGGCAATATTCGTAGGGGGCATCTCGGCCCTGGCTCCGTCGCAGACACGATCCCTTTCCTCGGTGGCGTTCCGCGCACTGGTTGCGGCCACGCTTGCCTGCCTGCTGACCGCGGCTGTCGCCGGGGTCTTTTTCTCGGAAGGCTCGATTCTGTTGGGAGAGTGAGATTTCCCCGTGGAACTTACCCCGGTTTTGAACCGGCATCCGGCCCTCTTCCAGTAGATGGCCGGCCGAAGGCGTACGATGAAGTGTGTCGGGGGGGCGACCCATGGCGGGCTTCTACCGAAGGCCGAATTTGACATAGTGGAGCCGTCTGACGTATCTTTAATAAATTTGCTTCTCTGGGCCCGCGGGCCGTGAAGGGGCTTTCGGTAGGCCTATGATAATCGCTATCGACGGACCGGCCGGATCGGGCAAAAGCTCCACGGCAAAAGGAGTGGCTCGGGCGCTGGGTATCCTCCATCTGGATACGGGCGCGATGTATCGGGCGATCACCCTGAAGTGCCTTCGGTTGGATGTCGGGTACGAGGACAGCCGGGAACTGGGCGCGATCATGGAGCGTACCGGAATCGACCTGCGGGGTGAGGGCGGCCGCGTGGCCGTACTTCTGGACGGTGAGGATGTCACGGAGCAGGTGCGAAGCGATGAAGTGACACGGTGGGTATCGGACTACTGCAAGCCGGCGGTGGTGCGGGAAGCGTTGGTGGCACGCCAGCGGGAGATGGGAAAGAACCGGTCTGTAGTCTGCGAAGGGCGTGATATCGGGACGGTGGTTTTCCCCGGTGCCGAGCTGAAGTTTTTCATAACGGCAACGGTGGAGGAGCGTGCCCGGAGACGCCAAAAGGATTTCGAGGGAATCGGCGTGAGCAAGTCTCTTGAGGGGCTGGTGGAGGAGTTGCGGCTGCGCGATGAAAAGGACTCGTCGCGTGAGCTGAGTCCGTTGAAGAAAGCGGACGATGCGCGGGAGATCGACACGACAGGATTGAGCCTCGAGCAGCAGGTGGAGCTGATTGTTGAAGCGGCGCGGGAGGTGGAAAAGCGCGAAGGGATCGCCGTGAGCGCTACGCGGGAAGGCTCAGGCCAGGCGGGACGGCGGGAGAGGACGGAAGATATTTGAGAATGTGAGCGGTTGTTTTTTTAACCCTTAACCCGGTGTGTTTGACGCAGGAGGAAGTGAGTTTTTCATGGCTGATACGACAACGGAAAACAAGGCTAAACAGGGTGTCGATGCTCATGGTAATACGGTGGACCTCTCCGAATTCGAGGAAAGCTTCTACAAGCCCGGTGAAGCGGAGAAGATGCTGGAGACGTATGAACTCGACAAGGCCCCGGCCAAGGACGGACAGATTGTCAAGGGTAAGATATTGCGGGTCACGGACCGGGAAGTGACCGTGGATGTGAATTTCAAGTCCGAGGGGGTCATTTCGGTATCGGAGTTCAAGGACCTTGAGACGTTCGGGCCCGGTGATGAAGTTGAAGTGTTCCTGGAGCAGATGGAGGATTCCGAGGGGCAGGTTTCGCTGTCCAAATCGCGTGCCGATTTTCTTCGGGTGTGGGACAAGATCAACGAAGCGTTCGAGAACAAGGAGACGGTCAGCGGCAGAGTGCTTCGTCGGATCAAGGGGGGCGTGGTGGTGGATCTGTACGGTGTCGACGCGTTCCTGCCCGGCTCGCAGATCGATCTTCGCCAGATCCCCGACATGGATGCTCTGATCGGCCAGGAGTTTGAGTTCCGGGTAATCAAGGTCAACAAGATGCGGCGCAATATTGTCGTGTCTCGCCGGGTTATCCTCGAAGAGGAGCGGTTGAAGCTGCGCAAGGAGGTGCTTGCGGAGTTGGAGAAGGGGCAGATCAGGGAAGGTACGGTGAAGAATATCACCGATTTCGGCGCGTTCATCGATCTTGGCGGCGTCGACGGTTTGCTGCATATCACCGATATGTCGTGGGGGCGTGTCAATCATCCGTCGGAGATAGTCGCCCTCGGTGACAAGCTGAAGGTCAAGGTGCTCGATTTCAACGAAAACAAGGAGCGCATTTCCCTGGGTCTGAAACAGCTCACCGAGCATCCGTGGAAAGACGTGGAGGAGAAGTACCCCGAAGGCTCACGGGTGCGCGGCAAGATCGTGTCCATTACCGACTACGGAGCGTTCATGGAGCTGGAGAAGGGAATCGAGGGCCTGGTCCATATCTCGGAGATGTCGTGGACCGAGCATATCAAGCACCCTTCCAAGATCGTCGGTATCGGTGATATCGTCGAAGCGATGGTGCTTAACGTGGACAAGAACAGCCAGAAGATCTCACTGGGATTCAAGCAGTTGGAGCCCGATCCGTGGGAGAATGTGGTTACGGAATTCCCGGTGGGGAGCGTGGTCACCGGGAAGGTGCGCAACATCGCCGCGTTCGGTGCGTTCGTTGAGCTGAAAGAGGGTGTTGACGGGCTGGTGCATGTTTCCGATATGTCGTGGACACGGAAGGTGAGTCATCCCGGAGAGATTGTCAAGAAGAACGAGATGATCGATGTGAAAGTACTCAACACGGACCCGGTGAAGCGGCGTATTTCGCTGGGTATCAAGCAGCTCAGCGAGGATCCGTGGACCAAGCTTGCCGAGCAGTACGCCGTGGGCACCGAGCTTGAGTGTGAAGTTGCCCGGATTCTGGACAGGGGGCTGGTGGTGAATCTGGCCGAAGAAGTCGAGGGGTTCATCCCTCTGGCTCAGCTCGGCGGCGATCTGCAGCATCCTTCGCAGGCATACTCGGTCGGCGACCGGGTTCCGGCCGAAGTGGTTGAGTTTGACGCCGACGGGCGCAAGATTGTCTTGAGTGTGGTGGATTATTTCAAGGACAAGCCCGAGGAGTGGGAGCAGTATCTGGAGTCTCACAAGGCCCCTGAGCCGGCTCCCGAGGCCGGAAAACCCGAAGAAACGAACGATGAGGCCGACGAGGGGGTCGGGAAGGACGAGCAGGCCGCCGAGCCGGCGGGAGAGGAAGAGAGTAAGTCCGAGGGCGAGTCGAAGCAGGAGGAAGCAACGGCTGAGGAATCCGGGAGCGATGCTTCCGAGAGCGAGGGTTCGGAGGATGCCGGCGCTCCCGAAGCAAGCGGAGAGGAAAAGGAGAAACCCGAGTAAGCGTGCGACTCTGAGAAACCTGCTTTGAGAGTTGAGGGGGTGGTGGTACGATCGTGACCGCCACCCTTTTTTGTGTGACCGCAGTCGGGGTGTTCTTCGGGTTTCGACAGTGCTGCAGACGTGCCGGCCC
>CAZNDN010000139.1:5080-10416 GCA_964571815.1 uncultured Fibrobacterota bacterium | reverse complement strand
AGAGATCCTGGTAAAAATCCGCCTGAAAATACGGCGCGTCGAAACCGCCCGTGCCCTTGTAGGATTGTGCACGACCACCACTACAAGCCCCGGCCGCAAGCACCGCGACCATGGTCAACGCCGAAACCCGTTTTCTCCCGCACTGTGTTGCCGTCACGATTCACCACCCTTTTGAACGTGTCAAGAAAAGCCGGTTGCCGCCCCTTGCGGAATGAAGACGAAAACCGTCGAACATTCGCCTATGGTTGTCGATCATGTTCCACCTTTATCAGTTGACGCGGCATACCCGCCGCGTTCCGGTTAACCAGGTATGCACCGTACCCGGGCCTCCCTCGAAACTTCAACGCGCCCGGCCGGCCGATCAGGCGACCCCGCAGGTCGAATATCTTCGAGCCGCCGGTCGTGATGCTCAGGGGTACCATGCGGGGCGCCCCGGCCAGTACCGGAGGCTCCACGGGGCAGACGTAGTCGGCGCCGCGACTCACCGAGAAGTCGTCGCACACCAGCGAAATACCCGCTCCGGCATAGAACCCGGCCCCGTCGATTACGTAATCCTCCGACTCCGGCAGGCTCACGACCGTGTCCATCAGGGTGTCCCCGTTCACCACAAACACGTAGGCGCCGTCCCGCCACAGCGCTTCCAGCGTGTCGGTGGTGCCGTTGACCGCCGTATTGGGCGGAGCCAGTGTGAAAGAGGCTGTATCCGGTCGAATGAGACCGAAGTTGCGATTGCCGGTGATCACCAATGCCACGTTGCGTGTCATGAATACCGTGTTGTTCTGCGCAAGACGAATGGTCACGAAAGAGATCCCGTACGGTGCCTGTTTGCTACCCCCGGCATGTCGCACAATACCGCGCACCGAAGACTGATCGAACGAGCCGCTCACAAAGACCGTGCCGCCGTTCTCCGTGTCGATGGTGAGCGCCCCCGATGCGGAAGAGAGAGAACCGGAGATACCGCGCTCGTACCATCCCGCAAGCCCATCACCGGCAAAATCATCGGCGAAACATTGTGACTCCGGTATCGACGGGGCATCGGTGGTCACGACAGCATCGTCGTACACGGCACTCTTCGAGGCCGGCAGGATCAGTGCAATCTTGCCCGATGCGAAGGTTTCGTCGGTGGTGCTGTACGCCCACCGATCGTTGCAGTAGAGGGTCAGCGTGGAGCCCTGCTTGTGGACCGTGAGCTTGTTAGTGCCCGCGCTCAGAAACGAGTGCGGCAGATAGGTTATGGTGACCATGGCCCCGCCGCCCGCGGGAAGCCTGCTGAGCATGAAGTTGTTCCGGTGATCGATTGTAAAATAGTACCCCCCCGCGCCGTTTTCCTCGAGACAGAACCCCATTCCGAGCGTAGTGAACTCATCTCCATGCGCGCTGACCGTCACGGAATACGTGAAATTCTCGAAAACCTGGTCGTGCTTGACGATACCGACGTTTGCGCCGCTGTTGACGACGAGCAGCTCGCCCCCGGATGCGTCAAGCTCCAGGTCCGTATCGGTGTTGAGCACCACCCACTCGTTTGCACCTCCACTGAAATCGTCCTGGAACACAACCCCTCCCCGAGCCGCGGAGGCTATCGTCAGGATCGCGAGTATTCTTATCACACCGTGGTTCATTCCGGCTCCTTTCGGATGCACTGCTCGCTGTCGCGAAATCGGGACATCACTCCTACACTATTATACAGTCGTGACAACTGTCGTGAAAGTTCAAGCAAAGCACTCTGCTTATCCGCGGGCCGGCATTACGGTTTGAGCGGTGATTCGGCCGGTTGTGTCTCCGAATCTCCCCCTGCACCACCCGGTTCCGGCCGGCCGCGGCGATCCCGTCGAAGCTGCGCCCTGGCCGTCCGTATCCATCGCCCACCGGGAAAGAGCGAAAGGTACCGCCTGTATGCCTCCCGTGCTTCCCGGACTTGTCCGAGCCGCCGCAAACACTCAGCCTTCCAGAACAGTGCCCGTTCCATGTAGGGGCTCCCATCATACTCATCCAGAAGCCGTGAGTACCATGGAAGCCCCCGGCGGCAGTTGTCCAGCTCATGGGTCAGAATGTGGGCCAGAGCGAACATTGCCTGCTCCATATATGCCTCCGACGGAGCGCGGTCGATCAGTTTCCGGTACGTACGCGCCGCGGCGTCGTATTTGCCCAGGCGATACTGTATCTGCGCCAGCCCCAGATAGGCCTCGTCGATCCAGATCCCGTCGGGCTGCGCAATCAGATACGCCACCAGGTCCATCTCGGCACCGTGCAGGTCCCCCAGGTCATGACGTCGCACGCTCGCGATACGCCAGAGCAGGTTGTCTCGTTTCACATCCGATTCCGCATGTGCGTACATCCGCTCCAGCACCGAGAGCAACTGCTCGTACCGTCCCTGCTTCTCCAGCGCGCGACTCATTTCCTCCAGCAGCTTCATGCGTCCCTCGCCGGCCATATCGTCCCTGCGCGAGAGGTTGTCCAGGATGCGCAGAGCTTGCTCGTGGTTACCGCCGCGCAGTGCGGCCTGTGCCCGCTTGTATTCGGGGAAGGATTCCGGCAGGCGTGTTCGGACGCGGGGCCGCGGAGGCCTGTCCGCCGCGGGCGTGGGCCGACTCCGCATCCCGGCGGAGCGCCGCCTTTTGCCGGCCGGCTTCGTTGTGCCGCGTTCGCGGTCGGGCTCCGATGATCGCGGCCGCGGCGGTGTTGGTTCAAGAGTGGCCTCGATTGAGGTAAGCCGGCCCGGCTGCGCCGTTACAATCGTATCCACGGGCTCATGATCAAGGTACGTCATCGACACCGTGCGTCTCCCGGCTTTTTCCTCAAGCATGAGCGGTGTCTGTCCCACCGGTTTCCCATCGAGAAACACATCCGCACCGGCCGGTCTGGAGGCCAGACTCAACAGCGCGGGGGCGTCGGCAGGATCCGCACCGTCGTGCTCCCCGGGAAGCCACGCGTCCCGTTTCGACGGTACCTCGGGCAGTTCCACCTGTTCCAGGCTCTCCAGAATCGCCCCCCGCATCATCGCCCGTTGGCCCGTTTCGATGAGATGCGGGGGGGCGGAGCCTTCACGTGCTTTCATCATGACCGCTCCCTCGGTCACCAGCAGAGCAGTCCGTGCCGGCTCACTCGGCGGTGTTGCCTCGACGTCAACGCGAAACCGCGTCCCTTTGACTTCGCACCGCGCATTGGGGGTCATCACTACGAACGGGGACTTTCGCGGCCCCTTGACCCGGGCCGTGAGTGTCCCTGACGCGAGAAACGACCGGAATGCGCCCGCCCCGGTTTTCAGGGCACGAATCTCGGCGCCCGAGGAGAGTACGAACCGGCTGCCGTCGTCGAGCACCACGGTCACCGATGCGTTCTTATCCAGAAGGTAGGTTTTTCCGCGGACAAACGACGCCGGCACAGTGAGCGGCTCCCATGCGCGTCGGCGATCGGCAGGGGCCTCGCGCGTTTCGCACGACCATGCATGTCCGTGAATGCGTATTACGCGACCCGGGGACAATGGGACCATCATGGTCCGATTGCTCAGCATGACAAGCCCGACCGCCGCGATGAGCGCAAGAGCCGCCGGCAGTGCCACGCGCACCTGCCGGAGCGTGGAAAACACGCCGACCGGCAACCAGGAGGGAAGCCACGGGCGATCGGCGGAGGGAGCGTGAATTTCAGCCAGAACTCGCTCGGCCAGCGCCGCGTCGTCCTCCTCGGTGCGCGGGGGAGGCGCTACGCTTCGGAGAAGCCCGCCCAGTCGGCGGATTTCGGGGTCGCGGTCCTGATTCTGGAAAGTGTCCATATCACTGTTCCCGAAGGTGTTTTCTCAGGAGCTTCCTGAGTTGGTTGCGGGCATGAAAAAGCCGGGATTTCACCGTGCCCGTGGGTGTGCCCATGACATCGGCGATCTCTTCCATACTCAAGCCTTCCATCTCGTACAACACCACGGCCATTCGTTTCTGTTCGCTGAGCTTGTCCAGTGCCTTGAAAATCTCTGCTTCCAGCTCCCGGCGTTCCAGTTCGCTCCCCGGCGTGCTCTCCACCGCCCCGTAGAACTCTTCGCCCCCGTTGTCGGGCGATCTGACCACCCGCAGGCGTGATTTCCGGTACTTCCCGCGGAGCCGGTCCGTACACACCTTCACGCAGATACGATACACCCACGTGTCGAACGAAGACAGCCCCTTGAATGCCGGCAGACTCTTGAACAGATTGACAAAGACCTTCTGAACCGTATCTTCAATATCAAAATCGGGTCCCAGCGACTTGTATGTGAGGCTCCACACCCTCCCTCGATAGGCAGCGAACAGTTCATTCTGAGCCCTCCTGCTGCCTCTCACGGATTCAGCCACAAGCTGCAGGACCCGATCGTTTTTTCGGGAATTCGGGGCCATTTCATTCCTTATAGTCGTCGGGGGGGCGGTTTCGGTTTCATCTTTCGAATTCGGGCACGGTCGCAAGGCGAATTTCGGCGAAAAACCCCATCGAGGGCACTATCGCCGAAAAATTCTCTGCTGGAGCGACCGGTTGACGAAAAAACAGAATCCGGCCCCGGTCCATCCGATCACCGCACCATGCTGCAGGGCGAGGCGGACATTGGTCATGACTTCATGCCGGGAACGGTTTTTCTCCCGCTGGTCTCCTTCCCGTGCGCGGCGGGAATACTCCAGCTCCAGAACGCGCGAAATCACGGTAAGTGCCGTGGCCGTTCCCGCCGCCAGAAGCCAGTGGGCGGTGGGAAACCCCCTGAAATTCATGCGGATGTCCAGATCCAGTGTCCGGTCGGGCTCGGCCGTCAGACTTCCGGTGAACGGCTCCAGAAAGATGCCGTGCACTTCCACGTGGTACCTCCCGGTCTCCAGCGCAAACTCCCGCGGTGAGAGTCCCGCATACTCTCCGTTGAGGAAGACCTGACATCCCGGCGGTACGGTCGAGACGTAGAGCCTTGCCGGCTCGCCGGAATTGAGGAAGTCCGATGCTTTCAGGGCCACGATCTCCGCAATATCCTCCGGCGCCATGCCGGCAACGGCAATCCGTTTGCGCGCCCTGATTTCTCCGAACGCGTTGATCACCGAGAAGCTCATTACGGTATCGGCGGTAAGGGTGTCGATGTCGAAGCTGCCGTAGACGGTCAGGGGCGGGACCGCCTCCGGATTTCCTTCGTGATCCACAGGTGCTGGAGCGGCGTTCCACGCATGTACCCGCAGACCCGGCACGAGCCCGTCGTACACCAGGCGGCGCCGGACATGGTGATGGAAATCATCGAAGCGCGGGTTCCGGGTATGGTTGACAAAAGGATGTACCGACAGGACGGTTCCCGGGGAAGCGGCCGGGGTCTTTTCGTCGGCGGATCCCGCGCACAGGGCGGCAAC
>CAZNDN010000139.1:0-4980 GCA_964571815.1 uncultured Fibrobacterota bacterium | reverse complement strand
CTTCGATCGTACCGCGGGAATGTTTCGCGTCGCCTTCTCATCGTGCCCCCTGAGATACATAGCCCCTTCGACCATGGAGAACTCGTCGCCCGGCTGAATATCCCGTCCGCAGTTGCAGGCGCACGGCCCCCAGTTTCTGGTTGCCTTCACGGTACGCTCGCCTCCCGTTTGTATGGTGGTTCAGGCTTCCTCATGCCGGGCTCCTTCGTCGCAACTCCGGCTGACCGGTTCGCCGTCGACCGGGCCGGGTTGCTCACGCCTCGCGCGGTACCGCTTCGGCGCCGGCCCGCTTCCGGCCGCAGCACTTCTTGTACTTTTTTCCGCTTCCGCAGGTACATGGATCGTTTCGTCCCACGCGTGGTTCGGAGCGCACCACCTGGCGGGCCGACGGGTGATGGCCGGTGGTGAAGTACCAGCGCCCCTGTTCGCGAACGAAATGCGAAACCTCCCGCAGCGTGTTCTTCTCGCCGTCCTGCACGTAGCGGGCGATAAACTCCACCTCTCCGCGCGTGTCGTTCGGTCCTCCCGCGACGGTACCCAGAATTGTGAGTTCGTTCCACGTCGAGCTTTGGGCCCACTGCGTCATTTCTCGCTTGTCGAATTTGCTTCGTCGCCCGGGGTGAATGGTGTCCCACAGGTAGTCGATTGCTTTTTTTGTGTAGGCAGTGTAGCGCGAGCGAAGAAGCGCTTCGGCGGTGGGCGCATCGCGCCGCCCCTCAACGTAGGGCTCGCAACACTCGGCGTATGAATTCCCCGATCCGCATGGGCATGTATTCATCGGCAGCTCTCCCTGGACCACGCCGGGAGCACGTGTTGCCGGCTCGACCGATTCCCGGCATTTTCAAGACTCCGGCCGTAAAATAATACCTGATGAAGGTAGTTTCCGCGTTGCGGCTTGCGGAAGCCGGCTCCGGGAGTGTCTGTTGCCCAACTTGAGGCCGCGGCACGGTTCGCCACATGCGTGCGACGTACCTGTGCCGTCGGCCCCGACAGGTGTCGCGGACACGCCGCGGATGTATCTTTCTACGCCGCCGACGGCAGGCATGCGCTTTCGCCCGCGGGCGGCACAGGCAGGTCAAGGCCGCGCATACCGCGGAGTTCTCAGAGAAGGAGCGTATGGCACGGAATAAGAGAATTGCGGATGAGAAGCAATGCACGTCACGGGAGTGGGAGAACCCTCAGTGCACGGGAGTCAACCGGCTGGCGCCCCGCGCCACCCTGCTGCCTTTCGCCGATACCGCCGGGGCGCTGAGCAGAGACCCGGATCAAAGCCCGTGGTATCGAAGTCTCAACGGCAGGTGGTCGTTCCGGCTTGTGCCTTCTCCCGACGAAACTCCCGGGGGTTTCCACGAGCGCGAGTTCGACGACACGCACTGGAAAGCGATTTCGGTGCCCGGCAACTGGACCATGCAGGGTTTCGACCGACCGATCTACACCAATGTCCACATGCCGTGGCGCGAGCGGCCGCCCTTTGTTCCCGTGCGCGATAATCCCACGGGATTGTACCGGCGTGAGCTGAAGATTCCGAGGGGGTGGCACGGCAGGCGGGTCGTACTGCATTTCGGCGGCGTGGAGAGCGCGTTCTACTGTTGGCTCAACGGCGAGTATGTCGGATTCAGCAAAGACTCGCGCATGCCGGCGGAGTTTGATATTACCTCGCTTCTGAAGCGCGGAAAGAACACGCTCGCGCTCCAGGTGATGCGGTGGTCCGACGGGACGTACCTGGAGGACCAGGATCACTGGTGGATGGCGGGAGTTCACCGGGATGTGTACCTGTACAGCACGGAGCATACCTACATTGCCGACCTGTTTGCGCTCCCGGAAGTCAACGAGAAGCCGGCCCGTTACACGGTTACGGTCACCGCCTCCTGCGGCCTTCCGCGGGGAGGCGAGATCGACGATTGGCGATTCGAGGTCGGCGTGTACGACCCGTCGGGTGCACCGTTGTTGCGCACCCCGGCGACGCACACCTTTCCGAAGCGCGCGGCCCGGGGAACCACCGATCGCGGGGTCCCTGTGCGGCTGGAGGTGCCGCTGCGACGTGTGGCGCCGTGGTCCGATGAGGACCCGCGGCTGTATACCCTGGTTGTCGCTCTGAAGGATCCCGCGGGGAGGGCGGTGGAGTATTGCGGGTGCCGTATCGGCTTCCGCCGGATCGAGATCAGGGACCGGCACCTCCTGATCAACAGCAAGCCCGTGTTGATCAAGGGTGTCAACCGGCACGACTTCGACCCGGTGCACGGTAAGTCGGTTCCTTACGAGACCATGGTCGAGGAGATCCGGTTGATGAAGCGGTTCAATATCAATGCGGTGCGTACGTCGCACTACCCCAACGACCCGCGGTGGTACGATCTCTGCGACGAGTACGGGCTGTACGTTATCGACGAAGCGGATATCGAGTGTCATGCCTGGCCCGATTCCCTGTGTCACGACCAGCGGTGGGCCGGTGCATTCCTCGACCGGGGCAGCCGCATGGTCGAGCGGGACAAGAATCATCCGTGTATTATTGCCTGGTCGCTGGGCAACGAGTCGGGCTACGGCGCCAACCACGATGCGCTTGCCGCGTGGATTCGCGCCCGCGACCCGAGCCGTCCGGTCCACTACGAAGGAGCGATCGGGTGGGCCGTGGACCATCGCTGGAGCGGGGGAGAGACGGCCACCGACTTTCTCTGTCCCATGTATCCCGATGTGGCGCGGATGATCGCCTGGGTGAAGACGAAGGACGACACGCGACCTTTTATCATGTGCGAATACTCCCACTCCATGGGCAACAGCAACGGCGCGCTGAAGGAATACTGGGATGCGATACGGACGTACGATGGGCTTCAGGGAGGATTCGTGTGGGATTTCAAAGACCAGGGTCTGCTGCGAACCGACACGAAAGGTCGAACGTACTGGGCGTTCGGCGGTGACTTCCGTCCCGGCGATCCGTGCTCTTTCAATTTTTGTATAAACGGCGTGGTTTTTCCCGACAACACCCCGCATCCTTCGCTCTACGAATTGAAAAAGCAGATCCAGCCGGTTGAGGCCTGCCCGGTGGACCTTCGACAAGGTGAGATCGAGATTGTCAACGGCCGGTTTTTCTCGGGTCTTGAGCAATTCCGGGGTTTCTGGGAATTGGTTGTCGAAGGCGAAGTGGTGCGGAAGGGTTCGCTTGGCCGGATGCGCATTCCGCCTCGCGGGAGACACAAGGTGCGATTGTGGTCCCGGCCTCCGACCGAAGCCGCCGGCCGGGAGTCGTTCCTGAACCTGTACTGGGTTCAGGCGGGTGAGACTCCGTGGACGCCGCGCGGTCACGAGGTTGCCCGGGAGCAGTTCCCAATGCCCCGGCGCGGCGGTCGGCGACGGAGCGTGAGGAAGGCGGTCGGGGCGCGTGTTGCGGAAAGCGCGCGGAGAGCGGTTGTGGAGACGGCAAGCCTGCGCATTGCGTTTGACAAAAGCAGAGGCGCGCTGTTGTCGCTACGGTTCCGGGGTGCCGAGATGTTCGCTCGCGGCATGGAGCTGAACCTGTGGCGCGCCCCGATCGACAACGACGGGACCCTGTTTGTGAAGCCGCACCGGCTGCAGCCGCTTGCGCGGTGGCGCGCGGCCGGTCTTGATTCGTTGCACTCGAAGGTAACCTCGTTTTCGGCGAAACGAGACCGTTCGGGCCGGGTTTGCGTGGAAGTCAACGCGCGGGTGAGAGGTCGACGCGACATGCCGGCGATTCGCCACCGGCACAGCTACGCGCTTGAGGGCACGGATGCTCTCCGGGTGACCCACCGGATTCGGGTGCCGAAGGCCTACACCGATCTCCCGCGGATTGGCGTGCGGTTTGCACTGCCGGAAGGCTTCGAGGAGGTGTGCTGGTTCGGCCGCGGTCCGCACGAAAACTACGCCGATCGCAAAAGCGGAGCGCCCGTGGGGGTGTATCGACTGAGCGTTGATGACATGTACGTCCCGTACGTGGTGCCTCAGGAACACGGTCACCGGACCGATACGCGGTGGTTGACCGTGTCAAACGCCGAAGGGGCGGGGTTGCGCATTGAAGCGGAGGTTCTGATGGAGTTTTCGGTGAGTCATTTTACCATTGAAAACCTGGAGAAGGCCGCTCACGTGAACGAGCTTGACCGAAGAGCCGAATCATTCGTGACGCTTGACGTGCGTCATAGGGGTGTCGGCACGCGGAGCTGCGGGCCGGATACGCCTTCGGAGTATCGTATCGGACCGGGCGAGTACTGCTTTTCGTTTGTGCTGCGGCCCTTTTTCTCAGGGCCGCTCGGCGAATGATTGAACCCGCGGGTTCACCCGTTCGGCGAGGTGCCGCCTTTGGTACCGAGGAGGAAGCAGAAGCCGGCGCGCTCGGGGTTTTCGGTCCAGTCGAGCGTGTGCGATGTGCGGTTCCGCGCGGCGAACCGTTTTTGTGTTACCGTCACGCCTGAGCCGGCAAGGGGCTTCTCGATTCGCTCGGAGATATCGTCGGGCCCGTAGATCCGCATGTCGCCGTCGGGGCGACCACGGTGCAGGCGCGTGCCCCGTGAGTCGAATTCATTGACCGTAAGAAGCATGCCGTTGGGCCCAAGCATCTCGCCGGCAGTGCGGTACCCGTCGACATCTCCGTCGCCGGCATGCTGAAGGCTCAGCAGGGCCAGGACAACCGGGAAGGGCTTATCGGCCGGGACACGGGAGACGTCGGAGTTCACCGTTCGGTAGGAGACGTTCCACGCGCGGCGTATCTCGTTGTGGCGGGGTACGAATTGCGGATAGGGATCCACGGCCACGACATTGAATCCGCGCCAGGCCAGGAAAGCGGGAAAGGGGCTGGCGCGGCTTCCGATGTCAAGCACGGGGCCGCGAGTGCGGGGAAGCCCCTGAAGACAGGACCAGGTCCACTGGTAGACAAAATTGCGAACGGGGTCCATGAGGAGCAGACGACCGGAGAGGGTGAAGACTGCCTTTTTCAGGAATGCCGCGTAACCACGCTTGTTCATGAGGGGGCCT
>CAZNDN010000138.1:0-10496 GCA_964571815.1 uncultured Fibrobacterota bacterium | reverse complement strand
CGGTGAGTTGCTGAGCAACAAATACGCTGAGATCGGGCCGCGGATACTCATACACGTTGGGGGTTGCACTCATGGTCGTGAAATCGAGACGCCGGCCGAACACGTTGAAATAGGCGCCGGCCGAAATCCCGAGATGCTCGGCCTGATAGATCACGTTCGCATTCACGAGATACGGCGAAGCACCATACAGGGGATAGGTCATTTCCGGATCCGAACGCAAATCTTCGAGTTTCTCCGCCTTGGTACTGTCAACTTGAATCTCGGTCCGCAGCAAGGTTACGTTCGTACCGATTCTCAGGTCCCGCAAGGCGGGGTTCAGGTAGCCGAGTCCCACCCGCACCTCCAGCTCCGTTCCGACAACGACCGCATCCCCTCCCGGGCCGGGGACGGTCGAAGAGCCCCGGCCGGTGATATTGGCGTACTGAAGCTCGTCGTTGTCCCCTTCGACATAGACCAGATCGATCGGGTCGGTCAAGGTCTTGTAGAACGCGCTGACCGCTACCAGTTCGCCCGCATCGGGAAACCACTCCCATCGAAGGTCGTAGTTGTTGATATGCGTCAGCCGCAGGTCCGGGTTGCCGCCCACGGAAATCTCGAGCCCCAGCTCCTCGGAGACATAGCGTGCCTTCTCCCGAAATGTAGGCCTGGCCAGGGTCCGGCTGAAAGCGGCACGCATATTCATCTTGTCCGTGAGGGCGAAAATGCCCGCAACCGACGGAAGCCAACTGTCGTCTACCAGCTCCCCCCGGTTCAGGGTATCGGTCTTATCCCAACTGGACACGTTCATCACCGTCGACTCATACCGAACCCCTCCCACAAGCCGGAACCTGGTGACGAGAGGAAGCTCCAGCATGCCGTAGCCGGCCCATATCGTCTGCCAACCGTTATGGTTGGGCGTGGTGTCGTTTTCGTATTTGAGGTAATTACCGAACTCCGGCAGCACACCCGACGTATCCACCAGTCCCAGGTTTTCCTCGGCGAAATAATTCTCCACGTCGCCCTCGCAATCCGTCAAATTCCTGCCGGCCTCGTTGGCATTGTCCCAGTTGTCGATTTCGTATTCGTACTCCCGCTGCACGTACGATCGACTCTTCTGCTGCCATGCCATGCCGGCCTTCACCCTGCCCCTGTCGTCGGTCCACTGGTAAAACGGCACCGACAGGTCGAACTTCACATCACCCGCTTCCTCGTTGATCGTTCGAAAAGCATGAAACCCCGGGCGGTAAATGGAAAGCTGAATCGGATATTTCCAGGTGGTATCGCAGAAAAGCGTGGCGCCCCGCGACGCAGTATCGCAGGTAATATCGTCGACTTCCTTGTTGTTGGAAATTACCCGGTAATCGGGCTCATCCTGCAGCGTGTTGCTGTACGCCGCTTTCCACTCGAAGAACACGCCCTCATCGGTGGGAATACCGTGAGAACCCTCCAGAAGGCCGAAGTGCAATCCACGTTGACGGTAACGGATGCTGCGCTTTTCGATGGATACGTGATCGTCGACATCCTCATGAAAGGGGGCGATCAAGTAGGAGGTTTCGTCCTCGGCGTTTCGGGAATACATATACAGCAATGCCAATTTGTGGTCCGGAGTAACGTCGAGTCCGACGTTGGCCAGCGTTCCCCAGAGAACCTCGTCGGTGGAGTTGTCTTCCAGGTACAGCGAGTTTGAATCAAGCCGCGTTTTCGTGGAATCGTGCCCCTTCAATTCCCACCTCACGAGTTTTCCGTCCTTGAAAGACTTGCGTTTACGTGAGTACGTGACACTTCCCAGCAGCCCCAGCGGCATTCCCGCCATGTCGAACCGGTTGCCGACCGCAAACGAACCGCCGTGATTCGGAAACGCCCGTTGCTCTTCGACGTGGAAGCCGGAGCTGAATGCCCGCGAAAGGGTATCGAGTCGAAGGACCACCGGAAGGGCCGAGTCGCGCTCCGACGTCCAACTGGGCCAACTGAACAGTGACGGCACCTCGGTGGAACGATCCTTCAAGGGCTCCGGTACCGCCCTCGTCCCGTCATCGATTCCGAGCCAGTCGGTCTTCCCTCCATCGTACGTCAGGAAATCGTCTCGAAACGTCACCCGGCGGTTGTAGGACCCGGACAACGATGCCTTGAGCGTCATCTTGTCGGGAATTGCCCGCGTGCGGATATTGACGCTGCCGCCTGAAAAATTGCCGGCCATATCGGGACTGAACGTTTTCACTGCATTGATATTGTCAAGGAGTGAAGAAGGGAAAAGGTCAAGGGCCACCGCCCGCTTGTTCGGATCGGGACTGGGCAGCTCGACCCCGTTGAGCAGCGTGTTGCTGTACCGGCCTCCGAGTCCGCGGATGTTGACGTACTTCCCGCCGACGATCGTGGCGCCGGTCACCCGTTTCATCGCGTCGGCGGCGCTCCCCGCACCCGCCTTGGACATCTCTTCCGCCCCGATCGCGTCACTGACCGTCAACGCCTCCTTGCGCGTTTTCAACAAGGCCGCATCGGTATTCTGCACCGCCACCGACCGCACGGTCATCCGCTGCATCCGGGTCACGTCCGAGGAACTCATCAACAAATCCACCTGCACCTTCCGTCCCTTGCGAACGTCAACTTCGCGTTCAATCCGCGCAAATCCATCGTGTTCGGCGGTCAGCGAAACGACACCCGGTCGAATACCATTAAGCACGTACCTTCCCCGCAGATCGGTCACCGTTTTGAGGTTTCGCGACGGTATGCCCACCTTTACACCCGATAGGGGTTTCTGGGTCTCGGCATCCACGATCACCCCCCGTACCAGCCCTCGATCCGGATCCACGGCCAGGGAATCCGCAACCTCAATATGCGGCCGGAGCCGAATCGTGATCCGGCTTTCCTCACCGTTCCAGACATCCACATCGTACGACCACGTCGTATCGTAACCCTCCGCCACCGCCCCGACCGCGTAAACCCCTCCGGGAACAGTGTCGAGTCGAAACCGGCCGAGGAAATCGGTGAGAGCAGTCCCATTCCCTTCCCCCAAAACGACGCGGGCGTTTTCGTACGGGTCCCCGTTTTCATCGGTGACCACCCCGCTGATTGCCCCCGAACCACCGTCTCCCGACGAGAGTCCGGCTTCTCGCTCGGCAACCATTACCTCGCGCGAGGTCTGTTCGCCGTCGATAACACCGACATTGGTCAGCACCTGCGCCTCATAGCCCCATTTGGTCACCAGAAGCGTGTAGTTGCCCGCGGGTATGTCGCCAAGGTCGAAATGCCCCCCGGTATCGCTCAACGTCGTGAATTCCGTATTCAACAGCGATACACTTGCCTGCATGATCGCCTCGCCCGAAGCGCTGTCCCGTACCCGCCCCGCAATCGTTCCCGTCGACTGCCGTGCCGTATGCACGGGCGTGAGGCGTACCCTCACGTGGACCGGTCCACGCGACCCGACCGCAATATCGTGCAGCGTATCGGCGGCATACTCCGCATGCCCGACAACCACATCGTATGTCCCCTCCTCCACGCCCCCAACACTGAAATAACCGTCATCTCCGGTCTCTGCCGCCATATCCAGGGACGGAATCAGGATGCTCGCGCCCCTGATCGCCCCTGCTTCCTTCGCGTCGGTCACCCTCCCCAGAAGCAGCGACGGCGCCGGGCAGGTATCACATGCCGCCGTCACCGGCCGGGAGGCACGAAGCTCAATACCGACACTGACATCAACCCCCGGCTCCACCCGAACACCGGAAAGCACCCATGGACCGTACCCGGTAGCAGTAACCGCAAGTGTGTACCGTCGTGGGCGAAGGTCGGCGTATCGAAACATTCCGTCTCCGTCCGAGAATCGTATGGGCCCATCCTTGCCGAGCATCACCTTCGCGGCAACGACCGGTTCTCCCGACTCCGCATCACTGATACGCCCGTACAATCCGCCTGCTTCACGCGCACCACAAACACTCGCGGTCAGCGAAATCCCGGCAACCACGGCCGCCCGCCACACCAGAGGAATAAATCCCCGTCTGATAGGACTCATCATGAGTTTCAGCACCAGCCTCACGCAACTCTACGGGAGTTCTGTGAGGAAAACATTTGCCCGGTTCGGAATGGATCACTCTAACACTACCCTTAAGATAGCCGGCTTATATTTGAGTTTATTGAGCCGCGCGTTAGACTAATGTTAGGGGGCGGGCACGTGCCGGGCACTGCTGCTCCAAAGCACTGAATCTCATCGAAATCCGACATCTCGTATCACCGCGTCCCGGAGCTGCGCTTTCAGCAGTTCCATCACGCCGACCGTAACCCCCACCAGATTCGCCCCCTCAAGCAATGCGTCCGTCAGATCGGCCTCCATCAGGTTTGCATGAGAAAGATCCGCCTCGCGAAGGTCGACTCCTCTCAAAGATGCCTGCTTGAGACATGCACATCTCAGGTGTGCCCCCCGCAAGACAAGACCGTCGAGCCGATAGCCTCCCAGGTCGGCGCCGTTGAGGTTCAGACTCCATCGTCCGGCCGCATGTACCCACTCGTTCCAGGTGTCCACGCAGCCGTTCCGCATACTATAGATAAGAGCGTCAAACTGCCGCCGATTTCCACGGAAACGCGTGCGCTCTCCGGGGGACTCGGTTGCATCCATGGCCGGCGGCAACAGGGGAATATCAACGGGGAAACCGCCCATAGTCGTTACTCCTCCAGTAGTATGGCAAAGCCCTCCGGGGACGGAATCGCCGGCCGATGAACTCCGGATCGGTGCCGGGACACTGAAGGCCGCAATCTCGTCCTCCGGCGACAGTGTCTCCCCGAATTCACCAATATCACTCAAGAGAATTGGTCACGGATGAGCAAATCGTGAGATAACTGTTAGCAGGTGTTTTTTCCGCAATGATCGCCAAGTCGACCGCATGCGGGCCCGGCACCGA
Organism: uncultured Fibrobacterota bacterium; assembly: GCA_964571815.1. GTDB lineage: Bacteria > Fibrobacterota > Chitinivibrionia > Chitinivibrionales > WJKA01 > CAZNDN01. Next base: position 5,628 of record CAZNDN010000138.1, on the reverse strand, counting down.
TCATTGTGCACCGAAACGTGCACGGGCTCACCCTGTCCGGCAATAGTGACCCGGGCCGAAGCTCATTCCGCGGAGCACGGCACGGAAGGTGAGGACTCGGTGACCTCCCGGTCAAGGACGCGCCTCAGGATCCGCCCCATCTCTACAGGATCGCAGGGCTTGGGCACGTACTCGCTGATCCCGATTGCCTTCGCTCTGTCCCGGGACATGGTTTCACTGTATCCCGTACACAATACAATTGGGAGACGGGGACGGATTATCAGCATCTCCTTCGCAAGATCTCCCCCGGTCAGTCCGGGCATGGTCTGGTCGGTTATCACCGCGTCAAAACGGTGAGGCTGCTTTTTGAACAGAGCAAGCGCCGCCCTGCCGTCCGTTTCCGTCACCACCCTGTAGCCGAGACCACTCAGACCATCACCGGCCATTTCGGCAATCATGTACTCATCGTCAACAAAAAGCACACGCTCCCCGTTGCCTCGTGCCCACTGCTCCTCCGGAGCATCGCTCACCGTTTCATCCTCCCGCGGGCTCTCGGGAAGGTAGATATGAAAGACGGCCCCACGCCCCGGCTCATTCTCCACGGATACCGCCCCGTCGAAGCTCTTGACGATACCATGCACCACCGCAAGGCCCATCCCCGTTCCCCGAACATGGTCCTTGGTCGTGAAAAAGGGATCGAAGATCCTGTGCAACACCGCGGGTCGGATGCCCTCTCCCGTATCGCCGACACTCAGCCTGACGTAACGGCGGTCCTTCAGCTCCGTGTCCGCCGGCCACCCCGGCATCGGTCCCCGGTGATCCTTGAGAGTCACCGTAAGCACACCGCCCCGTTCGCCCATGGCGTGAGCCGCGTTGGCACAGAGATTCATCAGTACCTGATGCACCTGGGTCGGATCACCAGCCACCAGATCGTTCTCCGTTTCGATTTCGATCTTGATGCTTATCGTAGAAGGCAGTGACGACCGAATCAACTTCATGGCTTCTTTGACAATGGGGGAAAGCCGAAGAGGGTTCAGGCCCGTTTCACGCTTCCTGCCGAAAGCCAGAATCTGACTCGCCAGGTCGCGCGCTCGTTTGCCCGACTTGGTAATCTGCTGCACGTAATTGTGCAATGCTTCGTCTTTGTTGGGGATCAGACGCGAGAGCAGCTCGGCATACCCCAGAATCGGCATGAGAATGTTGTTGAAGTCGTGCGCGATCCCGCCGGCCAGTGTCCCGATTGCCTCCATTTTCTGGGCGTGTCGAAGCCGGTGTTCACTTTCACGCAACGCCTCCCGAAGCGAGGCGTCACGAGCTATGGTCACCCAGGAGATTATGCGATAGGACTCATCCCGCAAGGGAGTAATCGTTATTTCCGCGGGAAATGCGTCGCCGGCTTTGCGCACCAGCCTCGACTCCCCCTTGAAGAACCCCTTCTTCTCGGCGGATGTTCTTACCAGCCGTGAAAACTCCGCAAAATCAAGGGTCCCTCCGTACAACGACGCAAGCTCGCGACCGACCAGTTCCTTGCGCGGGTAGTGCAACATCTGCTCCGCGGCTTCATTACACTCCACGACACATCGCCCTCCACCGTCACTTATCAAAAGGGCATCGCGCATGCCGGCAAACGTCTTACGAAGGAGCTGCTCCGAATTCCGAGCATTCTCCTCGGCCTCCGCACGCCTGCCTATTTCTTTCTGCAAAGCCTGGTTCTTCCGTGACAGTTCCGCGGTCTTGACGCGCACCCTGTATCGAAGAAACAAACTGACGCCCCCGAAAAACAGCAGAAGTCCCAGACCGGCCCCCAGGGCCCAGCCGAGCCAAACCGGGAACACCTGAGAATCCGCGCCGCTGAGCACCGTGTTGATCAATCGGTGATACGCCGACCCGGGATCCTGCTTCAACGCCGCAACGTGGTAATCCAGCGCGGCGATCAACTCGTCCCGCCGTGACGGCGGCGCGGCAAAACGAAGCGCAACGGGTGAAAAAAGGATCGGCGTCAGATGCAGGTCGCCCAGCCCGGGTTGCGACACGGCGTAAAGACGATCAACAACCCCGAGGTCAACCCACCCCCTCCGCAGGCCTTCGACGACCTTGTCGTAGTTGACAAACTCAACGAATCGACACTGGATATTGAACCGGTGCGCGATGTCCCGGAGCTGGTGGTTGTACGGGTCATCCCGGACCACGCCAACCGCTCGGCCTTCGATATCGACAATCGTCTGCGGGTCGGATTTCTGTGTAGAGTAGACCCTCGCCCAGGTGGAGATGATAGTCTCCTTCGACATCGCAATGCCGCCCCCGTCCTCGATATGATGAGGCACGGCAACCGCGAGGTCAAGCGATCCTTCCATCACCCGCTCGATACATTCATGGAGCGTTCCGGCTACAAAACGCAGGTCCCAGCCCTCTTCCTCGGCGATACCGCGAAGCAGTTCCACAAACAATCCGCCTTCAGCCTTCGTTTCACCACCGTGCACCGACGGATAGGAGCGGCAGAGGGGCTGAAAATCGTATACACCCACACGCACCGTTTCTTGGGCTGCCGTGACCGTGGCCACGAGACTTGCGCCGAATAGAAAAACGGTCCCTGCCCAATGCCTCATCGGAACTATCCAACCCTGCTTCATGGAATTCCATCCTCACGGGAGCCCCGGGTCTCGTCGAGTACCGGCGTGCCCTCGTAGGTGAGGCTCCGCAGAACGGCTTCACCGCGCCGCACGGCCTGCCGCGGAAGCGGAGCGTACAGAAGACGACCGGCATCCTTCTGGCCGGCATGAATCATCCACCACATCAATTCCGCCAGGTGCCGGGCACGACGACGCGGCCGTCCGGCATAGGATTGCTCTTTGTAGAACAGCAAGTAGGTAAAAGCGCTTATCGGGTATGCCCGCGGGTCGGAGGTGTCCACAAGGAGTTTCCGGGTGTCGGCCGGAAGATCGGTCCGGGCCGCGGCCGACACCGACATGAGCGTGGGAGCTATGAAATCTCCGGCGCCGTTGCGAATCGAACCGGTAGGGAGCCTGTTGCGCGCGGCATAGGTCAGTTCCACATATCCAATACTGCCGGGAATCGTGCGAACGAATTCAGTCACCCCCGGATTACCTTCAACACCAATACCCACCGGCCATCGGACGACTTTTCCCGCCCCCACTTCCTTCCTCCACCGCGCGCTTACTTTGGTAAGGTAGGAGGTGAAAATGAAGGTGGTGCCGCTACTGCCCGAGCGGTGCACTACCGTGATATCCTGCTCCGGCAGATCAATATCCCTGTTGAGCCGGGCAACCCGACCGTGGGACCAGCGATTGACGCGACCCAGGAATATGTCGCAGATCAACTCCGGAGTGAACCGCAGCCGCGGGTTGCCGGGCAGGTTGTACGTGACAACTACCGCGCCGACACACGTGGGAAGGTGAAGCACCGAATCGGTCATGGCAGCAAAATCGGCACTATCAAGAAATGCATCGGTAGCCCCGAAATCAACCTCCCGCGCGCGCAGCCGCGCTATACCCACGCCCGACCCCGACGGTTCATAGGTAATACGCAGGCCCGTCAGCCCGCCGTACGACTCTATCCATGAGCGGTACAGCGGATGAGGAAAGGTGGCCCCTGCTCCCGTGAGGATGGTCTCCGTGCATACCCCCAACTCGACCATTCCCACCACAAACCATACGAATGCTGCTCGGACGATCCCCAGCCTCCCCTCGTTCAGCGACCACTGACTGCCCTGAGGACACGCGACATTCAAATCTACCGTAATTGGACTAGAGAAGCGTAAGATTCCGGTTTGTATCGTGTGAAGGATGCCGGGGTGACGCGGGAATCCTGAACCGAATTCTAATGCAATCCTGCGGTTTTAATAACCTGCGCTCGGTATCTTTTCACTGGAGGCGGGGACCTCGCTGATCGCGGCAGATCGGCGCTTCCTTGAGAGGATCGGCGGGTACCTTGTTCAAATGACGTGTTGAGAGGGCAACGAAACACGATCCCCGTTCAACAATGCGCGAGAAGAGTCAACAAAACATTCCACCGGAGGAACGCAGCATGCCGGTCTCGGTCAAGACCTCAATCAACCGTTCTCGTCGCAGCGACCAGTTCTGCCCCGTGTGGTTTGAGCGCCTGGGCACCGTCCACTGCGGCTTCCTGGCCAACCTCTCCGCCACGGGAGCAAGGATCGTCTCACTGCAGGCCGGACACCACGCGCACCCGTACCCGGGTGAGGAAATCAAGGTCGTTGCATGGACGCCGCTGGGTGTCGGCTCCTGTCAAGGAGCAGTGAAATGGTCGGAACGCAATTGGCGCGAGTCCCGATGGGGTATGGAAATCACGAAGTTCGACCCCGATGAAAACGACCCCCTCCGCCGGTACATCGCGGACCAGGCTTCATAGCACAGAGACGAAGCTTCGCGGGCCGACCAGCAATCGGCCCTTGACGCCGGTCCTGCGCCCGTGTTGCCCAATCGTATTTTTGGTACCACGACCGCCCCGAACCTGATCCGCGGGGCGGGAACTCCGTATCACAAACTCCCTGAGAGAGGCTTCCCATGCAATCCCGTCTCCCCGTCATTATCCTTTTCATCTGGGCCGCCGCCGATGCTGCGTGCGATTCTCTCATTGCCCGTGGCGACAGCCTGTACGAGCGCTTCGACAATCGCGGGGCACTGCAACGCTACCTCGACGCCCGCGGGAAATGCCCCGAAGCCTACGAGCCGCTCATGAAGACGGCGCGGGCGTACAACGATGTCGGTGAAGATGCGGGAGGCAAAGAGGCCGGCACGAACTACCGGAGTGCCTATCAGTATGCCGATACGCTGGTGAAGCGGTATCCCGACTCGATGATGAGTCATTTCATGATGGCGGCCGCGGCCGGAAACCTTGCGCTTTTCGCAGGCCCACGGGAAAAGGTCGAGCTTACAAAGACAATCGAGGGGAGAGCGAAGCGGGCAATCGAGTTGGACCCCGACTATGATCCGGCATACGTAGTCCTCGGCAGCTACTACCGTCATGTAGCACAAAGCAACGACGTTCTCAAGTTTCTCGCCCGAACGATTTTCGGCAGCGCACCCGAAGGGACCCTTGAGCAATCGGAAGAATACCTCCGGAAGGCCGTCACGCTCAACGACCGCAACATTTTCGCACATCTCGAACTCGGCAAGACGCTCCTGGCCATGGGCGAGGACGATGCCGCGCGAAAACACCTCCGGCAGGCCGCTGACCTGCCGATCACCAACCATCAGCACAAACAACTCAAGAAGGAAGCCCGGGAACTGCTCTCAGAGGCCGGTAACTGAGCCGGCTGAGATCGCGTGAGGCCGTCTCTCAAGGGCCTTTTACCTTGAGCCCCGGAGCCGGCCGGATTTCAACGTGGACCAATCCAGATTTCCGACCGCTCCTGCTGCGATCCGGACGAGCGATCTATTGCGCCGTCCTCTCGGATAACGAACTCATCTCACCATAGGGAACAAACGGAAGACATTGGAATCCGCCCGGGGGGGGGCCGTGCCGACATGCCGTTTCCTGCCGTAATTCCGCGGGTAACTGCAGTATTTGCGACTCTGTCCCCGATCCACTGTCCTCCTTGCCGGCCTCCATCCCCCCAGCTCTGAGGAATACTCTATTTGTCGCACCTTTTCTGGTGCTGATTTTCGG
>CAZNDN010000137.1:0-10555 GCA_964571815.1 uncultured Fibrobacterota bacterium | reverse complement strand
CTCGCGGCCTGCCATGACGGGATCAAGGAGACCACGCCCGCAACGATTGTTCCCAGAACAAGCGCCTGAATCAGACCGCCGACTTCGATCGTGGTGTATACCACGTTGTCCATGGGCATGCTTACCGAGCTGAGGGCGCTGGTGAAGTCAAGGCCGAAAACATGAAAATACAGCGACACCCCAGTCCCGCCGATTACGCCGGCCAGACTTCCGGCCAGCCCCAGCAGCAAGCCTTCCATTACGAACAAAACCAGGATCCCACGACGCGAGAAGCCCATTGACTTGAGCACACCGATCTCCCGCCGCCGCTCCAGCACCACCATCATCATGATATTGCCGATAATAAACGTTCCCAGCAGCGCAATCACCAGGTAGATGATCCCGTACACGTTCGAGGCCATGGTGACGTAGTCGCCGTATATGCCCGCGTCTCTCCACGACTGAATCGACAGCGTCGTGTCGCCGATTGCGCTTTGCAACGCCCCGGCAACCGCGCCGGCACGATGATAATCGTCAAGCATGATAACAATCTGCTGAGTCGCCGTGCGCATACGCAGCAGCTCCCTGGCATCACTGAGCGACATCTGAAAAATGCGCTCATCCATCTCCCTGAGTCCCGATTCGAACAGGCCCACAATCGCCAATTTTCGAAGATGAAGCGCATAGTCGCTTCCCTGTGCCATGACTTTCACCGTGTCGCCAACCTCGTAATCAAGCGCCTCGGCCAGCGCCGCCCCCATAATCGTCTCACGTTCACCCTGGATATAGCGCCCGCCCGGAAGAATGGACTTGTGCAGAAGCAGTAGGTCCCGTTCGGTCTCCGGATCGCCGGCCAGGGCCACCGCGTTCCGGTTGTTGCCGTGGTGGCTCAGAAGCACCCCGAAATTAGTCCGCTCCGTGACTATCTCCACGTGCTCCGCGATCCGCGGATCGCTCCGCACCGTCTCGATAATCGATTGCGGATTCTCGATATTCTCGGTCACCGGATAGAAACGTATTTTGTCCACGAAATCCCGGGTCGCAATCCGGACATGACCGGTTTCACTGCGCGTGTAATTGCGCACCAGCGAACCCATGAACCCGCCGATCATGCCCTGAAGAAACACGATGAAAGTAATCGCCAGCGACACCGACAACACGGCCAGCAAAGACCGACGCCTGTTGCGGCGAAGGTTACGAAGCGCAAGCTTCAGAAAATACCACATACGTTAGTCCTGTCCGGAATAGTCCTCGTGCTCGTACTCGTACTCGTGCACATGAACAACAGATTGCGCGTTTTGCATGCTCATACAAACCGAAGCGCATGCGTTACCTCCATTTTTCCGGCTTTCCGCGCCGGGATGATCCCGGCTATCGTGGCCGTCAGAATGCCGAACACGAGCAGGAACAGCAGCGTCCCGACATTCCACTCACCATATATCGTGCCCCAGTAAGGGAAACCCTCCATCGCGATATCCCCGGCAATCTTGTCGATCGGATAGCCGTAGGTGATGAGCACCACATTGGTCGCCACGCCCATGATCAACCCCAGCACCGAGCCGAACACGCCGGTCATGAATCCCTCCATCACAAACATGGTCGAGACCTCCGACGGTTTGATGCCGTGGGCGCGCAGCACGCCGACCTCACGGATACGCTCGTACACGCTCATGAGCACGGAGTTGAATATGCCTACGCCGGCAATCACAAGGATGACCATCAGGAACACAATCCCGAACGCGCGTTTGCTTTTGGCAAGCTCCAGAAAACTCGCGGCCGCTTCCATGAACGTGGTCGCCGTCAGAGCCGGAAAGGCCTCTTCGACCCGCTCCTTCACCCGCCGGGCTTCGGCCTTCATATCCGCCAGGTTCACCCGCCGCTCCAGCCCCACGTTGACTTCGGTCACCAACCCGTCCAGATCGAGAAACTCCCCGGCCGCGTCGCAGGAGATCATCACCGAACTCCGGTTGAGCCGCGGATCGCTCGTGTTAAGCAGCCCCACCACCCTGAACTCATCGGCGTTGCGACTTTCATACCGCGTCAACGCATACAGCGTAATGTAGCCGCCCGTGTCAACCCCCATCTCCCGGGCCAACTGCCTGCCCAGAATGATCTCTCCCCGGCTGTCTCCGGAGAAGTAATCGCCGATCAGGTATTCAGTGAGCGAAAAGACCGTGCTGTCCACCGCCGGCTCGACCACCGTCCCCACCACCGGCACTTCCTCGGTGTAATTGGAAAGCTGCCCCACAAAACGCGTGCGCGGCGCAACCCCCCTCACACGCGGATCCTGAGTAAGTTCCTCGCGCACTGCCTCCACGTCGGGAATACCGTGCTTCAGGGGAAACGCCTCCTTGTCCCGATCGTACTCCGCGGTCCGGATTTTCACCGCCGATGAAGTCAGCTCGATCATGTTGTCGATACCCCCCCGGTCAAGCCCGGCCATCACCGAATCCATGAACGTGTAAAACCACATCCCTACGGCGATCGTGATGCCCGAAGTAATTGTGCGGCGCTTGTGGCGAAGGATATTCCTGACCGCAATGCGTGCAATCATTCTCATGCCTGCTTCCTTTCGTCCGATTCCACACCGCCGTCATGCAACGTCACCACCCGCGCCGCATGATCCCGTACCATGGTATCGTGCGTGGAGAAGATGAACGTGGTCCGATGAGTGCGGTTCATCTCTTCCATCACTTTCATGATATCCTCGGCCGTGTGCGAATCGAGATTTGCCGTGGGCTCGTCGGCCAGCACCACCAGGGGGTTCTTCACCAGCGCGCGGGCAATCGCCACCCGCTGCTCCTGCCCGCCGGAGAGTTCCCTCGGAAGACGGTCCTCCATGCCTTGCAGCCCCACGGTCTCGATCACGGCCATGGCCCGCCTGCTCATCTCCTCCGGCGACACGCTCTTCTCGATCACCAGGGGCAGCTCCACATTCTCGCGCACGGTGAGCACCGGAATCAGATTGTACGACTGGAAGATGAAGGCGATATGCTTCTTGCGGTACTCCGCCAGCTCAGCCTCTTTCATGGTTCCCAGCCTCGCCCCGTCGTACACCACCTCACCGCCCGACGGCGTATCCAGACAGCCGACAATATTCAACAGCGTGGTCTTGCCGCTCCCCGAAGGTCCGACTATGGCGAGGAGTTCGCCTTTGTCAATAGTCAGATCCACCCCCCGAAGCGCGTGGACCGTGCGCTCACCCTTGCTGAAATCCTTCGTGATTGCCTTGAGTTGAAGCGTTGTCGGCATGAGATTCTCCCACTAGTTTCAGATGAGACACGCTGTCCTTCACTAAAAATACCCCGTGACCGTCAGCATCAGGTTGCCGAACACTGCGCCGAACTCGGTTCGCTTCTTGTCGCCGATTCCGATCTGGGAGCTGAGTTCTATTGTCATGTTGTCCGAGAAATCGTAGGCAATGGAGGGCAGCAGCATGGCCGAACGATCGCTGATATTGCCCAGTACGAAACCGGACACGCGGTAATAATTGCCGAAGGTATGCCGCGTGCCGGCCATGAGGTAGTGACGTCCGAAGCCGGCGGTTTCACCGGTGAACACATACAGCAGATCCCGCACGCCGTAGTCGTCGGGATCGCCGCGCCCCGGGCCGTTGTAGTAGTACTCCAGCATGACGTACGTGCCCCACTCAAACGTGTAATCCGCCCCTGCATCAGCCTGCACGTACAACGAATCCAAATCGGTGTACGACATGCCATCGTACACGGGATTGTTGACCGCGGCCTCGGTCCACACGCCCACATCACCGATCTGACCGGCCATATCCGCGCCGATCGCCCATTTCTCGGGCAACCCCAGCAGCTCCCGGTCGGCATTCATGATACGCATGCCCGAGATGGACAGATCGAACCCGCCCAGGTTTCCTTTCAACCGCATGCCCCCGCTCGTGTGATCGAAATCGGGGCCGGGGGCCAGGACAAGGGAGATTCCGCTGAGCATGCCTAGCGGAATCTCCGCGCGCAGGGCGTTGACACCAACTTTGGGGGCAGTGGGATCCAGAGGGTTTTTCCTGTTCCAGATATCCGTGGGGTTGAACGCGTAGCCCGTGCCCCAGGCGATAGTCTGGCGACCGATATACAAATCAGCACCCTCGAAATACAGCTTCAGCAAGGCCCGGTCCAGAAGAACCCGATCCACCGGGTAAAACGATGTATAGGGCAGGTAGGTAAGGAGATTGTCCACCTGCTTCCGCCGTTTCCGCTGCAGGCGAGCCTGCTCGCGGAGCTGAGCGGAGTCCACTTCGTTGGTGTCCACAGGTTCCTGCCCCAGCACGTCCGCTGCCTCCGCCATGAGCCCCTGCTCCAACTCATCCATGATGTCCGCAAGAAAGGAATTCCGCCGGAACGCGATACTCGGGTCGAGCGGCTGAAGCGCCGCCGAGAGAAGGACATGCGTCTCGATAGCGCCCCGCTTGCCGAAATCCCAGTCTCCTTCAAGCCGCACCGATGCGGCATCGGAGATGCTCTCCTCGTCGGCAAGCATCACCGATGTGCCGTTTTCGACATACCCGCCGAAGCGGAGATTGTCCGTTCCGGCGGCCGCCGGCAAAAGCGCAACAACGACCCACAGCATGGTTTTCATACCTGCCTCCCCTCCGCCCCCGGCGGTTTACTTCTTCAGATACCGTTCGCTGAACATGCTTTCATCGAGCTGGATATCATACTCGATCTTGTCCATCTTCATCACCGTGCGGCTCCCTTTCTGGACATCCTTCATCTCGATTGTCCTGGCCGTCCAGTAGTCGCCGATCCGGGTGACATCGTCAACCTCCAGTTGCTTCCACAACTGCCCGTCCTCATCGAAAAACTCGGCGGCAACGGAAACGAAGCTTTCCTTGTCCACCCACATGACTATCCTCTGATAGGTCTTCTCCGGGTCCCTGGCCTTCATGACAATCTTGTAGCATGCCGCGCCGTCTTTTGTCTCTTCACCGGCGAGCGTGCAGTGATAGTCCTTGCGATTGTCGCGCATGGACAGGTCTTCATAGCTGAAATCGGAGTTGTTGACCGACTGCTTCTTCTGGTGCGATGCGATCTTGCGCACGCGTGCGGTACGGGGGAAATACACCCAGATATCGTCCCCGTCGTTGAGCATCAGCATCTTCATGCCCTTGATCCGCGCCGGCGAGACATACTCCATGAGCCCCTTGTCACCCTTGTCGCAGCCGTAGCTGATAAGCTCCGAAGTCCGCTCCTTGCCGGCGACATCATACACCACCATGGTCGCTTCCATGCGTGATGTCCGCGCCTCCTCGTTGGCCTCCATCTTGTCAAGTATCTCATCCACGGTGAGCGCTCCCGCGGGTAGCGCCGCAAGCATCGAGAGAAACAAAGCCCTAATCATGATACACCTCCTTGAAGCCGCCGCCCGGTAGGCGACAATGTTCCGGAAGACCCCAGTAGAACGCGCTCACCGTCCGACGGTTCCCGCGTGGTGAAAGAGACGACGCCCGCTCGGAAAGCGCTCTCAGCGCGCGGCGCACCGCGCCGGCGGAGAAGCGCCCATCGCACTTCGACCGCATCAACCGGTTCGTGTTCCCGACATCAGACATGATCAACCTTCCTTTCCGTGAAGCTCCGGCCGCTGTGTATCCGATGCGGTCGCTCGGACCCTCCCGGCCTTGAATATTCGCTCCCACAGTGTGATGATTGCCGGCAGCACGATCACCGAACTGAGAAAACAGCAGCCGACACCGAAAAACAGGGTCTTCCCCAGGCCCGCAAGACCCCGATGCGATGCCAGTCCCATGGAGCCGAAACCGATCATGGTGGTCAGCGATGTCAGCAGTATGGCCCGACCGGTATACGTGAGCACCAGGGGCATGGAACCCCGTCCTTCAATACGATACCGGTGAAGAACATGCACGCCGTCATCGATACCGATTCCAATGATGAGCGGAAGCGCCATGAAATTGACCATGCTCAGTTTCATGCCCAGCATCGCCATGCACCCGACCATCCAGGCTGCGCCGACCGCCAGGGGAATGACCGCCAGTACGGTGTAGAACAGCGAGCGGAAATCAAGCAGCAGGAATACCGCGATCGCGCACACCCCGAAGATCACCGCCAGTCTCCCTTTCTCCGCCATCAACCCCATCATCAGTTGCATCAGGGCCGGCATGCCGGTGATGCGCTCCGATACCCGTGCGGTCTGCTCGTTGAATTTGCTCAGGTTTTTCTCATCCCAGATATAGCCCTTGGGATAGACGTTGATCAGAAGATCGTCGTTTCGCGGGTTGACATACCGCTTCCTGATATCATGGGGAAGACTCTCGAACGTCACCCAGTCGGTCGAGGCCATGCCGAGCAGTTTGCGCTTGAGCACGCCGGCCATGATCCTCTGGTAGGCGCCGATCACCCGCGTGTTCTCATCCAACCCACCCACTTCCGAGGCCAGGGCCAGAATGAAACTGTCTTCATCACGCTTCCCCACAATCCGGTCGCACTTGCGCACGATCTTGTTGTTCTCGCCGCTGCTCATCACCGAAAGCGCGCCGATCTCGACGATATTCCGGTGCAGCCGCTCCAGCTCCCGTAAAAGCTCGTGCATGCCGCCGGTGTCCAGGGATACGGGGATCGGCATTGCGCGCACCGTGTCCGCGAACTGTCGGATCACCTCCGCGTTGGCCTCCTGCACGTCCCGGGGCGGGAGAAACTCGGTGATCGCGTCGACCTGGCCGATCAGGCCGGTGCGATTGCCGATCTTCTTGTACTCCCGCACCATCTCGCGGCACTCCTCAATACTGCCGGCCTTGACCATGGCATAGTCGGGGCTGAATTCGAAGTGATCGATAATCTTCTCCTGGGTTACATACCCCAGGGCGCCCTTGGCCGACAGCTCCATCATGTCGTACTCCCACTGCATCTTCATACCGCCGGAGATCGACACGTACACCACCACGCCGCTAAGCGCCAGCGCGCCGACTGCAACCACGGGATGCCCGATCAGGCGCCCGATCGTCGAAAGGAACCCGAACTGGAACACGCCGCTGATCCACCCGAACACCGGCAGGCGGAATACCGCGGCAATCGCTCTGCCGGCGGCGTTCCAGCCCGTGACGACGAAACCGAGCCCCAGTCTTCGCAGCGCCTTGCCGACAACCGAATAGCCCTTGTTGTCCCAGACGATCAGCGCCGGCAGCATCACCATCATGGCAATCAGTACCGTGACGATTCCGATTCCCATGGCAAGACCCATCTGCGAGTACGCCTCGAACCGGGTCAGGGGCATGGTGAAGAAGACAATTGCGGTTGTCAAGGCTCCGGTCCAGACACCGGCGCCGACCCGCGTGTACATGTAGAAAATCGAGTCCTTCGGCGACATCCCCTGCTCGCGCCCGTCGCGGTAGCCGGAGATGAAATGTATGCCGAAATCGATACCCAGCCCGATCAGCACGATACCGAATCCGGCCGACATCATATTGAGGTAGTGAAGCACCAGCGCCAGGATGCCGGCGGTCCACACGATCCCCGCAACCAGCGTAGCGACCGAATAGAAGGGGTTCTTCCAGGTGCGGAACGAGCCGATCAACAGCAGCAGGATAAGCGCCAGGATAATCAGGCTCGGCCAGCCGAAGTCCTTTGCCATAGCGTAGTTTTCGTCAATCTGCACCATCATTGCGCCCGTGCGGCCCAGATCAAGCTCGGGATACGCTTCCCGGACCACCCCCAGCGTATCGTCGATACGGTACCCCAGATACATCAGGTCTTCGAATTCATTGAAACTGATCGTCGGCTGCAGCATGAGCAGGATCATGCTGTTGTCGGGCGACACGAAATACCGGGGTCCGGTGACAAAATCGGCCACGGCCCGCGCCACCTCTTCGGAGTCGGGATTGTCGATATACCGCCGGATGCTCATCAGGAACCTGCGTATGCCTTCCAGCCCCTGCACCGCCTGCCCCTCACCGTCGAGGGTGGTAAGATTGTCGGAGTCTTCGATGTACTCCTTCTCGAAATTGTCGTTGATATTGCGGATAAGCCCCGGAAGCCCGAGCGACCCGAACATATCGATCATGCTTTCCAGGTCGTTGGTCTTCTGAATCATCAGGCCGTGCTCGGCGACAAACTCGTTGTCGAGCTTGTAGTCGACACGCTTGACAAGCTGCAGTGTGTCCCAGGCAATGTCCGATGGGGACCGCCCCCGGGCAAGAGCGATTTTGTGTCCGATCGAGAGTTTGCTTTCGTCGACGGGCTTCGGCAGAGAGATCTTCTCCAGCCGTCCGGCCAGATCGTCGGCGCACGCCCGCATGCCTTTCACGTCCTTGTCCCTGCTCTCCACGGTAATCATGACCGTGGATTCGGAACCGTAGTCTTCGACAATCTCCAGAAACTCCTTGATCTGAGGGATATCCTCGGGCAGCATGTCGGCAAACTGCGTTTTCATGCCCAGCCGCCCGGAGGCCGCCAGCAGCAACACGGTCATCACCGCACATCCGATCAGGACCTTGCCCGGATGACGGGTCACCAGTCCGGCCAGCCACCTATACAGTCTCGTTCGCATGATTGTCTCCTCTACCCCCTGTTTCCAAGGCCATGTTTGAGCACTCTTGCGGTTTTCCAAAAACTCTCAGACACTCACCCTCCGCGGTGACCCAACGCAACCCTTACGCCTGTCCCAAGCAACAGTGCGGGACTCATCCTGAGCCCCTCGACAGGCTCAGCATGTACCCGTCGAAGGGTCGAGCACCTCCCACTACTCCACCGTCACATTCCCCTCGTCCACACCCGATCCGCCCTCACCCCGCGCATTCCTGGCCATGGCGGCAGCCACGGCCTTGTTCATCACGTGCGGCACCTCCGAGGGCACCAGTATCATCGACCCCTTGGTCTTGAGCGCATCCAGCAGCAGGTTCAGCGACCTGAGCGTCAGCGCCTCTTCGTTGCCCTTGTAGCGCCGCGATGCTTCCGCGTATTGCTCCGAAAGCTCGATCTCGGCCGATCCCAGGATCACCCGCGCGTTCTTCTCACGCTCGGCCTGCGCCTCCCTGCTGATCGCATCCTCAAGCTCCGGCGGCACTACGATGTCCTTGATCTCCACCGACAGCGATGTAATCCCCCAGGGATTGGTCCTGGCATCGAGGATCTTCTGCAGCTCCTGCCCGATCTCGTCGCGGTCGGTGAGCAGCCGCGCCAGAGTGGTCTTGCCGATAATGTCCCGAAGAGCGGTTTTGGCGCTCAGCGGCACGGCGATATGGTAGTTTTCCACCTCGAGCTTCGCCTTGCCCGCATCCCAGATCATCCAGAAAATGATCGCATCCACGAATATCGGCACCGCATCGCGAGTCAGTACCTTCTCCGCCGAGAAATCCGTGACCTTGATCCGGCAGTCCACGTAGTCGTAGGCAACATCGACAACCGGAATCAGGAAAAACAGGCCCGGACCCTTGATCTTGATGAAACGTCCGAACCGAAGCACGGGCACACGCTCCCATTCAAACGCCACGCGTATCGACACACCAACCAGCGCGACCACGGCCGCCGCGGCAAGCCGCACCCACGGCGACACGCCCGGAGTCCACGGGCCGATACCGAGAACCACGGCCGCGATCAGCAGGATCAGGTTGATCCGGTATCGCCGAAGTGCAAACAGTCGTTTTCTCACGCTCCACAGCACGGGGTTGAACTCCCGCCGCTCTTCGTACTCCTTTTCCCTGGTTTTCGCTCCCATTGGCTAACTCCCTTGTGAAGTGTTCCTGCGTTTGCTTTCTATGGTTTTCAGTGTGGCAATCGCCTCGGTCGTGCCGACCCCCAGTGCGGCCAGCTCATCGAGAAACGCCCCGCACACCCGCTCGATTCCCTTCTGCTTCTCCACGGGATCGACTTCATCGCCGCTTTCCGCCACGAACGTTCCGGTTCCCTGCTGCGTGTTGATAATGCCCCGAAGCTCAAGTTCGTTGTAGGCCTTGACAATAGTATTGAGATTCACCTGGAGGTCGACGGCCAGTTGGCGAACCGTGGGGAGCCGCTGCCCGGGTTTGAGCATGCCGTTGGCAATGCCGAATATCACCTGGTTGACTATCTGCCGATAGTACGGAACCCCGCTTGAGCTGTTGAGTGAAAACGTGAATGCCATGGTCATTGTCCGACTGTTCGATTGTTATGGTTAACCAGTACAATAGCAATATACAACATTTTTCCCGGGATGTCAAGAGTAAAATTCAAAGGACCCGAAAGAGGGACACAGGAGGCAGCTTGCCGCGGCTCGGTCTACGAAACCGGGAGACGCGAGAGCCGAAGGCAGCGAACGTTAGTCTGAGTCGTGCTCCCTTCGACATGCCCGGGACAGGCGTGCGCGTCCTCGTAATCGAGTTGGTGGAGTACAGGTCGTAGGTGTAGCCTGCCGCGGCGAACTTTGCGAAGCCGGGAAGGGGCGGGAAGTACCAGCCCGGAGTTCTCGCCCCCGGCTGTGGAATCAACACCTCCGCTGAGGGAGTGCAGCGGCGGGATACCGTATCGCACTCTCTCGCCTCAGGCGTTAAGATATAAAACATAGTCCGTCCCCAATCCAAGGCAAAGCCAGTCTGCACCTTGATGTAATCCGGTATCCACTTTGG